>NZ_JBIBGL010000005.1:0-38474 GCF_042956465.1 Embleya sp. NPDC008237
TGCAACGCACCCAACGCAACCCCACCATCCGCCTCACGCTTGAAGTAGATGTTGAAGAACGCCAGAAAACGATGCCACGCCACACCCATGCTCGGCTTGAGGCCGATGGTGATCGCCCACGTCATCGAGATGACGATCTTGATCGTCGCGACGAGGTAGATCAGGTTCTCCAGCGTGCCGTCGGAGAGCCCTCCGAACGCGGACACCAGGGGGTAGCTCACCCAGTAGCCCGGCTCGTACGCGTCGACTCCGGCGAGCGCGCCCTCCAGGCCGCGGAGCAGCATGATGCACACGCCCACCGAGCCGACCACGAACTCGACGAAGTAGGCCTGGCCGAACCGGGATCCGGCGAACCGGCTCTTGCGCCCGGCCCGCCGCGGGTGGCTGAGCTGTCGGATCGTGATCAGCACGAGGATGCCGACGATGGTCATCAGGCCCATGAACTCGGTGAAGACCTCGAACACGTCCCAGTGTCCGAGACCCCACAGGGCGAACTCGGGCGAGAAGAGCTGTCCGTACGCGTTGACCAGGGTCAGGATCAGCGCGCCGAAGCCGATCATGACGAACCAGTGGGCGGCGCCGACGATGCCCCAGCGGAGCATCCGGGTGTGCCCGACCGTCTCGGTGAGCATCGTGCGCAAACGGGTGCCGGCCGCGCTGGTCCGGCCGCGCACGGGCTGCCCGAGCTTGACGAACGAGTAGATGTAGGCGGCGGTGCGCCCGAGTAGGGCGAACCCGATCACGCTGATCAGCAGCGAGATCACGATCCCTGCGAGCTGCATGGGCGTTCGACTCCTCCGGTGGGACGTCCCTTCCGGGGCGTGTATCGGCCGACCGGGCAAGGCCCCTTGAGCACCTTACCCATTGGTAACTTGATCACTGCGTCGATGATATCCGTCCGCCGAACGCCGTCGACCTCCCGGGTTTTGCCCGTTCCGTCGCGACGCCGGACGACCGTGTCCTGCTCGTGCGTTCCGCGCCGACCCCGACCGGCTCGCCAGTTGTGTGACGCACCGTCAGATCAGTCAGGATGCATGCTGCCATGCCACGGCCGCGGAAACCGCAACAGGTCCCGGCATCGTGATCACACCGATTCCGACACCGCCATCCGGCGGCGCCTCGAAAACCGTCGGCGTGCCTCGACGGGAGACGCATCGAAGCCCTTCGCGATCAGCCGGACGGCCAGCGCCACTTCCCACCCGAAGACCGGGACGGCTGCGATCGACCCCACCACGGAGACCTGTTCGTAGAGCCCGAACAACACGGCCGTCGCCGAGGCGCAGATCAGCGGCCCGCCGATCAGCCCGCACACGGCGATCGTTCGCGGCACGAGTCGGAAGGCGTACACCAGAGCCGCCAGTATCACCGTGTTCGCGCCCAGGATGAAGTTGGGGCCGAACAGGAAGGTGCAGTCGTGGATCGCCAGCAGGGACTCGGCGACCATTACGGCCGCGTCGACGTCGCCGGCACCCGCCCGCTCCCGGCGCAGCGTCACGATCGACACCGTGGCGACGATCCCGACGACGATGACCGCGGCTTCGAGCAGCCGAAGGCAGACGTAGCCCAGAGCGGCTCCCTCGTGCCGCTTCCTGAGGACCGGGTACAGCGTGACCGCACTGCCGATGATCGCGATCACCAGCACGATCTCGCACAGCGCCCCCGCCAGGACTCGACCGTCGGCGCCCGACCCGAGGACGTAGCGCGAGTCGGTCAGGACGGGGCGATACAGCAGCACCCCCGCGATCGCGGCCACCTCGGTGACGAGGAAGAGCACGCCGGCGATCATCGCGGTCCCTCTGGTCGGCTTCATCCGGACTCCATTCCAGGACGGATCGACCCACGGACGGACCCGCCGGGTCGAGGTGTACGGCGTACACCTCGCGTTCAAGGTAGGCGTACGCCGTACACTCGTCAAGCGCGAACACCGGTCGGCGAAGGGGTGCAGGGAGATGGTCGAGACGGCTCGGCAGTCGGAGACCACCCGCCGGGTCCCGTTGAGCCGGGATCGGGTGTTGCGGGCCGGGGTGGCGCTCGCCGACGAGGTCGGGATCGAGTCGCTCAGCATGCGCCGGCTCGCCCAGCAGCTGGGCGTGGTGCCGATGGCGCTCTACAAGCACGTGGCCAACAAGGACGAGCTGCTGGACGGCATGGTGGACGTCGTCGTCGGCGAGGTCGAGCCGCCCGTCCCCGGCTCGGACTGGAGGAGCGCGGTCCGCCGGCGGATCCTCTCCGCGCGCGAGACGCTGCTACGGCATCGCTGGGCGTACCGGGTGATCGAGTCGCGCAACAGTCCGACCCCGGTCCTGCTCGCCTATATGGACTCGATGATCGGGATGTTCCGGGCCGGCGGCTTCTCCGTGGACCTCACCCATCATGTGATGCATGCCCTCGGCAGCCGCATGCTGGGTTTCACCCAGGAGCTGTTCGACGACTCGCCGGCCCCCGGATCGGCACCGGCGGCCCTGCCGCCGGAGGTCGCGGAACGGTATCCGCACATCGCGGAGCTGGCGACGACCCGGGCCCACGACCCGGCGTCGACCGTCGGGGCGGGGTGCGACGACCGGTTCGAATTCGAGTTCGCGCTGGACCTGCTCCTGGACGGATTCGACCGCCTGCACCGGCAGGGGTGGACGTCCGGCGGGCACTGAGCCTCCGGCGGCCCGCCCGCGCCCGGTCTGTCGACAGGCCCTGGGCACAGGCACGCGCCCCGGCCCGACCACGAGCCGACCTCCGGGCCCGGGGCACCCGCCGGCAGGCTCCCGGGAAACCGCACGCCGGCCCGTGCGTCGACGCGGGGGTCAGGCGGTGCCGCGTACGGCGAGCCATTCCGGGGCCAGGACGGACCAGATCTCGGTGTCCTGGCGCACGCCTCGGTAGAGGTGGTTCTGCCGCTGGACGCCGTCGCGGGTCATGCCGAGGCGCTTGGCCACGTTGATGCTCGGGGTGTTCTCCGAGGACACCAGCCACTCCACCCGGTGGATCCCGCGCTCTCGGATCGCCCAGTCGATGATCACCGTTGCCGCACGGGTGACCAGCCCCCGGCCGGCGGCGGCCGGTTCGAGCCAGCAGCCCGCCTCGCAGTTGCCCGCAGGCGCGTCGAAGACCCGGAAGAGCACCCCGCCGACCAGCAGCCCGTCCAGCCAGATGCCGTACAACCGGCCGGCGTCGGCGGCGGTCTTGTCGGCGTAGGACTGGAGCCAGTTCCGCGCGGAGTCGAGGTCGGCCGTGGCGTCGGAAAGCCCGATGTGGCGGCCGACGTACTCCCGCCCGCGGTCCATGTGGGCGAGGAACTCCTCGGCCCGCCAGGGCTCCAGCGGCCGCAACTCGGCTCCGTCGCCCAGGGATGTCGCGAACATTCTCGTCCTTCCGCCATGGCCGTGCAGATCCGTCTGTCGATCAACCGTTCGGATCCTAGTGCCGCGCCCGAGCCTGGCGATCAAAGCCGATCGGAAAAGTGAGCAGCCCGCCCCGGACGCGGGCGCGAGTGGGCCCGGCACGCGGGCGTTCGTGCTGCTCGCGGGGGTGTGGTCGCCGTCCGGTCGGCGCCGTGACGAGCCCTGCGGCGGCGTGCGAAAAGCGAGTATCGCGCGCAGTGAGTAATTGCTCATAATTGGGCCGTGACCTGGGCTTGGGGTCGATGGCCGGGCCGGATTCGGCCGGGCCGGGGCCGATGCGGGCGCACACCGATGCGCGCCGATGCGCCCGGCCCGGCCCGCTGCGCTCCGATCCCCGACGAAGCTGCGACAGCGAGGAGCAGAGATGTTACCGAAGGTGCAACTGCCGGAAACGCGGCGGATGATCTCCCTGACGGTGCGTGAGAACACGCGCCTCAGCCCCAACTTCGTGCGTCTGACGCTCGGCGGATCCGAACTGGAGCATCTGCACGATCCGGGGTTCGACAAGGGCGTACGACTGTTCTTCCCGCGCGAGGGTCAGGACGAGCTGCGCATGCCGAAGCTCTCCAACAATGCGTGGATGGCCGAGGTGATGCTGCTGCCCAAGGCGCGTCGACCCTGGGTGCGCAACTACACGATCCGCGCGTTCCGCCCCGAACTGCACGAGATCGACATCGAGTTCGCGCTGCACGGTGACGCCGGACCGGCGTCGGCATGGGCGCCGTCGAGTCCGCGACCCTGCCCACGGGCCCGTTCTACACGTGGGCCGCGGGCGAGCACGGCCTCCCGACCGGTCTGCGCGGGCACCTGGTGAACGAGCGCAAGGTCCCCAAGTCGGACATCGCCTTCTTCGGCTACTGGCGCCACGGCCGCTCCAGCCCCGGCTGAGCGCACCCGCACGCGGTCCGGGTGCCCGCCCGGATCCGCGCCGGGCGCCTCCTCCCGCCCGGCGCCGAGATCGTGCCCCTGCCGGTCTCAGCCGAAGTCGACCCCCTGGGCGAGCGGGAGTTCGTCGGAGTAGTTGACCGTGTTGGTCGCCCGGCGCATGTACGCGCGCCACGCGTCGGATCCGGACTCCCGGCCGCCGCCGGTCTCCTTCTCGCCGCCGAACGCGCCACCGATCTCGGCGCCGGAGGTGCCGATGTTGACGTTGGCGATCCCGCAATCGGAGCCGTCCGCGGCCAGGAACAGTTCCGCCTCGCGCTGGTCCCGGGTGAAGACGCCGGACGAAAGCCCGTGCGGCACATCGTTGTTCAGGGCGATCGCCTGATCGAACGTGCGGTAGGTGAGCACGTAGAGGATGGGCGCGAAGGTCTCCTCCCGCACGATCTCGGTCTGCCCGGGCATCCGCACGATCGCAGGACGCACGTACACCGCGTCGGGCGCCTGCGCTCCGAGCACCCGCTCGCCGCCGACCACCACGTCGCCGCCGTCGGCCCGCGCCCGCTCCAGGGCCGCGGCCATCGCCTCCCCCGACGCGGCGGCGATCAGCGGCCCGACCAGGGTGGTGTCCGCGAACGGATCGCCGATCACCAGCTCCGCGTACGCCCGGGTCAGCCGCGCGACGAGCACGTCCGCGACGTCCTCGTGCACGATCACCCGGCGCAGCGTGGTGCAGCGCTGTCCGGCGGTGCCGGCCGCGGCGAAGACGATGCCGCGCACGGCGAGGTCCAGGTCGGCCGACGGCGCGACGATCACCGCGTTGTTGCCGCCGAGTTCGAGCAGGCAGCGACCGAACCGGGCGGCCACCCGGGGGCCGATCTCGCGGCCCATTCGCACCGACCCGGTCGCGCTCACCAGCGCGACCCGCGGATCCTCGACCAGCACCTCGCCGACCGCACGATGCCCCGGCACCAGGCGATGCAGGTCGGCCGGCGCGCCGACGTCGGCGACGGCCCGGTCGAGCAGCGCGGCGCAGGCCAGCGAGGTGAGCGGGGTCAGTTCGGACGGCTTCCATACCACGGCGTCGCCACAGACCAGGGCGATCGCGGTGTTCCACGACCACACCGCCGCCGGGAAGTTGAAGGCGGAGACGACACCGACCACGCCCAACGGGTGCCACGACTCGGACAGCCGGTGCCCGGGTCGCTCCGAGGGCATGGTGCGCCCGTAGAGCTGCCGGGAGAGCCCGACGGCGAAGTCGCAGACGTCGATCATCTCCTGCACCTCGCCGCGCGCCTCGGTCCGGATCTTCCCGGCCTCCAGGGTGATCAGTTCGGCCAGGTCCTCGTGGTGTTCCCCGAGCAGTTCGCCCAGGCGTTTGACCAACGCCCCGCGTACCGGCCCGGGCGTCGTGCGCCAGACGCCGAACGCACGATGCGCGGCGCCGACCGCCTCGGTGACCTGCTCCGGCGTGGCGGAGGCAAGCCGGCGCAGGATGCCGCCGGTGATCGGGGTGCGCGCGGTCAGGTCGCCGGCGTCGGGGCCGGGCACGGCGCCACAGCGATGCAGACACGCCTCCGCCCGGGCGCGCAGCCGGTCGGTGTCGGGAAGAGTGGTGGTGGAGTCGGGCATCGGGGCTCCTGGCCGGGACGGGGACGGGTGCAAGGTCGCGTGCGGCGTGCGGGTGCGTCCTGCGGGATCGGGACGGCAGGCGCTGGGCTCCGGGGACGACGAGCGGCCGGGGACGAAGGCGGGTACGGCGGGGGTGGCAACGGGCGCGGGGGCGCGGTGGTTCGTGCGGCGCCCGCGGGTCACGCCGGCGCGGCGGGCGCGAGGCCGAGGGCGGCGCGGGCCTCGGCCAGGGATGCCTGCTGTTGTGCCCCGTACAGGTCGACGGGATCGTGCACGGGTCGCCCGATGACCTCGGCCAGCCACTGCCGGTCGTAGTGTGCGCCGGAGCGGGCGGTGTCCCGGGTGCCGGCATCGGTGAGATTGGATTGGAAGATGCCGGCGGCGGAGCGCGGCAGGAAGTCCTCGTACACGATCGGTTCGGCGTCGATCCAGCCCTGGTCGAGGAGACCGGCCAGGTCCGCCGGGGGTTGTCGATCGGCGGGTCGCCGGTCGGCCGCGACGGCCCGGTAGGTGAAGAACGCCTGCCCGTTCAGCGCCAGTTCCCGTTCGGTGCGGGGGAAGCGCGCGGTCCACACCTCGCGGGCGATGCCGGCGCGGTCCGTCGGCGCTTCCCCTTCGGAGCGGCGATCGGTCTCGGCCATGAGGTCGTCGTACAGGGCTCGGCCGGTCGCGGTCAGGGCGATGCCCCGGGCCTCGACCTCGCCGAACCGCACCCGCAGCGGGGCGGTCCCGGTGCCGCCGTCGGCATCGCGGAAGCGCCGCTGCTCCTCCAGGGCCCGGAACGAGGTCTGGCGCAGCAGTACGTCGGGACCGTCCCAGCGGGGCGGGCCCTGGATCTCGTCGATCATGGTGATCCCGCGCCGTCCCATCTCCCGGTAGAGCCGGTCGATGTCCAGCACCCGAGGGGTGAGGTGGTTGATGTGCGTACCGCTCACCCCGCCGATGTCGGCGGCCACCGCGGACACCCGGGCCAGTTCCTCGTACCAGGCCCGGTCGATCGGCGTGGTGGACAGCCGGAAGGCGTCGACGGCGAGCGTCAGGAAACGTTCGGCCGACTCCGGGTCGAGCCCGGCCTCGCGCTCGGCCCGTTCGGCCAGCTCCGACAACTCGGCGGGGAAGAGCTCGCGTGCGGCCAGGAAGGCCTCCAGCCGGGCCTGGAGGTCCGGATCGAAGTATCGGCGATCGGCCGTGGTCAGCAAGGAGGTGAAGACCCGGAAGGGGTTGCGGGCCAGTTCGGCCGGTTCGATCGGGCGAAAGGCCGTGGACACCACGGGAACCGAGCTGCGACTGGCCTCACGCAGGTCGTAGAAGCCGACCGGATGCATCCCCATCGCGCCGAAGATCGCCGCGACCCGACGCAACTCCCGGGCCGTGCCGACCCGGATCGCCCCGTGTCGTTCCGCCGCGACCCGTTCGATGCCGCCCAACCGACCGGCGGCGCCGTCGATTCGCGACACGTCCTCGTTGATCTCCGCGACCGCGGCCAGGAGTGTGGTGTAGGCCGGGACTTCGGATCCGTACATGTCCGACAGGCGGCGGGCGAAGGCGGCTCGCAATTGCCAGGCCGGCACGGTACCCATGGGTCCTCCTCGCTCGGGTCGGCACCGAGGTCGCCGCCTCGGTCCCGGGATCACGCAACCCTCGGGTCGTACCCACGCACCCGGTGTACGTACTCCCACCTTCCTCGCGACGCAGCCGCGCCCGTCCACGCCACGCCCTGCGGCCCGGTCACGGTGCCCCCGGCCGGGCGAGGCAACCGCGGGGCGGGCGGGCGCCCCGTCGGGCCGGTGCCCGCCCGCGGAATCGGGGCCGGAACAATGTCCGCCATGGAACCGAAGATCGAATTGGTCCGACCGACCGACGCCGACGACCGGCTGCGCGCGGAGATCCACCGGATCTTTCACGATGTCGCGCGCCTCGGCGGCGCGATCGGCTACCTGTCCCCGCCGGGCAAGCCCACCACCGACGCCTGGCTGGAGGACGCGCTCGCCGCCGTCCGGATCGGCGACGCGACGCTCGTCGTCGCCCTGGTCGACGGCGACGTCGCCGCGACCGGCCTGTGGCGGCGCCGGCCGGAACCGGTCTTCGCGCACACCGCCGACGTGGAGAAGGTGATGGCCCACCCGACCAGCCGCGGCCTGGGGCTGGGCCGCCTGTTGATGACGGCCCTGATCGACAGCGCCCGCCGGGCCGGCATCGAGACCCTCACCCTGGGTGTGCGGGGCAACAACCACGGCGCCATCGAGCTCTACGAGGAGTTCGGCTTCACCGTGTGGGGCCGCCTGCCCAACGTCATCGAGGTCGACAACGAGCGCTTCGACGACATCCGGATGGCCCTCGCCCTGGGCCACGGCCCCGACGTCGTGCTGCGCGGATCCACACCCGGCGGCCCCGGCTCCTCACCCCGCCGCCCGCTCCCGCGCTGACCGTCGCCGGCTCGCTCGCCCCGCCCGACGCGGACCGGGCCGACACGGACCGGGCCGACACGGACCGGGCGACGCGGAGCGAGCGACACGGAGCGGCCCGAGGCGGACCGGCTCGGACCGCCGCAGCGCCGGGGCGACCGGCGAAACGGCCGTCGTGCCCGCCGGCATCGTCCACGGAGCCTGAACAATGGGGATCGATCGCGGACGAACGGGCGGGTCACGGTCCGTTGCCGACGTCGGCCGGGCCGGTCAGTGCTCGACGGTGACCACGATCTTGCCGACCTGGGTGCCGGCCTCCAGGTAGCGGTGCGCGTCGACGATCCGCTCCAGCTCGAAGGTGCGGTCCACGGTCGGCTCGAAGGCTCCGCTGCGCAGGCCGGAGACGACGAACGCCTCGGCCCGGCGCAGCCGTTCCGGGTCGGTGGTGGTCTCCAGTGCGGTGTAGGTGCGCATGTTCAGCGCGGGCATGCCGAGGTCGAATCCCGGATAGGGGGTCACCTCGCCGCTGAGCGCGCCGTAGATCAGGAGCGTGCCACCGGGAGCGACCACCCTGGCCAGGTCCACCACGCCGGAGCCGGCGACCGCGTCGAAGACGAATTCGGCGCCGCGGCCTCCGGTGAAGGCGCGCACCCGCTCGACGATGTCCTCCTCCTCGGTGACGATCACCTCGGCGGCGCCGGCCTTGCGCAGTTGCTCCACCTTGGCCCGCGTGCGGGTGGTGGCGATCGGGACCGCGCCGACCCGGTGCGCCGTCCGGATCGCGGCCAGGCCCACACTGCTGGACGCGGCGGTCAGGACGACCGTGTCCCCGGCGCGCATCCCGCCGACCTCGACCAGGGCACCGTAGGCGGTCAGGTACGGCATCCACACCGCGGCGCCGGCGACCGCGTCCAGCGATTCGGGGCGGTGCAGCACGGCCGACGCGGGCACGATCGCACGTTCGGCGTAGACGCCGTAGTCGTTCATCGAGAAGGCGGGCACCACGCTGATCGGTCGGCCGACCTCGAATCCGGTGACCTGCGCGCCGACGGCCTCGACCACGCCCGCGGCCTCGACGCCGAGCCGGGCGGGGAACTCCTCCACGTCCTGGATGTAGTTGCCGCTGCGGAACAGCGCCTCGGCCCGGTTGATGCCGATCGCGTCCACCCGGATCGCCAGTTCGCCGGGCCCCGGGGCACCGAGTTCGACGTCCTCCACACGCAGCACGTCCGGCCCGCCGAGTTCGTGGAAGCGCACTGTCCTGACCATCACGCATCATTCCTTCCGGGCACTGGTGACACGGGACCGCGTCGACGTGCCTCACTCAAACGGAAGGTACGACAACTGTCAAACTTTGATGGCCATCGCACTTGATGTACGCCGTAGTAGCATGCGGGCGGGAGGTATGGACATCGATGGCGACAACGCAGCGCGGCGGAGAACGCGTCCCACCCCACCCGGACGTGCGGACGATCGGCCTGCAACAGGTCCTCGAGGCCCTCGTCGACCCGGTGCGCCGACGGATCGTCAGTGAGCTCTACGCCGCCCCGGAGCCGGTCAGTTGCGGCACGATCGAGCTGCCGGTGAGCAAGTCCACCGCCACCCACCACTTCCACGTCCTGCGCGAGGCCGGCCTCATCCGCCAGTTCTACGTGGGCACGTCGCGGATGAACGCGCTGCGCCGCGACGAGTTCGACGAATCCTTCCCCGGTCTGCTGTCCGCGCTGATGGCGAGTTCCGACCGCGGGTGACTCGACGTCGGCGGTGTTGCCGCGGGGCGCTCAGCTGCCGTAGGCCGTCCCGTTGCGTCGGTTCTTCTCCACCAGCTCCAGCCGGACGACCATGTCCGCGAGATACGACGAGAGTTCGTGCACCGTGCGCTCCTCCACGCCGTCCCCGATGGCGCGGAGGCAGTGCACCAGATTCGTCGCCCGGTCCACGAACAGGCCACCGGAGCGCACCGACGACGGCGCGCTCGCGTCGGCCGTGTCGATGCCGTCCAGCAGCGCCGCGAAGCCCTCCGGCCCCGGCAACCGGTAGTCCATCGAGAAATGGCCGCTGCGGGTCAGCACCAGGCCGTCCGAGGTCCAGCCCGCGACGTTCAGCGTCTCGCGCGTTCCCCGGAAGGAGGGTGCCAGCGGCCAGAAGTGCCGACCGCGACGCGCGAACAGTCCCGAGCGCGAACGATCGGTGTAGGTCTGCATCGGGATCCGCGACGCCTCCAGCCGCCGGCGCAGCGGCTCGACCAGCGCCAGGAGCGCCGGCTCGGCGACGGCCCGGGCATGCGCCCGACCGTCCTGTGCGAGCCGTCCTCGCGCCTGCTCGGCCCGGAGTGCGTCCGCCTCCCGCTCCGCGGCGGCCCGATACGCATCGTCGAATGAGGGAGCCAAGACGTCCACCCCGTGCAGGTGAGTCACGACGGCAACCGGGGTGAGCACCCCGACGACCGGAGCCCGGCGTTCCGGGCAGCACCGCCATCATGCAGGAACCGGGCACACACGCGGGTGACTTGCCCGACGAAGCAGGGCGCCCGCGTACCTCGCCCCCGGTGCGCCGGACCGGGACTTCCGCGACCGGACAGGCGAAAGGGGCCCCGACGAAGGTCGGAGCCCCCTGTCACCGCGTGCTCAGCGGACCAGTTCACCCGAGCCCGGCGGGCGGTGCTCCGGAACCAGCGCCTCGAAGCGTTCCGGGCGACCCGGCGCGGCGATGCCCCACGGGCTGGGCTGTTCCGGGATCCGGCCGAGGTACGTGGCCGCGCAGCCCACGGTCAGCAGGCCGGCGGTCACGATGATCAGGGCGTGCGGGTCGAGCCACTCCGGAGATCCGTCGGCGGCCAGCCGGGACACCAGATAGGTCGCGATCGTCGCGCAGCCCGCGCCGAAGGACATCGCCCGCGCGGTGCGGACCGCCTGTACGACCACCACGCCGGCCAGGAACAGGCACACCACGCTCAGCACCATCAACCAGGTCGCCGCATACGGGGGTTGGCGGATGCTGGAGGGGATCAGACCGGCCAGGGCCAGGCCCGCGCCGGCCAGTCCGACGGCCATCGGCCGGCGCACGTCCACGCCGGCGACCACTCCCGACGCGGTGAACGCGGGCCTGCCGCGCGACTGTCCCGTGCCCGCTGCGAACGACGCCCGCGCGGCGCCGGTCGGCCCGGAGTCCTCCGTCGGAAGCGACCCGGGTTGCTCGGCCCTGGGCTCCGGGGGCCGCCGGCCCTGCGCGGCGTGGGTGGGGTTGTTCAGCAACTCCGCGAGCAGGACGAGGTCGCTGACCGGCCGCTTCAGCGCGGCCTCGCGCAGCGCGTCCTCGGCGCTGACCCCGGAGCAGTCCTCGATGATCGCGAGCATCCGGGCCACGTCCGGTACGGGTCGGTTGACCACTGCCAGGCGCAGGAGTTCGTCGGCCGGACCCGCCGGTGCGACGACTGCCACGGGAACGGAGGGCACGGGCGTGTCCGGGGCCGGCCCGGTCGGATCGTAGACGGACGGTTCGTGATTCGGCGGCGACGACGGATCGAAACGCGACAGGGGGGACGGGGAGTCGAGGTGGGGTGGGGGCGACGCCACCGACTTCGCATCGGACGGGAATGCCATGACGCTATCTCCAAGGTCGACCTGCGGAACCGTTGCCGATGCGCGATCGTGTGTCGAACGCGCCCCCGAGGACCGGACACCCTCGTGTACCCGAGGTGTCACAGGCTCACTCGATCGTGGAGGGGGCGCACGCGTCACGGGCCCGACCGCGCCGGCTCCCGACACGATCGGACGCGGCCGGCCGGCGTCCTCCCCACCTGCGGTGTCGGTTCCGGCCGTTCCTTCGACCGGCCGAGCGCACTCCCCCGCGCGCGCCCACTCCCGCGCACGTGCCCACGGGGGTCGGGGGGGAGCGTTTGCCCGAGCGCCCGATCGGCTCCCGGACACCCGCATCCGGGCCGGCCACCCGTCCCGACGCCCGCCGTCAACGTGCCCGCCGTTCGCGACGACCCGGCCCCCGCGGCCCGTGGGCCGCGCAGCGGCGGGCGAGTTACGCCAGCAGGTCCTCGTGGTTGTGCACCACCAGCCAGCCGTGGTCGAAGCGGCGGGCCACCGCCGTGTTGCGGATGTGTTCGGAGGCCGGTGTCGAGCCGTCGGCGGCCGGCGCGAAGTCCACGCGCAGCGTGTAGCGGGCGAGGGCGGTGTCGTCCCAGACGTCGATCACCTCGTCGCTCGCGTGGATCCCGGTGACCACCGGCGCGTCCGGGCCCACCGGTCGGGCGGCGCGGATCCGGTCCAGATCGGCCCGACCGAACAGGAGTTCCGGTGCGGCCGAGTCCCAGATCGTGGCCTCGGGGTGGATCCGGCTGTCGATGCGTTCCCGGTCGCCGGCCGTGAAGCCGGCGTAGATGTCGAGCAGGGCGCTCCAGACGGCGGCCCGGTCCTCGGCCGACCCGGCGGGTCGGTGGGTGTTGCGCGCGGCGGCGTCGGTCATGGCACGAAGGTCCTTACGTCGTGGGTGGATCGGGTCGCGGACGTGGCGTTTCCCGGGCGGGGGCCGGCGAGGCGCACCCGCCGGGAGGCGTCCGCGACGGGTCAGGCGGCCAGGTCCTCGCGGACGATCCGGCCGCCCTGCATGACGAACGACAACCGGGCGAGGGCCGAGATGTCGTGCAGCGGGTCGCCGTCGACGGCGACCAGGTCGGCGGTGAAGCCGGGCGCGACCTGTCCCAGCCGGTCCTCGGCCTGCACCAGTCGCGCCGCGGTGGTGGACACCGACTGGAGCACGCGCAGGTTGTCCAGGCCGCCACGGGCCATCAGGAACATCTCGTACACCGCCGCCGGCACGCCCTCGACCAGGTCGGCGGGCGGGATGTCGGTGCCGTTGACCAGTTGCACACCGGCCGCGACCGCGCGCCGGAAGCTCTCCTGGTGCGGTTCGATCGCGTTCTGCGCGTTGGCGATCGAGGCTTCCTCGAAGCGGTTCTCCCGCATCCAGTCGAGCGAGTTGGTCACGCACAGCGTGGGGGTCACGAAGGCACGCCGGTCGGCGAGCAGGCGCGCGGTGTCGTCGTCGAGCGCATACGCGTGTTCGAAGGAGCGCACGCCCTGGGCCAGCGCGGCGCGGATCGCACCGGACTCGCCGGAGTGGGCGACCACGTACGCGTCGTGTTCGTGGGCGGCCTTGACCGTGGCGGCGATCTCCTCGTCGGTCATCTCCGCGTGCTCGAAGTCCTCGCCCTCGCGGGCCAGGCCGGAGTTGATGAAGATCTTCAGGTGGTCGGCGCCGGCGGCCAGTTCGCCCAGTGCGGCGCGGTAGAAGCCGTCCGGGCCGCTCGCGTAGGAGCAGTCCGCCCCCTCGCCGTGCCCGTGCGGTGTGGACAGCGCGCGGCCGGCGCCGAAGATCCGCGGAGCCTGGATCCAGCCGCGCTTTTGCGCATCGCGCAACACCAGGTCGATCTGGTTCTGTTCGTGCACGCAGCGCAGTGTGGTGATGCCGGCCCGCAGCGCGTCGTGCGCGCGCTGGGCGGCGCGGAACGCGGTCAGGCCCGGCGATTCGTCCTCGCGCGTGTCGGAGAACGGGAAAACCACCGACAGGTGCGAGTGGCACGAGATCAGCCCGGGCAGCAGATGCCGGCCGCCCAGGTCGTGCGCGTTCGCGTGGGGCGGCAGCGCGGCACGCACCTCGGCGATGGTCGATCCCTCGACCCGCACGCTGCGATCGCGCAGCACCTCGCCCGTGACGACGTCGACGACGTGACAGTTGGTCAGCCACATGAGTGCGGTCACCCTGCTTTCGTGAGGGTCGGCGCGAGGACGGTGCACGCGGCGCGCCGGCGCGGAAGGAACTCGACCAGTGCCGGTTCGCCGACCGCGCAGGCGTCGACGGCGATCGGGCACCGGGGGTGGAACCGGCAGCCGGCCGGCGGGAAGGCCGGGTCGGGCACGTCGCCGGGCAGGTCCACGGGCAATTCGCCGCTGCCGTCCGCACGCGGCACGGCCGCGATCAGGGCCTTGCTGTACGGGTGTCGCGGCTCGGCCCAGACCTGATCGGTGGGGCCGCTCTCCACGACGGTGCCCAGGTACATCACCGCGACCGTGTCGGCGATCTGTCGCACGATGGACAGGTCGTGCGAGATGAACAGCAGGCCCACGTTGCGCTCGCGGGCCAGTTCGAGCAGCAGGTTGGCCACCGACGCCTGCGCGGAGGCGTCCAGCGCGGCGATCGGCTCGTCGGCGACGATGCACGTGGGTTCCGCGGCGAGCACTCGGGCGATGGCGATGCGCTGGCGCTGGCCGCCGGAGAACTCGTGCGGGAAGCGGTCGGCGAACTCGACCGGCAGGCCGACCCGGTCGAGCAGTTCGCGGGCCACGCCGCGGCCGCGGTCGCGGGTGCCGCCGGCCAGGACCACGGCGTCGGAGATCTGTTCGCCGACCCGGCGGCGCGGGTTCAGCGACGCGTACGGGTCCTGGAAGACCATCTGCAGGCCGCGTTGCCGCGTCGGTCGCGACCGCAGCCCCAGCGGGGTGACCGGGTGTCCGTCGAACTCGACGACGCCGGCGGAGGGCTTGAGCAGCCCGACCGCGGCCTTGCCCAGGGTCGACTTGCCGCAGCCGGATTCGCCGACCAGGCCGACCACCTGGCCCGGCTTCACCCGCAGGTCCACACCGGCCACGGCGCGCACGGCGGGTCGCCCCGGCGAGCGGTAGGACACGCTCACATCGCGCAGTGTCAGCCCGGTGTCCTTGGAGGTGACGGTGACGGTGGACGTGACGGAGGAGACGGTCATGGGGTACCCACCTTCGAGGCGGCGACGGCGAGCGGATCGATCGGGCAGGCCCCGGCGTGGGTCGGCGTCAGCGCCAGCAGCCGCGGGCGCTCCTCCCGGCAACCGTCGACCGCGTACGGGCAGCGCGGATGGAACGCGCAACCCGCGGGCGCCTGGCCCAGCTTGGGCGGGGCGCCGACGATCGGTACGAGCGCCGCGGTGCCGCCGTCGGGGTGCGGCAGCGCGTCGAGCAGGCCGCGGGTGTAGGGGTGTCGGGGTTCGCGCAGCACGTCCGCGCGCGGCCCGCTCTCCACGATCCGGCCCGCGTACATCACCGAAACCCGGTCGGCCAGCGCGGACATCACGCCCAGGTCGTGCGTGATGATCAGCACCGACAGGCCGTTCTCCCGGCGCAGCCGGTCCAGCAGGCGCAGGATGCCGGCCTGCACGGTGACGTCCAGCGCGGTGGTGGGCTCGTCGGCGAGCAGCAGCGCCGGATCGCAGGCCAGCGCGATGGCGATGGCGATGCGCTGGCGCATGCCGCCGGAGAACTGGTGCGGGTAGCGGCGCAGCGCCCGCTCGGGGTCGGGGATGCGCACCGTCGCCAGCAGTTCCACCGCGCGGGCGTTGGCCGCGCGCTTGTCCAACTTCTTGTGGTGGCGCAGGTGTTCGGTGAGTTGTTTGCCGATGCTCAGCATCGGGTGCAGCGAGGTCATCGGGTCCTGGAAGACCATCGCGACGCGGTTGCCGCGCAGGTCGCGGACCTCACGCGGGGTCACCGTCAGCACGTCCTGGCCCTCGACGAGCATCCGCCCGCTCGCGCTGCCGCCCTGGGGCAGCAGCCCGAGCAGGGCGAGGGCGGTCATCGTCTTGCCGGAGCCGCTCTCGCCGGCCAGGCCGACGATCTCGCCGCGGCCCACGGTCAGGTCGACGCCGTCGATGGCGCGCAGTCGTTCGCCGTCGGGTCCGGGCAGTTCGACGACGAGGTCGCGGATCGCCAGCAGCGGCTCGTCGTCGACCGCCGGCGGGGTCGGGGTGTCGTTCATGTCCGTCACTTTCGGATCGCCCGTGCCGTACGCGGATCGAGCGCGTCGCGCAGGGTGTCACCCAGGAAGTTGAAGGCGAGCACCGAGAGCAGGATGGCCGCGCCGGGGAAGACCGCGACCCACCACGCGTCGAAGTTCGCCGAGCCCGCGTTGACCATCGCGCCCCACTCGGCGGCGGGCGGTTGCGCGCCCAGGCCCAGGAAGGACAGTCCGGACAGCAGCAGTACGGCGTTGCCCAGGTCGAGCGCGGCGAGCACGGCGACCGGGCCGGCCAGGTTGGGCCGCAGGTCCACGGCCAGTACGCGCCACCCGGAGGCGCCGAGCAGCCGGTCGGCCTGGACGAAGTCGGACTGACGCAGGGTCAGCACCAGTCCGCGGACCACGCGGGCGTAGGTGGGCCAGCTGACGATCACCACCGCGAGCACGGCGTTGGTCAGGTTGGGGCCCAGTGCCGCGACCACGGCCATGGCCAGGATGATCGCCGGGAAGGCGAGCACCAGGTCGGCGCAGCGCATCACGACCATGTCGATCCAGCCGCCGAAGTAGCCGGCGACCGCGCCGAGCACGGTGCCGATGACCATGGCGAGCACGACCAGGAGCAGGGCGAGCGGGAGCGAGATGCGGGTGCCGTGGATGACCCGGGAGAGGATGTCGCGGCCGAGTTGGTCGGTGCCGAACCAGTGTTCGCCGGACGGCGACTGGTACTTGGGCCATTTCTGGGCGAGCGGGTCCTCGGGCGAGATCAGCGTTGCGAAGATCGCCGCGATCAGGAAGGCGCCGATGATGACCAGCCCGGTGATGGCCAGGGGGCTGCGCCACGGCGACTTGCCCGGGCGGCGCTTGCGACGCGGGGCGGGGTCGTCCGTGCCGGTGCGGTCGGCTCCGAGCCGATCGCCGAGGAAGAGGCGCGTGGCGTTCACGAGAGGCGAATCCTCGGGTCGATGACCCCGTAGAGCAGGTCCACGAGGAGGTTGATCACGACGTACACGACCGCGACGAACAGGCAGACGCCCATGATGGACGGCAGGTCCAGGTTCAGTGCGCTCTTGTACGCGTACTGGCCCAGGCCCGGCCAGGAGAGCACGTTCTCGACCAGGACGGTGCCGGCGAGCATGCCACCGAAGGTGAGCCCGGCGACGGTCAGGATCGAGGTGAGTGCCGGGCGCAGCACGTGCCGGCGGATCACGGTGAACTCGGGCAGGCCCTTGGCCCGGGCGGCACGGACGTAGTCGTTGCCGAGGGCTTCCAGGACCGCGGCGCGGGTGAAGCGGGTGAGCACGCCGATGTTGAACGCGGCCAGCACGCACGCGGGCAGCACCAGGCGGGAGAAGGCCTCGCCGAAGGTGCCGAGGTCGCCGGTGAGCAGCGAGTCGAGCGTGTACAGGCCGGTGATGTCCTCGGGTGGAATGGCGCCGGGCGACAGTCGCCCGCCCGCCTGGATCCAGCCGAGTTTGAAGGAGAAGAGATAGAAGGAGACCTGGGCGAGCCAGAACACCGGCATGGACACGCCCGCGAGGCTGACGACGCGGATGATCCGGTCCGGCCAGCGGTTGCGGGTCACCGCGGCGACGATGCCCAGTCCGACGCCGATCACCAGCGCCAACACGATGGCCACCAGCGCGAGTTCCAGGCTGGCGGGCACCCGGTCGGCCAGGTCGTCCCACACGGGTCGGTGGGTCTGCTGGGAGGTGCCCATGTCGCCGTGCAGGAGGTTGTCCAGGTAGGTGCCGTACTGGGAGGGCAGGGACTCGTTGAGCCCGTTCTTCTCCTTGAACGCGGCGACGGCGGCCGGGTCGTTCTGGGCGCGGTCGCCGAGGTTGGCGGCGACCGGGTCGCCGGGCACGGCGTGGGTGAGCACGAAGGCCAGGATCGTGATGCCCAGGCACAGCAGCAGCCCGACGGACAGGCGCACCAGCACGAAGCGGGCGAAGGGATGGGAGCCGCGCGCGGCCCGGGGGCCGGCGGCCGCACCCTTGGGGGGTGCGGCCGGCCGGGGGGTGCCGCGGTCGACCCTGGGGTCAGCCGAGCTTGTCGACATCGATGTACCAGATCGGGTTGTAGTGCAGGTTCTTCACCGAGTTGTTCGCGGCGATCACCTGTGCGGGCTGAAGCAGCGGCATGAACGGGCCGGTCTTGTTCATCGCTTCCTGGAGCTGCTTGTACAGCGCGACGCGCTCGGCGTCGCTGGTGGCGACCTTGGCCCGCTGGGCGAGGTCGCTCACCTCGGCGTTGGCGTCCTTCTTCCAGCCGGCGCGCAGGGCGACCAGTTCACCCGGGGTGAACGCGAGGTAGTCGCTGGCGTCGGGGTAGTCGGCCTGCCACCACCACAGGCCCATCGACTCGGTGCCGTTGCGGTAGGAGTCCAGCGCGGTCTGGGTCGGGGCCGGCTTGAGGTTGATGTTGATGCCGACCTCCTTGAGGTTGGCCTGCACCCGGGCGCCGAGGTCGCCGAAGTTGATCCCGTTGATGGTCACGTCGGAGGCGTAGTACAGGTCGACGCTGGGGTTGTTCAGCCCGGCGCGGGCCAACGCGGCCTTGGCGCGCGGGACATCGCGCTGCACGGCCTTGGCCGGGTCGAGCGCGCCGGTGAAGAAGCCGGGCACGATGCCGGCGGCCTGCGCGGAGCCGGCGCCGGCCACGTCCAGCAGGCTCTTGTAGTCCAGGCCGTAGCGCACCGCCTCCTGGAAGTCCTTGTTGGAGGTGGTCGGCGAGGTGGCCGGGTTGTCGTTGGTGAACAGGAACGCGGTGGTGGGCGTGGGCTGTTGCAGCACCTGCGCCTGGCCCTTGACCTTGACCGCCTGGTCCGGCGACATGTCCAGGGAGACCTGGCTCTCGCCGCTGAGCACGTTCAACTGCTGGGTGTTCGCGGGCACGTTGCGCACCACGACCTTGGCGTACTTGGGCTTGGCGCCCCAGTAGTTGTCGTTGCGGGTGAGGATGACCTCACTGCTCACGTCGTACTTGGTGATCCGGTACGGGCCGCTGCCCTGCGAGTCGGAGTTCAGGAACTGCTCGGCCTTGTCGCCCTGGTCCGCGCCCGCCGCGTCCGAGCCGCCGTGTGCGGCGACCGTCTTGGAGTTGACCACGCCCAGTGCGGGGGTGGCGATGCGGAACGGCAGCGCGGGGTCGGCGGCCTCGGTGGTGAGCACCACCGTGTGCTCGTCCTTGGCGGTCGCGGTGACGCCGTCGAGCAGGAAGGCCGGGTTGCCCTTGAGGTTCTTGACCCGGTTGAACGAGAACACCACGTCCTTGGCGGTCACCGGCGTGCCGTCGGAGAACTTGGCCTCCGGGCGCAACGGGAAGGTGAACGTCTTGGCGTCGGGGGCGGCCTCGAAGGACGCGGCGAGCAGCGGTACCGGCTTGGTCACGTCGCCGCCCGCGAAGGTCAGCAGCGTGTCGTAGACGGGGCGGGTGACCAGGATCCCGGTGGGCTCGAAGGTCCGGCCCGGGTCGGCGGTCTTGAGACTGAACGAGGTGTCGACGACGAGCGTGCCGCCGTCGCCCTGGGCGTCGCCGGACTGCTTCTTGGCGCCGCCGCACGCGGCGAGCATCAAAGCGGCGGCGACGGTGACCGCCAATGGGGCGGCGGCCCGACGCACGGCCTTGGCTCGGCGACTGTCCCCGATGGGGTGATTGCCCTGCATGGCGCACCTTCCTCAAGCCACCCGATCGGCCGATGACGGAACCGAGTGTTTGATCTGGCTGAACGGTGGGCTCGAAAGTAGGCGTCGCCGAACGTGATGGTCAATGGCTTTCTCGGCCGTCTCGGCATTTGGGACCAAAGATCCATTCACGGTGATCACTCGTGGACATGGAGCGACGATTTTTCGCCTTGATAACGGTTTGATGACTGCTCAGAGCCCACATGGACGTCAAAAGCCGCACCCGCCGACAACGCCGCGCCGGGCACCCGCAACCCGGCCTTCACCCATCGGCAACCCGGTGACCATCACCCGGGCGGCGCAGTGATCTTGACGGGGAGTCAGCTTCATGCTTATGTTCGCCCCGAAACGTTCAACCACATTGAACACGCCATGAAGCACAAGCCAGGATCCGCGAGTCGAGGGTGCTCGGCACCGGAGCGAACGGGGATCGGACCATGCTGGGTGACCGACTGCGCGAACTACGGCAAGCGCACGATCTGACCTTGCGTCAGTTGGCCGTCCAAGCCGGGATATCGGCGGGCATGCTCAGTCAACTGGAGAACGGCGCCGCGGAACCGAGCCTGAGCACTCTGCGCAAGCTCGCCCGCGTCTTCGACACCTCCATCTCGACCCTGTTCGACGATCCGGACGTACCGCGCGTGGCCGTGACCACGCGCGACCGACGCATGCGGCTCGGCGCGGCCCGCCAGCACATCACCTACTCCAGGCTCACCCCCGGATCGGGCGATCTCGAAGTGCTGGAGGCCGACATCGAGCCCGGCCAGGCATCCTCCGACGAGCCGTACAGCCATCCCTCCACGGAATGCGCCACCGTGCTCGCCGGACGACTCGACGTCGAGGTGGACGGCCGCGTCCACCGCCTCGAAGAGGGTGACGCGATCACCTTCGACTCGCGCCTGCCGCACCGGTTCGTCAACTCCTCCGACAAACCGGCCCGGCTGCTCGTCGCGGTGACGCCGCCGATGCCGTAGGGCCCGCGGCCGGGAACGGTCACGGTTGCGGCCACGCACCCTCGGGTGGGAACGGCGCACCGTTCCCGGCGGTCCCGACGGCCGGGAACGGACCACGTTCCCGGCTCCCACGGGTATCGCGTCACCCGGATCCCGCGTTTGTGCCCCGAAAGGACCGAGGGCATGGACCGCAACACCGTCGACTGGCACGGCTACATACCGGCCGTGACAACCCCCTTCACCTCCCAGGGCGACCTCGATCTCGCGGCCTGGGACGAACAGTTGGAGTGGTTCGCCGCCGAACGCCTCGACGGCGTCGTCATCGCCGGCACCACCGGCGAGTGGTACACCCTCACCGCCACCGAACGCGCCGCCCTGTTCACCCGCGCCGCCCGCCGGGTCCGCGGCCGGTACACCCTGCTCGGCGGCTGCAACGCCTACACCGCCTCCGCCGCGATCGGCCACGCCCGCGCCGCGCGCGCCGCCGGCCTGGACGGCATCCTGCTCACCCCGCCGCCTTACGTGGTGCCCAACTCGCGCGAGATCGTGGCCTTCTATGAAGAGGTCTGCACCGCCGTCGACATCCCCGTCTGCGTCTACAACTGGCCCCGGGGCACCGGCGTCGACCTGGACACCGACACCCTGAGCGCGCTCGCCGACCTGCCCAACGTGGTCGCGATCAAGAACTCCACCGGCGACTTCGGCTCCTTCGTCAAGGGCCTGATCGCCCTGCACGAGCGGGTGCGCTACTTCGGCATCACCACCGACCGGGTCGGCGTCGCGCTGATGCGCGGCATCGGCGGCGACGGCCTGATGGGCGCCGGCGCCGTGCTGGGCCGGGACCACCCCGACTTCTTCCATCACCTCGCCGCGGGCGACGAGGCCGCCGCACTGGCCGTGGGCGCCCGCGACCGGGTGCTGATGCAGGCCTGGTTCACCGCCGACTACGGGCCGCGCTTCGGCAGCGCACCGGCCATCCTCAAGCACGCCCTCACCCTGCGCGGCGTACCCGCCGGCCACCCGCGCCGCCCGCTGCTGCCGCTGACCGTCGCCGAGGCCGAACAGGTCCGCGCCACGGTCGCCGAACTCGGACTCCTGGCCTGATGACTCCCGGCCCGACCGAACCCACCGAAGTCCTGGTCGTCGGCGGCGGGCTGCTCGGCTGCGCGCTGGCCTACCACCTCGCCCGCGCGGGCGCCTCGGTCCGACTGATCGAGAAGGACCAGCTCAACCGGCACGCCTCCGGGCAGAACGCGGGCAGCCTGCACTTCCAACTCGAATACCGGATGATCCAACACGGCCCCACCGTGGCCGCCCGCGCCGCCGAGGCACTGCCGCTGCACCTGGACGCCATGCGCTCGTGGGCCGGCCTGGAGGACGAACTCGGCGAGCCGTGCGGCGTGCGCCGCTCCGGCGGCCTGATGCTCGCCGAATCCCCCGAGGACATGGCCCTGCTCGCGCACAAGGCGCACCTGGAACACACCCACGGACTGCACGTCGAACTGCTCGACGCCCGTGCCACCCACGAACGCGCCCCCTATCTCTCCGACCGCGTGATCGGCGCCGCCTGGTGCCCCGGCGAGGGCAAGGCCAACCCGCGCCTGGTCACCCACGCCTACGCCCGCGCCGCCCGCCGACACGGCGCCCGGATCGACACCGGCGTACGGCTGACCGCGCTGCGCCACGACGGCCGACGGTGGCTCGCCGAAACCGCGGGCGGGCATCGCACGGCCGCGCGCGCGGTCGTGGTCGCGGCCGGCGTGTGGACCGGCGAGGTGGCCGCCATGGCCGACATCCGGCTGCCCCTGGTGCCCGTCGCGCTCACCATGACGGTCACCGCCGCGGCGCCGCCGCTGATCCCGCACCTGGTCCAGCACGCCGGCCGCCGCCTCTCGCTCAAGCAGACCGAGGAGGGCAACGTGCTCATCGGCGGTGGCCGCGCCGCCAAGTTCGTCCAGCACGCCGGCGCCCTCGACCTGGACGCCCGCCCCGAACTGCGGCTGGACTCGGTGTTCGCCGGTGCCGACGCGGCGCGCGTGGTGCCGGCCGTACAGCGCCTGCCGGTGCTGCGCATCTGGTCCGGCGCCACCTCGCTGGCTCCCGACCAACTGCCCCTGCTCGGAGCCGTCCCGCGCCGCCCCGACTTCTTCGTCGCCACCGGCGGATCCGGCTTCACCCTCGGCCCCACCTACAGTCGCCTACTCGCCGAACAGGTCCTCACCGGCACCACCGGACTGCCCCTCGACGACTACTCCCCCGCACGGTTCGGAGCACTGAACTTTGTCTGACCACCCGGCGCAGGTGTCCATCACCCTCGACGGCCGCCCGCACACCCTGCCCCGCGGCCGCTCGCTGGCCGCCGCCCTGATCGCCACCGACCATCCCGTCACCCGGTACGACCGGGCCGGCCGGCCGCGCGCGCCCTATTGCGGGATGGGCGTGTGCTTCGACTGCGCCGTCACCGTCGACGGCACCCCACTGGTTCGGGCCTGCCAGGAGCCGGTCCGCGCGGGCATGCGCGTGGACACGGGGGGCGGGGTCGGCGCGGGTGCGGGTGTCGAGGCCGGCCGGGAGGTCGGCGCGGACGGGGGCGCGGGTGTGGGCACCGGCATGGAGGCCCGCCCGGGCGTGCGTGCCGACGCCGGCCGGGAGGTCCGTGCGGACATGCGTGTGGACGGTGGCACGGAGGACGGTCCGGACGTACGGATCGGCACGGGCACGGGCACGGGGAACGAGGCCGGAACCGGGAACGGCACCCGGAACGAAACGAACGCGCCCACCGAGATCGAGGACGTGTGATGGCCGCCACCGAACCGCAGGTGCTGATCGTCGGCGCCGGTCCCGCCGGTCTCGCTGCCGCCGTCACCGCCGCCCGACACGGCGCGCAGGTCCTGATCGTCGACGAACAGGCCCGTCCCGGCGGGCAGATCTGGCGCCGACCCGACCCCGACGCGGGCGGTCCCGATCCGCTCGCCGGCCCCGCGTACGACGCCGGCCGCGCGTTGCTCGCCCGGGCCGCCGCGCACCCGGGGATCACCTTCGCGCACGACACCACCGCGTGGGGCGTCTTCGGCACGCACACCACGCCCGACGGCTTCGCCGCGCCTCCCGGCACGCCCGTGCCCGAGGGCCCCCGGGTCGCGGTGCACGGCCCCGATGGGGTGGAAATCCTGCTGCCCCGCGCCCTGTTGCTCACCGCCGGCGCCTACGACCTGCCGGTGCCCGTACCCGGCTGGACCCTCCCCGGCTTCTTCACCGTCGGCGGCATCCAGGCCCTGCTCAAGGGTCACCGCACCCTCGCCGGCCGGCGCATCGTGCTGGCCGGCGCCCATCCGCTGCTGCTGATCGCCGCCGCGCAGCTCGTCCGCGCCGGCGCCGACGTCGCCGAAGTGGCCTTCGCCCAGGGCCTGCCCGGCCCCACCGAGCTCACCCGCGCACTCGCCGCGCTGCCCGGCAACCGGGCCAAGGTCGCCGAGGGCCTCGCCGCCGTGCGCACCCTGCGGCAGGCCGGCGTGCCCATCCACACGCACACCCTGCTCCTGCGCGCCGACGGCGAGGAGCACATCACCACCGCCGTATTGGCCAGGGTCGACCGCAACTGGCGTCCTGTACCCGGCACCGAACGCACCATCGCCTGCGACACCGTCGGCACCGGCTACGGCTTCGTCCCCTCCACCGAACTGGCCCGCCAGGCCGGATGCAAGGCAACCTGGAACGGGCCCGCCGGCGGCTGGGTCCTGGTCCACGACCACGCGATGCGCACCACCCTCCCGCACATCTGGGCGGCCGGCGAACTCACCGGCATCGCCGGCGCCGAACACGCGGTCGCCGCCGGCAAACGCGCCGCGCTGGACATCTGCCGCAGCCTGGGCCTCCTCGACAGCGCCACCCACGACCGCGAACTACCCTCCGTGGAACGCGAATTGGCCGTCACCACCCGAATGGCCAGGCTGCTCGAACACACCTGCGCACCCGATCGCGCCGCCCTGAACGCACTCGCCGAGGACGACACGCTGCTGTGCCGCTGCGAGGAGGTGACCTACGGACAGATCCGCCGCACACTGCGCGACAACCCCGGCCTGGGCACCGCCGACGCGGTCAAACTCCTCAGCCGGGCGGGCATGGGCCCCTGCCAGGGCCGCATGTGCGGCCCCGCCCTGGTCGAACTCCTGCACGAGGAAACCCACATCCCCCGAGAAACCCTCGGCCCCTTCACCGCACGCCCCCCGATCAAACCCCTCCCGGTCGCCGCCCTCGCCGAAGCCCACGACGCCACCACCCACACACCCCCGAATCCCGCCGGCCCCGAGACGCCCCGGTAGCGAGTCGACACTCGGCGCGCGTCTCGGCGTCAACTCCGGACCTCTCTGCCGGACTTGGTCCAGTTGTCGTGCAGGCGGTCCAGGTACGAACTCGCCTGCGAGCCCGGCTTCACGCCGCGTGCGAACGCGAGCATGTTGCCGGCGCCGGTGTTGTAGCCCAAGGCGAGGAGTTCGTTCCTGGTCAGCGCACCGGGCCAGTTCGCGGGCAGTTGCGCGGCCAGGTCGTGCAGGTGCCAGGCCGCTGCCTCGATCGCCAGGTCCGGGTCGTCGGGCAGGTCCTGCCAGTCCCGATCGGCGAAGTCCCGGCCCTGCTTGGCCTCGTCGAAGGCGGCCTTGTGCATGTTCGCGATCCCGAAGGCGGAATCCGGCTTCACCTTCTGCCAGGCCCGCTCCAACGCCGAGTCGTGCGGCTTGTACGACTCGTTGTGCAGAATCGCCATCAGCAGTTGCGGATCGATGCCGGCCGCCCGGGCGTGCTCGACCACCTGCGGTGCGTAGCGGGCCGGTTGCCCGCCGCCGCCCTTGGGCGCCGCCGTGTCCGCGGCACCGGGCGCCGCCGATCCGGACGCCCGCGCGGAATCGGTCCGCGGCGGCTCACACGCCACCGCTCCGGCACTCGCCACGACGAGCACCATCGCCGCCGGCCACCACCGACACCCGCGAGACTCCCGCACGCCGCGCCCTCCCGACCGCACTCGCTACCCGACCGACCAGCCTACGCGGCGCTCCACGGCCACCCCGGTAAGCCCCGATCCGGCACCGACCACGGTCCACCCGCCGGCTATCCGGCCGCCAGGCTCGGGTAGTCCACGTACCCCTCCGCGCCGCCCCCGTACATCCCGGTCTCGCGCGGTGCGTTGAGCGCGGCATCGGCCGCGATCCGCTGCGGCAGGTCCGGATTGGCCAGGAACAACCGGCCGAACGCGTAGACGTCGGCGAGGCCGGTGCGCAACACCCGCTCGGCCTGCTCACGACCACCGGGCTCGGGGCCGTCGTAACTGCCGACCAGCGTGCCCCGCCAACGCGGGCGCAGATCGGCCAGCGCCGGATACTCCCCGGACTGCACCACATGCAGGTACGCCAGGCCCATGCCGTCCAGCGTGTCCACCAGTCGGCGGTAGCGCCGAGCCGGGTCGGACTCGACGATGTCGTGGAGCCGGTTGTCGGGCGAGATGCGCAGCGCGGTCCGGTCCGCCCCGATCTCGGCGGCGACGGCCTCGACCACCTCCACCGCGAACCGGACCCGGTCGGCGTGGGCGTCGGTGCGCACATTGGCGCTGTCGGAGAGGAACTGGGCCAGGAGGTAGCCGTAGGCCCCGTTGATCTCCACCCCGTCGAAGCCGGCGTCCACGGCGTTCCGGGCCGCCGCGGCGTGCGCCTCGATCGCCCGGCCGATCTCGCCCGCCGACATCGCGCGGGGTCGGACGTAGTCCTTCGGACCGGTGGCGGTGTGGATGAAGCCGTGCGATACGGCGACGGCGGACGGCGCGACCGGCTCCTCGCCGCCGAGGAGATCAGGGTGGCAGACCCGGCCCACGTGCCACAACTGGGCGAAGATCCGCCCACCCGCGGCATGCACGGCACGGGTGATCCGACGCCAGCCCTCGACCTGGGCGGGATCGGTCAGGCCGGGGACGCCGGGGCCGCCCTTGCCGAGACGGTGCGGCCAGATGCCCTCGCTGACGATCAGGCCGGCGGCGGCACGCTGTGCGTAGTACCGGGTCATGATCGCCGTGGGAACGCCGGTGGCGTCGTCGGCCCGGGAACGGGTCATCGGCGCCATGGCCGCACGGTTCGGCAGCCGAAGGGCGGGGCCGTGGTACGGCTCCAGAAGGGGCGAGTGCACAGTCGTCCGCACCGCGCGACGGGCGCTTCGGCCCGGTAGTCCCGGTGCCGCAGTTCCACGAAGGGCTCCCGCGGATCCCGTCGGCGGGCGGTCGGCGCCGGCCGATGCGTCATCGGCGTCGGCCCGTATGTGGCCGGCGTCGGTGGTCGGGCGGCCGGCGTCGGCTGCTGCCTGGTCGGCGTCGATGCTCATCGCAATCTCCAGGGTCGTGATCGGTCGCTGCCACCGACGACTCGGCCGACGGGGCGACCACGAGCCTGCCGCACCGCGGCCCAGTCACCCAGAGCCCCGATCGGCTTACGACCGGTGTTCCTACCACTGCCAGGGTCAGGCTCGCCCGCCCTCGTCGGGCCGCCGCCGCGGATAATGGGCGATATGAACGACCGGCCCGAGGCAGCACAGACGGCGGAGGCGACACCGGCGACCGAGGCGGCCGAGCTCGGCGGCGAGCCGATCGATCCGCGCGCCGAGATCAGCGAGTTCCTGCGCAATCGGCGAGCCCGGCTGCGCCCCGAGGACGTCGGCCTGGCCGGCTCGACCGGGCGGCACCGGCGCGTACCGGGACTGCGCCGCGAGGAACTGGCCCAGTTGGCCGGTGTGTCGGTCGCCTACCTCACCCGGCTCGAACAGGGCCGCGGCCACAACGTGTCCGAGGAGGTACTCGACGCCGTCGCCCGCGCCCTGCGGCTGACCGACGCCGAGGCCGAGTACCTCGATCACCTGATCAGGTGCCAGCGCCGCAGGCGCACCACGCCTCCGCAACAACAAGTGCGCGGTGCGCTCAGGGGTTTGCTGGCCTCGTTGGAGGGAGTGCCGGCGTATGTGACCGGGCAGCGCTCGGACATCCTCGCCTGGAACCCGATGGCGGCGGCCCTGTTCGGCGACTGGGACCGACTACCGCCGCGGGAGCGCAACTGGGCCCGGCTGGTGTTCCTGCACCCGGACCAGCGCCGCCTGTTCGTGGACTGGGAGGCCAAGGCAGCCGACATCGTCGGCGCCCTGCGCCTGGACGCGGGTTGCCATCCGAACGATCCGCGACTCTCCGCCCTGGTCGGCGAACTCTCGGTCAAGAGTGCGGAGTTCCGCTGCCTGTGGGCCAGGCACGACATCAGGGAGCAACACCACGGCGCCATGCGCCTGCACCACCCGCTGGTCGGCGCCCTGACCCTGTCCTTCGAATCGCTGCGCCTACCCGACGACTCCGAACAGTCCCTGACCATGTACCACGCCGAACCCGGCTCGGCCACGGCGGAAAACCTGCGTCTGCTGGCCAGTTGGGGCGCAGACGCGACCGCGACGGAGGAGCGGGCACAACGCTCCTGAGCGTGGGCGAACCGGCGGGCCGGTGCGGACCGCCATGGCCGTGCGTACCGAGTGAAGACGGCCACCGTCGCCGAACCGAAGGTCGGTCACCGAACTCCGGGTGCCTGTTCCTCGCCACCGAGCCGAACGCTCACCTGCGAGCCCGCTTCCCGAAATCCCAGCGCGAGCGCCACCCGCTTGGACGGCTCCGGTCGTGCTCGCCACTGCGGAAGCAGGCCCGCGGCCAGGGCATGGGCCACCGCGGCCGAGGCGACGGTCCGCGCCAGGCCCCGGCCTCGGCTCCCCGGCGCCACCAGCACACCGTGCTGCGCCACGGACCGGGGCCAGAGCTGATAGCCGGCCGCGGCAACCACATGGACACCCTCGCGCACGACGAACACCGGCGACGTGACGTCCGCCAGACCGCTCTCGTCCGCATCCGCCGCGCCGACCCGATCCAGCAGCGCAGCCAACTCGGCACCATCGCCCGCCACTTCCTCGACGGCGGCGGCGCCGTCGTGGGGCAGGAAGGCCGCGCGGTCCAGGTAGAGGAGCGAGGCCGGCCCCAGCACGTCGACAACGGGCAACGCCCCCACCAGGCCGCCCGCGTCCACAAGCCCGCTCGCCGGGGCCACCTTTCGGACCGCGTCCGCCAACAACTCGGCGTCTCGTGCGTTCGGCGCGGTGGCGATCCCGGCCCCGCCGAGCAGCACGACCCCCGCCCAGGCGGGCGGACACAACTGCGAACCGGGCGAGACCACCACGTTCACCTCGCCCGCCCCCGGAAACTCCACCGCGGCCCCCGCAGCCTCGACCCACAACTCCCGAGCCCGGCCAAGGAAATGATCGCCATTCATGGTCGTATCGTGCCCCGCCGCAAGCCCCCGAGCGACCGAATTCACCGCGCTCCCCCACCCCGCAAGCACACGTCGGCCATCGCCACACCCGCGTCGTCCGCACCACCGCCGCACCGCCCTCACGCACCGCCCTCACGCACGTCCGTCCGTACGTCGCCGATTCCGGCCTCACACCGCCGATTCGACCGCTTCGGTTCGGGTGCGCGGGTCGGCGGCGGTGTGGGTTCGGCGTGGCGCGGCGGCGGCCAGGGCGGTGACCCGGTCGTGCGCCGGGTCGACGTGGGCGTCGCAGTCCGGGCCGAGCAGGGTGCTGCGCAGGATGTGGGTGTCGTTGCGGTCGGCGACCGCGCGCGGGTGTCGGCCCAGGAAGTCCAGGACGCGCACGTGCAGCGTGCTCAGGTACACCGGGTGTTCGGTCCCGGGCGGGTCGGCGTGCACGATGTGCCGGCTGGAGTCGGCCACGGACGACATGCGGGGGCGGGGTTCGCCGGTGAGGGCCAGGTAGGTGAGGATGTCCAGTTCGGGTTCCTGGTACAGCATCAACTCCGGCTCGCCGTCGATCAGGTCGCGCCAGCGACGGGTGCTGCGGAGTCGACCGGCGAGCACCTCGCCCAAGCCCTCGGGGGTCGGCGGCAGGGCGCGCAGGGTCAGCCACAGGGCCGCCGCGGTGGTGCCGAGAGGGGCCTGGTCGAGGCGCGCTTCCTCGCCCGGGCCGTCGGCGGCGCCGAACAACAGCACGCCGCACGCATGCGGGTGCAGGCCACGGCGGTACGGGTCCACGGCCACCGAGTCGCAGTCGGCGATGGCGCGAAGGTGCCGGGCGGTGGGGGTGTCGCGCAGTTCGTCCGCGTCGGCCAGCAGGGTGAAGAACCCGCCGTGGGTGGCGTCCACGTGTACCCGCACGTCGCGCTCGCGGCACAACGCCAGGATGTCGGCGATGGGGTCGACCGCACCGAGCGTGCCGGTACCGGCGCCGACCACGACCGTACCGATACGTTCCTTGGCCAGTTGCGTCGCGAGGGCGTCGAGGTCGATCCGGCCGGCCGAGTCGATCCGGACGGAGTGGGCCGGCACGCGCAGCGCGTCGCACCTGCGTTCGTGCGCGGGGAAGCCGTCGGCGCCGTGTGCGATGCCGCCCTCGGGGTGGGCCTCACGGGCCACCCGCAGGGCCTCCAGGTTGGCGATGGCACCGCCCGAGGTGAGGTGTCCGTAGGCGGTGGGCAGCCCGAACATCGCCGCGAGCTCGGCGACGACCTCCTCCGCCAACCCGTCCGAGCCCGGATCGCCGTCGCCCTCCCGCCCCTCGGGCTCCACCAGCGTGGCGGCGAGCCGGCCGACGAGCGCCGCCCGATGCGGCGGCTCGACCGGGTGTTCGACGCCGGCCGGGTGCGGGGAGGGCCGCCCACCGCGCAGCCGCGCGGCCAGGTCCGCCAGGTGCGGCTCGCCGCGATCCCCGTCGCCGGCCTGCGCGTCGGCCCACGCGGACCAGGTGTCGAATGCCTCGGTCAGCCGGCGACGGGTGTCCATGGTGTCCCTCCGGATGCGACGGTTGACGAATGCCCCGCGGCTCGACACCCTCGACCCCGGGCCCGGTGTCCGCGCCGAGGACGCCTCGTGCGGGATCGGTTCGAGCGGGACGTGGGCGGCCTTACCATCGGGACAAAACCGGATAATCAGACTTCCCGACCGACTCTCGATCATGCACACCCCCGCCCCGGATGGCCGCCGCCGAGGCCCCTGCCACACCCGAGACGCCACATGCGCCCGAGGCACGGACGAGTCGGCAGCCGCGTCAGCGGGGCGGGGGCCGGCAGCGGGAGCGGGGGCCGGCAGCGGCAGCGAACGAGGCGACACCCGGTACCTCGGTCCCGAGGCAGGGGGGTGAAGCAGGACTCGAGTCCGGGGTCGAGATCGTCGGTGGGGTGGTCTGGCGCGCTCTCCGGATGCGATGGAATGGAGGGCGACTCCATTCCCGCGAGAACGGTTCGTCCCGAACGCGCGGCCGACCCGGCACGCCGGCCGGCGCCGCGCGTCGACCATCGACAAGCCCGTCGACCACCCACCACCGACCACCAGCTAAGGAGACCCGAGAATGGGGTCCGACCACCCTCCGGCGGCCTCGGCATCACCCGGCAAGGTCATCACCCTGCGCCCGAGCGCGGGGACGTACACCCGGCTGCGGCGCACGATCGTGGATCATTCCGCGTACCGCAACGACCTGCTGCTCGTGCTCGCCTCCACCGTCATGGACTCGCTCGCCTTCGTCACGACCGCCGAGTTCGACTCGGCCGATGCGACCACGACGGTGCTCGGGTTCCTGCTGACGGTCCTGGGCGCCGCGGTCCTGATCGTGCGTCGCCGGTATCCGATGCAGGTGCTGATCGCCGTGGTGCTGGCCCAGGCGGCCTTCGTGCTGTGCACCGACGCGGCCACGCGCAGCTTCGGCTGCGCGCTGATGGTCGCGTTGTACACCGTGGCCCGATATCGCCGACCTCTGGAGACCGGCATCGCCGGGTGCCTGGCGGTGGCGGCTCAGCTGCTGCGGGTGGTTCCCGGCGCCGGAGAGTCGTTCGCCGAGGCGGCCGCCTCCGGCCTCGGCGGATCCGTCCTGGTGATCGTCGTCGGCGTCGGCACCGCCAAGTGGCAGCAGCAACTGGCCATCAACCGGCAGTTGCGCGCGGATCGGGCGGTGACCGAGGAGCGCCGCCGGATCGCCCGCGAGTTGCACGACATCGTGGCGCACCACATCACCACGATGTACCTGATGTCGGGAGGCGCCCGGGCAACCCTGGACCGCGATCCGCAGACGGCCCGCGAGGCACTGTTCACGCTGGAGGCGTCCGGACGCACCGCGCTGAGCGAGATGCGCCAGTTGCTGGGCGTGCTGCGCAGCACCGAAGGGCACGAGGATGCGCCCTCCGAACCCCAACCGGGGATGCCCGAGATCCACCGGCTGATCACCGAGTCCCGCGCGGCCGGCCTGCCGATCGAGTACGAGGAGATCGGCGAGCGGCGGTCGTTGTCTCCCGCGACCGGGCTGACCCTGTACCGGATCGTGCAGGAGGCGCTCACCAACACGCGCAAGCACTCGGGGGCCGCGCGGGCGTCCGTACGGGTGCGGCATCTGCCCGATCGGGTCGTGTTGGAGGTGCTCGACGACGGCGCAGGCGGCTCGGCGGCGCCCAGCGGCATCGCCGGCAGCGGCTACGGCCTGATGGGCATGCGCGAGCGGGTGACCCTGCACGGCGGCACCCTGGAGGCCGGGCACCGCCCCGAAGGCGGATTCCGCGTGGTCGCCGACGTGCCGCTGCCGCCGAACGAACCCGCCTGGACCGGCTGACTCCGGGCTCCGGCCCGATCCCGCCCACCAGGGCCCACAACCGGGCCGCCGCGCGGGTCGGTCGAAACGCTCACGGGCCCTCACCCGTCTTCGCGTCGAGCGCGTACAACGCGCCGTCCGCCGTCGCCGCGTACACCATACGGTCGGCCACCACCGGCGCGGTCTTGATCGCGCCGGTGGCGGTCCGGGTCCACCGGACGGCACCGGTGCCGGCGTCCAGTGCGTACAGATTGCGGTCCTCGCTGCCGGCGTGGACGAGGCCGTCGGACACCGCCAGGGGCGCGCGGACCGGGCCGCCCGGGGTCGTGCTCCAGCGCTCCGCCCCGGTTCGGGCATCCAGCGCGATGATCGTGCCCTCCACGGAAGCGACGTACAACATGCGGTTGTTCGGGGTCAGCCCGGTAACGGTCCTGGTCCCGAGCGCATACTCCCAGGACATTTTTCCCGTGGACGTGTCGAAGGCGCGCAGCACCTCGGGCACATTCGGATCGACACCCGCGTGATAGACGGTGTAGTCGGCGAACGCCACGTGGGCCCACGGGATTCCGGTCGTGTCGGCGGCCCACTCGGGCTCGCCGGTCAGGTGGTGGATCGCATACAGCTGGGGTTTGCCCGAGACGGCGCGGCCGGTGCAGTACAACCGCCCGTCGGCGACCACGGGAGCCCACGGGCCCTCGCCGCCCGGATCGAACGTCCATACCTTGGCGCCGGTCTGCGCGTCGAGGCCGTACAGGCGACCGTCCCAACCGGCCGCGACCACGATGCCCTTCCAGGTCGCGAGCGGGTCGTTCACCGCGTTGTTCGTGGCGAACTCCCATTGTTTGCTGCCGGTGCCAGCGTCGAACGCGTAGACCAGCCCGCTGTCGCGACCGCCGACATAGAGCACGCCACCGGTGGCGATGGGGGTACCGAGCACCTCGCCGGTCGGGTGCTCCCAGCGCTTGACGCCGGTCGCCGCGTCGAGCGTGTACAGCTTGTCGAGGTGACCGATCACGTGCACCAGGCCGCCGGCGACCAGTGGCCGCTCCGGCAGGCCGTCCGCCTCGAAGGACCAACGTTGCCTGCCGGTGGCGGTGTCGATCGCGTACACGTGGCGGTCGTCGCTCGTGATGTACGCGGTGCCCGCGACGATCGTGGGTGCGGTGTTGATCGCCTCCCGCGCGGCGAACCGCCATCCGACCCGCTCGGGCGTGGCCGCCGGCGGTCCGGACGGGGCATCGGTGGTCGGTTTACCGGAGTTGCCCGGTCGGGCCGACTCCCCTCGCCCGGTGCCGACACCGGCGCCGCGGTTGTACAGGCTCAGGCCCACCCCGGCGGCCACGACGCCGAGGCCGCCGAGGAGCAGGCCGCGGCGAGCGATCTGCGGCCGAGCACCGCGGTCGAGCACGACGGTGTCCGCGCCCTCGGCGAACGGCCGTAGCAGACGCGCCACTTCGGCGGCGTCGCGCGGTCGGTCGGCCGGTTTCTTGGCCAGCATGCGCAGCACCACGGCGTCGAGCGCCGCCGGGACCTCCGGGCGCCGCCGACTCGGCGGCTCGGGCGCCGTGCGCAGGTGGGAGTACATCAGCGCCACCGGCTCACTCGTACCGAACGGCTTTTCCCCGGTGAGGAGTTCATGCAGCACCCAACCGAGCGAGTACAGGTCGCCGCGGGCGTCGCCGGAAGTGCCGCGCATGCGCTCGGGCGGCATGTAGCCGAGCGTACCGATCAGTCGGGTCGATTCCCGGGTCGCGGCGGCGTAGCGGGCGATGCCGAAGTCGAGCACCTTGACCGTGCCCTCGGGGGTGAGCATCAGGTTGGCGGGCTTGAGATCGCGGTGCACGATGCCGGCCCGGTGCGCGGCGTGCAGCGCGACGGCCGCCTGTGCCACCCGGTCGGCGGCGAGCGGGACCGGCGGCGGGCCGTCCTCGCGCAACACCCGGGCCAGGTCCCGGCCTTGGACGTGCTCCATGACGAGGTAGAGCGTGCCGTCGGCGGCGTCCCGTCCGACGTCGTGGACGGTGACGATGCCCGGATGGTCGACGCCGCCTGCGGTGCGGGCCTCGCGCAGGAACAGTGCGGTGTCACCGTCGTCCGCACCGGTGCGCAGCAGTTTGACCGCGACCCGACGGTCGATCGTCAGGTCACGGGCGGCCCACACCTCGCCCATGCCGCCGCGGCCGAGCAGTGCGGTCAGTTCGTAGCGCTCGGCCAGGATCCGAACCGTCATCTCCTGGTCTCCCCCGTCCCGTTCCCGATCCTCCGACCGGGATCCGGGATTCGGGCCGCATCCTACGGCGACGCATTCGCGACGAAGGCGCGCAGGTCGGCGGGGTGGGTGCCGGGGGTGGGGTGGGCGCCGGGGGGCGCCGGCGGCGGGGTGGGCGCCGCGGGTGGCGCCGGCGGCGGGGTGGGCGCCGCGGGTGGCGCCGCCGGCGGGGTGGGCGCCGCGGGTGGCGCCGCCGGCGGGGTGGGCGCCGCGAGTGGCGCCGCCGGCGGGGTGGGCGCCGCGGGCAAATGCCGATGCGAGTGCCGGTGGCGTGGGGGTGCCGTCGGTGTGGGTCGCGCGCCGGTACCCTCCTGTGGATCTCGGCGTGTGCGCGAGCGCGCCGGGTGACCTGCTCGCCCGCATCCGACCCGACCCAGGGAGAACGCACAGTGGACGCTGACGTCATCGTCGTCGGGGCCGGACTCGCCGGCCTGGTGGCCACCCACGAACTCACCGCGCTGGGGCGCAAGGTCGCGCTGGTCGACCAGGAGGGCCCGGCGAACCTGGGCGGGCAGGCATTCTGGTCGTTCGGCGGGCTGTTCCTGGTCGACTCGCCCGAACAGCGCCGGCTGGGCGTGAAGGACTCCTTCGAACTGGCCTGGAGCGACTGGCGCGGCAGCGCCGGGTTCGACCGGCTCGACGACGAGGACTCGTGGGCGGTGCGCTGGGCCCGCGCCTACGTCGAGTTCGCCGCCGGCGAGAAGCGCTCGTGGCTGGCCGGCCACGGCATGCGCTTCCTGCCCACGGTCGGCTGGGCCGAACGCGGCAATCTGCGCGCCGACGGGCACGGCAACTCGGTACCCCGCTTCCACGTCGCATGGGGCACCGGCCCCGGCGTACTGGAGCCCTTCGTCCGGTCGGCCCGTCGGGCCGCCGCCGACGGACTGCTCACCTTCCACCACCGGCACCGGGTGGACGAGTTGATCGTCGAGAACGGCGCCGCCCGCGGTATCCGCGGCCGGGTCCTGGCCCCGGACTCCGCCCGCAGGGGCGCGCCGAGCAACCGGGACGAGGTCCGCGACTTCGAACTCACCGCGCAGGCACTCGTCCTGACCACCGGCGGGATCGGCGCCGACCACGACCTGATCCGCCGATACTGGCCCGCCCGACTGGGCACCGCGCCCGCGAACATGGTCACCGGCGTACCGGCGTACGTGGACGGGCGCATGCTCGACATCGGCGCCGCGGCCGGTGTCCGGGTGGTCAACCGCGACCGGATGTGGCACTACACCGAGGGCCTGCGCAACTGGGACCCGATCTGGCCCGGCCACGGCATCCGGATCCTGCCCGGCCCGTCCTCGATGTGGTTCGACGCGCTCGGACGCCGGCTGCCCGCACCGTGCCTGCCCGGCTACGACACCCTGGCCACGCTTCGACACCTGCGCACCACCGAGGACCTCGCGGGTCACGACCACTCCTGGTTCATCCTCACCCAGCGGATCATCGAAAAGGAGTTCGCGCTCTCCGGTTCCGAACAGAACCCCGACATCACCGCCAAGGACCGCGTCGGCTTCCTGCGCACCCGCCTGATCGGCAAGGGCGCACCGGCTCCCGTGGAAGCCTTCAAGCGGCACGGCGCGGACTTCGTCGTCGCCGACACCCTGGACGAACTCGTCGCCGGCATGAACCGCTCGACCCCCGAGCCACTCCTGGACCCGGCGCTGATCCGCCGTCAGATCGAGGCCCGCGACCTGCAGATCGCCAACCCGTACGGCAAGGACGCGCAGATCCAGGGCATCCACAACGCCCGCCGCTACCTGGGCGATCGGCTCGGCCGAGCCGCCGCGCCGCACCGCATCCTGGACCCGGCGGCCGGCCCGTTGATCGGCGTCAAGCTGCACATCCTCACCCGCAAGACGCTCGGCGGCATCCAAACCGACCTCGACGCGCGCGCCCTCGGCCTCGACGGACGGCCCATCGAGGGCCTGTACGCCGCGGGCGAGGTGGCCGGCTTCGGTGGCGGCGGCGTACACGGCTACAACGCCCTCGAAGGCACCTTCCTGGGCGGCTGCCTGTTCGGCGGCCGCCTCGCCGGCCGCGCCGCAGCCCACGCAACCGGCAGCTAGGCCGTTGTCGGCGGACCTTGGTGGTCATCGGAGGACCTTGGCGGGCCTTCGTCGGAGGACCTTGGCGGGCCTTCGTCGGAGGGAGCGCGGCCGGCATCGCCGCCGCGCTCGCACCGCGCCGGCACGGCTTCGCCGGACGCGCCACCGTCGTCGAGACGGGCGGCGAACTCCCGCACGAACGACCGCCGTTGTCGAAGGCGCCGGCGGGCGGCGAGCACGCATTCCTGCCCCGGCAGGCGTACGGCGAGCAGCAAATCACCCTGCTGCCCGCCACCCGTATGCCGGCCCTGGTCCCCGAACGCCGGGCCGTCGAACTGGACGACGGCAAACGCTGTACGCGGATCGGGTCCTGCTCCCCACCGGCATGCGCCGCGCACCCTGCCGGTCCCCGGCGCCGAACTGGCCGTCGTACTTACTCTCCGCGACGTCCGCGACGCGTGCGACGCGTGCGACGCCAGGACCGGGTCGGCCGTGTAGGTCTGCCCGAAGCTGCCCTGTGCCCGACCGACCACTCATCGGCCGCGCCACCGGCCTCACCGGTGAAGTCACCCGACGTCCGCCAAGACGCCGCCGCCCTGAAGCAGCAGTTGCACCAACTGATCGATCCCCGCCGCATCCGGGAACATCGCGTCCGCACTCAGCAGTCCGGCGAAGTAGCCGATGACCACGTTCCCGACCAGATCGGCCGACACACCCTTCGCCACTTCGCCGCGCTCCGCACCACGCTCGAGAATGGTCTTCAGCACGGCCTGCCGCCGATCCCTCAGCACTCGCAGGATGTCCCTGAACAGCGGGTCACGGCAGGCTTCGCCTATCACCTGGCGGGCCAGGCCGTACATCGGAGCCGAGCCGTACACCTCGGCGATGTGCGTCAGGAGAGAGTGCAAGTCGCCTCGTAGCGGCGAGCCGGTATCGGGGACGGGCACTCGCGCCACCGCGAGTTCCGTGAACCACGCCGCACGTGTATGCGTCGAGACGGTGCGGCGAATCGGGAGCGCATCCTCCTCGCCGCCGAGAACCCGTTCGGGATGGGGGCGCGGCCGCCTCCACGGAGGAGGTCGCCCGCCAGGCCAGGTAAGCATCGCCACCGTGTTCCGGCTTTTCCCCACCAAGCAGGACCTGATCGAGGCCACCGCCGTGCGATACCTCGAAAAGCTGGAGAACGGGTCCCGGCGATTCGCGGACGAGGACGAGGACGACCCCGGACAGGCGTTCGCGTCGTTGGTACGCATCCTGGTGTCGACCGGCCCCACGAAATCGACTCTGCTGAATCTGTTGCCCGACGACCACGGACTGACCGAGCCGGTCACCGCGGCGGCACAAAGCTTCCGCGGCGCATGCGGGTGGGGCTCGAACGCGCCCAGGCCGCCGGCGCCGCCCGCCCGGACGCCACCGTCGAGGACGTGTCCATGCTGGTCCGCGCCCTCGCCCACGTAGCGACACCCGGCGAGGGTGAGGCCATCGACCGGGCGGTGGGGATCGTCCTCGACGGCCTCGACGTACACCGCTGAACCCGCCTGCGGCCCCGGCCCGACTGCCCCCGACCACCGGCGACTCCCGAGACTTCCGGGCGCTCACGGAGCACCGCTCTCCCTTCGGCGCAGCGCCCACCACCGACACAGTGCTCACGCTCGAGAGCACCGCTCCCGCGCCACACCGTGCCCACAAAACCAACACCCCGCCCCCGCAACCCAGAGCGCTGCTCCCGAAACTTCCGGGCGCTTACCACCCGGAGCACCGCTCTCCCCTCGGTTCCAGCGCTCACCA
>NZ_JBIBGL010000005.1:38572-92986 GCF_042956465.1 Embleya sp. NPDC008237
ACCCCGGAGCACCGCTCTCCCCTCGGTCCGGCGCTCACCACCCGGAGCACCGCTCTCCCCTCGGTCCGGCGCTCACCACCCGGAGCACCGCTCTCCCCTCGGTCCGGCGCTCACCACCCGGAGCACCGCTCTCCCTTCGGGGCGGCGCTCACCACCAGAACAGCGCTCACACTCGAGAGCACCTCTCCCGCCCCCACCGAGCCCACAAACCAACACCCCACCCATATTCCCGAGCGCCTGCCCCGACCGCGTTCGGCGCCCACAAAGCGATACGGTGCTCACAACTCGGAGCACTGCTCTCGCTTTTGTGCGACGCTCACCACCGAGGCGGTGCTCACTTGTGAGAGCACTGCTCTCGCCATCTCAATGACGATGTCGCGCGACCCTGGCACTCCGGGAAGGCGATGGCCACCAGGTCCCGCACAAGGGCGCGATCGCCCCGAGCGAAGGCTTGGATCCGCGGCTACGCCGAGTGCGTCGCCCCTCCGGCCTCCGAGCCTTCCAGGTACGGGACGCACGCCCGCTGCGGAACCAAACCATGGGAGTGCGCGCTCGGGGCTGTGCGGTAGTGCCTTCCGTCCGAGACAGATGGCGAACGTCCCTCGCCTGCCATGTCTTCTTCGCGCGCTCGCGCGCCCGCCGCCGTCGGCTTCACCGGCCCGGCGAGGATGGCCGACTCCCGGCCGACCCGCGACTCTCGCGACTGATGGCGCCCGCGCCTCTTTCGGTCCGATCGACGAGCGACGGGATCGGTGGGTTGCACCGAGTGCGCCGATGCGGGATTTGCCGCTAATCACTCGGGACGGAGTCGTGGCCTCGATGCCGATTTCGCCGACTCGGAGGGCTGACGCGACCCAGCAAAGCTTGGCAAGTGCCCCACCGCTGGCGGGAATTCGGAACATCCGGCAGAGCTGCGGCGGCCCAACGCACACCGAGGCTTGGGTAGGGCGATACATATTATGGTCTGATTACTTAAAGTCATCGAACATACACTCGTGGTACACGATGCAGGTCACTGGGTATGCCCCGGTCGACGTCAGAGTGCGCTTCGTGCCGGTTGCGGGGCGTGCCCGAGGTGTGGGTGGGTCCATCGGAACGGGGCCTCTCGCCTCGGCCATCGTGTGTACGTTCCGCCTGGCGTGAAATGGGGGGCGTCCATGGCTACATGGGACGACCTGATCGCACATCTGCAAGCTGTTCCCGAGGGCGTGTACGAGGGCTGGGACGCCCGGAACGGATACGACAACCACACCACGTGGGGTCGGGAGTTCGGCGAGGACGGCGTGCCGTGGTGCGTCATCTTCGACTGGTGCATGTACAACGACGTCGGTCTCGCTCGGATCGTGCCGAAGGTGGACAACGTGTCCGCGTTTGCCGATTGGGCGCGGGCGCGCGGCCAGTGGTCGGAGTATCCGAGTTGGGGGGCGTGGGTCGACTTCGGCAATGGGGCGCACACCGAGATCGTGGTGCGCTTCGACGACGTGCACGTGTACACGAAGGGCGGCAATACGATCCCGACCGGTGGCGACGCGGGCCAAGGCAACGGCGTGTACTCGCACACGTTCCGCCGCACCGACCCGAGGGTGACCGGCTACCTCGCACCCCGCTTTCCCGACGGATGCCCACCGACGGCGGATCCGCACGACCCGCGCGGCAGCGCACCGAGCAGCGGCAGGCCCACGGTTGCCCTTGCGAACGTGATCGACTCGGCCCGGCTCGACCCGCCTGCGGCACAGGGGGCCGCAGCGCACCGCACCGACGTCCTTCTGGTCGAACAGGCGCTTCAGGCGGAGGGATTGCTCGCGTCCGGTTTGGTCGACGGGTCCTACGGCACCGCGACGATCCGGGCGTACGCGGCCTATCAACGTCGTCTGGGCTTTTCCGGTACCGACGCCAACGGCATACCGGGCCAGACCTCCCTGACCCGCCTCGGCAACCAACACGGTTTCCGAGTGCGCTGACCCTCGAACCGTGACGGCCGACGAACGGAAGTGATCTACGAGGGCACGAACCCTGGGCCGAGCTGTGTGTGAGGCATCGAACCCTGTGGGTCGATCGAACCCGACGGGATCAGGCTCTGCGGGATCAGACCCTCTGGGATCGAGACGTGTGGGATCGAACGCTGTGGCGATCGGACCGGTTCCGACAACCGAACCCGGTCCGATCGCCACCCCACCTCCCACCGCTCGCCGGCGCCGCCACCCCACCTCCCACCGCTCGCCGGCGCCGCCGCGCCACCTCCACCGCCACCGCTACCGCGACCCACCCTCCGATCGCCCCACCGAGGCCCATGCCGCCTGTCGCCCCGGCCGGAGGGAGTGGAACCCAACGCCCGCGGTGCGTTCCGACCGCCCTGACTCCGCCGCCTCGTCTCGGCACGTGCGTGCCTTGCGGTTGGCCGCCCGTGGTGTGGAGGACGACTGCCGCAACAACGGGAACTCGAAGCGGTGGCAGCGCTGTTCGGCGTGCACGGAACTCGAGTCGGTGCACGCGGACTTCCTCGTACAGCACGGCTTCGCCCACGTCGTCGACCGCGACGTGGGGGCGGGGTTGGAGGCGGTCGAGCCGGACTTGCGATACGACACCTCCGCCCGACCACCTCGTCTCGGCGCGTGTATGCCCTCACGGTTGGACCGTGGCGTTGAAGTCGACTGCCGCCACAGCCTCGAAGTGGACGCCGCGGCGGCGCTGTCGGAGGGCACGGAACCGGCCACGGTGCTCGCCGACTTCCCTGCGCGCAGCATGGCTTCGGCCACGTCGTCGACGGCGACGTGGGGACGGCGTTCGACGCGGTCGAGCCGGACTTGCGACGCGACATCCCCGCCCGACCACCTCGTCCCGGCCACAACCGTGAGGGTCGATGCGGCGGCGGCGCTGCAGGCGGGCACGAAACTGGCCGTCGCGTGCGCCGACTTCCTGGCGCACCACGGCCGGCCGCGCCGGCGACGGAGACAGCGCCGGCGACGGCGACGTGTGGTGGGGTTCGAGGCCGTGGAGCCGGGCTTGCGATACGACGGCGGCCCTCGCCCGATCGGCTCGTCGCGATGCGTGCGTGCCACGGCGGTTGGGCGCTCGTAGTGGAGGGCAGTTGCCGCCACAACGTGGGAGTGGAGGCGGCGGGGGCGCTGTCGCGGGCGCGGACTGGCCTCGGTGCACGGTGACTTCATTGCGCGCCAGGGCTTCCGGTTACGTCGTCGACGGCGACGTGTGGACGGGGTTCGACGCGGTCGAGCCGGACTTGCGATACGGCACTCGGCTGCCCGAGCACCTTGGACGCAATGCGCGGGTCGGCCTCGATCACGACTCCGACTCGCTTCCCGGCTTCTACAGCCCGTCGTTCAACGACCCGGCGCTCGGTGGCCGCGCATTCGACGACTCCTCGTTCGTCGACCCGGCCTTCAACGACCCCGTGGTCGCCGAGGCCGATGCCGATGCCGACGCCCCGCATACGTCGAGCACGCGGCGGCGATGGTGGTGGTGGTGGTGGTTGCCCCTGTCCAGGAGGTGGCCCGCGTACGCATGGCCCCCGGATGCCGGCTGGCCCCGCGCAACTCCGTGGCCGGTATCCGGATGTCTGGCGGGAGGGGCCGGGCTCATCGGGGTCCGCTGTGCTCGATGCTTGACCTGGAGCGCGCTCCAGGTTGTTGACTCCCGTTCCAGGCCCGACACGAGGGGCCGAACGGAAGGGAAGACCCATGAAGTACCGCACCATAGGCACCGATCCGGCCACCCGCCGCACCGTGAGCGTGCTCGCTCTCGGCGCGATGCTCTTCGGTACCCGGACGGACGAGAAGACCTCCTTCGCGGTGCTGGACCGCTACGTCGAGGCCGGTGGCACCTTCATCGACACCTCCGACAACTATGCCTTCTGGGAGGACGACGGCGTGGGCGGCCAGAGCGAGGCGCTGCTCGGGCGGTGGCGGCGCAGTCGTGGCGTCGGCGACGAGATCGTGATCGCCACGAAGTTGGGCGCGGCCCCGCTGGCGCCGGGCACCGGCTACCTCGACAACCCCGAGGGCCTGTCCGCGAAGGCGATCCGCGAGGCCGCCGAGCGCAGCCGCGAACGTCTGGGGGTGGACCGGCTCGACCTGCTCTACGCACACATCGAGGACCGGACCGTACCGCTGCGCGAAACCGTCGAGGGCTTCGGTGAGTTGGTACGGGAGGGCACGGTCGGGCTGCTGGGTGTGAGCAACCACGCGATGTGGCGGGTGGAGCGGGCGAGGGCACTGGCTGCGGCAGCCGAATTGCCCGGCTACGAGGTATTGCAGTATCAGCACAGCCACTTGCGGCCGCGCTACGACATGCCCGACGCGCTGTTCGAGGACGGCAGCCTGGGGCACGCCGGTCCCGATCTGCTGAGCTACCTGCGGGCCGAGCCCGACCTGACCCTGGTCGCCTATTCGCCGCTGCTGGGCGGCGCGTACGGGCGGGCGGACAAGCCACTGCCGCCGGACTACGACCACCCGGGGACGCCCGCGCGGCTGGCGGTTCTGCGCGAGGTCGCGCAGGAGACCGGAGCCACGGTGAACCAGGTGGTGTTGGCCTGGCAGATGGGCGGGGCGTTCCCGATCATCCCGCTCGCCGGCGCCTCCTCGGTCGAACAACTGGAGGAGAACCTGGCCGCGGTGGACCTGGACCTGACCCGCGACCAGCGCACCCGACTGGACGCGGCCCGCTAGGCCGACGAACCCCGGCACCATCGGCACCGGCACGGCAACGGGCCCGTCAGCACTGCAACCACCATCGCCGAAACCGGCATTGCTGCCCCTACCGGAACCGCCACCGAACGGGACGGCACCTCCCCACGCGAGCCCGTCGCCATCGCCGGTACCACCGGACCAGTCACCGCCACCGCCGCTGCCGCCACGACCGGACCCATCACCGCCGCCGCCATCTCCGGAACCGGAACCTGCACGGCACGGCACGGCACGGCACGGCACCGGCAGTATCGCCGCTACCGGAATCGGAACCGCACAGTCGCCACCGCCCATCGGGCGCGAAAGCACCTCGTCACCCGCGCCCGTCGCCTCCCCGGTGCCGGCCGGGCGGGCCGGGCGGGCCGGGCGGGCCGGGCAACCTAGGCTCCGTCCGGCTGCGGGGGATCCATGCCGGATCCGTCACCATCGCCACCTCCGGAACCAAGCTGGCACCGTCGCCGTAACCGCCCCACCGGACGCGCCAAACGTCTGCCCACCCAGCCCATCGCCACCACCGCCGCCTCCGCCGCGCCACCGCCCCCGGAACCGGCACGGGCACCACCGCTACCGCCCCACCCAACGCGGCAACACCTCCCACCCCAGCCCGTCACCACCGGCACCATCACCGCATCCGCAACCGGCGCAACCATCCCTAGCGAACGCGGCAACACCTCCCTACCCCAGCCCGTCACCACGCCACTTCCGCCGCGCCACCGCCACCGGAACCAGCACGGCTACCACCATCGCCACCGCCACCGCCCCACCCGACCCGACCCGCCCCACCCACATCTCCCCACCCCAGCCCGTCACACCACCGCCACCCCCCGCCGCGCCACCGGCACCCGCACCCGCACCCCAACCGTCGCCACCTCCACTGCCATCGCCATCACCGGCGCCACCGCCACCGCCACCACCGGCACCGCCACCACCACCCCCTCATCGACGCCCCCATCCTGGTAGAACCCGTGCCCGGCTGGTCGGTGTGTACGAAGACGTGGGCCGAATTTCAGTCGCTCGGACGGATCCGCCCCGGCGTCGAGTGCCTACTGTGTGGTCCCATGACGCAATCAGCCGCTCTGCCGTCCGGGACCCACGACCTCGTGTTGCGAGGTGGTCGCGTGCTCGACCCCGAAACCGGGTTCGACGCGGTGGCCGATGTGGGGGTGACCGCCGGCGCGATCAGTGCCGTTTCCCGGGAGCCACTGACCGGCCTGCGGACGTTGGACGCGCGCGGGCTGGTGGTCGCTCCGGGCTTCATCGACATGCACAGCCATTCGCACGACGTGGCCGGCCACCGCCTGCAGGCCATGGACGGGGTCACCACCGCGCTCGACCTCGAAGCCGGCCTGTCGCCGGTCGACGAGGGCTATCGGCAGGCCGGCGCCGAGGGCCGACCGCTCAACTACGGCTTCTCCGCGTCCTGGTGCCAGGCTCGGATGACGGCCGTCGGCGGGTTTCCGCACGGCGGAGGCATCGGCGTCGCGCTCGGCCAACTCGGCGCGCCGGCGTGGCAGCGCGAGGCGGACGACCGCCAGGTGGACGAGTTGCTCGAACTGCTGCGCCAGGACCTCGCCGCCGGTGCGCTCGGCATCGGGATCGTGGTCGGCTACGCACCGCGGGTCAAGCCCGAGGAGTACCTCGCCGTCTCGCAGTTGGCCGCCGGCGCAGGCCGCCCGACGTACACGCACGCCCGGAACCTGGTCGAGCAGGACGAGAACACGCTTGTCGACGGTGCCGAGGAAATCGCCCGCGCGGCGGCGGAAACCGGGGTGCATGCACACTTCTGCCACGTCCAGTCCACCTCGCTCCGGCACACCGACCGGGTGATGCGGCTGATGGACACCGTGCGCACCGAGGGCGGGCGGGTCTCCACCGAGGTCTACCCCTACGGCGCCGGGATGACGGCCATCGGCGCGGCCTTCCTCGCCCCCGAGCACCTCGGCTGGGCCGGCATCACGCCCGGCGACATCGTCTACGCCCCCACCGGCGAACGCCCGGCCGACGCCGCGCGGCTGCGCGAGTTGCGCGCGAAGGACCCGGGCGGCCTGGCCATCGTGCACTTCCTGGACGAGACCGACCCGCACGATCGCGCGTTCGTGGACCGGGCCCTGCTCAATCCGGGCAGCGTGATCGGCTCCGACGCGATGCCGTTGACCTGGACGAACGGGCCGGCCGACCCGATGGCGTGGCCGCTGCCGCCGAGCGCGATGACCCACCCGCGCACCTCGGGCACCTTCTCGAAGGTGCTGCGCCGCTACGTACGCGAGCAGGGCGCGCTCACCCTCATGGACGCGATCGCGCGCAGCAGCTTCGGGCCCGCGCAGATCCTCCAGGAGAGCGTGCCCGCGATGCGCCGCAAGGGCCGCGTGCAGGCGGGGTGCGATGCCGACCTGATCGTCTTCGATCCCGACACGGTCACCGACCAGGCCACCTACGAACACAGCACGCGCCCGTCCACCGGATACGCGCACGTCCTGGTCGGCGGCGTACCCGTCGTCCAGGACGGGATCCTGTGCCTCGACGCCCTCCCGGGTACCCCGGTCCGCGTCTGACACCCCCGGCCGCGGAGCGCACGGGCAGCCCCGACGGGGCGCAGCCGACCACACGTACGCCCCGCGGCCGGGTCCGTCCGCGCCACGGCTCGGCCGAGGTTCCGTTCGCCCCGCGCCCCTGCGGATGGCTCCGTCGGCTCCGTCCGCTCCGCCTCGCAACGCCCCCGAACTTCGCACCCGGCGCGGGCCCAGCGCTCCACCCCCACCCCGGCCCGCCCCACGTACCCGGCCCGGCCCCACCACCTACGGACACCACCCCCACCCCACGTACCCGAACACCCACACCCACCCCCGCCCTACGTCCCCGCCCCGGCCTCCGCGTCGAAGGGCAGTGTGAGGTGGACGCGGAAGCCGCCTTCCGGGCGTTCGCCGGCGGACAGGGTGCCGCCGAGGATCTTGGCTCGCTCGTGCATGCCGATCAGGCCGTGACCGGTGCCCGAGCCGACCCGTGGTCGGGCCGCGTCGCGCCCTGGGCCGTCGTTGGCAATGCTGACGGACAGCCGGTCCGACAGGTGCCGGATCCGGACGTCGGCACGCGGCGTCCCGGCGTGCTTGACCACGTTCGTCAGTGCCTCCTGGACGATCCGGTAGACGCACAGTTCCAAACCGGGGGCCAGGTGCCTCGGTGCGCCCTCCGTGGTCAGGTCGACCGTGACGCCGACCGCGCTCATCCGCTCGGCCAGATCCGCGAGCCGATCCAGCCCCGGCATCGGATCGGCTGCGCCATCGACACCGCCGACACCGCCGACACCATCGACTCCGCCGACTGCGCCGACTGCGCCGACGCCATCGATGTCGCCCACACCGTCGGCCCGTTGCCCCTCGCCGCCGTCCTCGTCGAAGTCGACGCGGAGCAGCGACAACAACCGCCGCATCTCGTCCAACGCGTCCCGCCCCGCGTCCCCGATGACGTCCAGGGCGGCGCGCGCCGCGCGAGGGTCGGAATCGAAGACGTACGAGGCCAAGCCCACCTGCACGGTGATCACCGACATGTGGTGCGCCACCACGTCGTGCAGTTCCCGGGCGATCCGTACCCGCTCGTCGACGATCGCGCGCCGGGCCCGTTCCTCCTGCTCGCGTTCCAGGCGCGCGGTGAGCAGGACCAGTTGGCGGTTGCGCTGCGCGAGTCTGCGCACGGCGTCGCCGATCACCACCGCAACGACCGGGACCAGTACGGCCTGGGCGAGTACCAGCGCCGGCCCCAGCCGGCCCCGCATGCCGCTGAAGGCGACGACCGCGGCTACGAATACCGCTCCCATGGCCGCGCTCCGCGGTGGTCGCTGACCGGCCAGGGTCACCAGCGCGATCACCGGCGCCCAGAAGTTCAACGAGGGCTGGTAGCCGGCGGCCAGGTACACGGTGTACATCGACCCCGACGCGATCAGCACCGGTACGGGAGCGCGCCGGCGCAGCGCGAGCGGCAGGCTCAGCGCACAGGTGAGCAGGTACGCGGTCGCGTCGAAGCGCACCCAGCCGTCCGGATGCAACTGCTGCCCCGCCACGCAACCGCCCGCGGCCATCGCCACCGCCAGGATCGCGTCGACCATCCACGGGTCCGGGCGCCGGATCAGGGCCCGGACGTGGGCACGTCCGGGCCCCTCCCGGCGCGAGCCGCGCGGCCTATCGCGGAACACTGGGCCTCCGGCTCCGCCGCCCGATGGGCGGTACCCGTTCGTTCATGTCCTACCGGCGACGGTCGACGGAAGCCGAGAGGGATCCGCGCAGATCCCGGCAGTCCGAACCGAGCCCCCGTCCCCCGAGTCGCGGCTACGTTCCACCACACGCATCGCGCTTCCGTCTCCCGTCGACCACCCCGCGCCGCCGCCCGGCGTCCTTCGACGTCGACCGGCCGAGACCAACGCTATGAATCCGGCGCCGGTTCGACATTCCCTCGTCGGATGAGAACCGAGTCGAACTCCGGCGGTACATGCCGCGCCGACTCCACCCACCGCGGTATACGGCGCCCGCCGCGCGGCCGGGCCCACCCACCGGCAAGTCGCCACGCGGATCCGCGAGCGGCTCGTCACCAGGCGGCACTCCGCCCGCGGCCACTCCGCCCGCCGCCGCTCAGCCCCCAGCCGCTCAGCCCCCGGCCTCGATCCGTTGCAGCCACCCGTGCGGATGGCTGGTGACCCCGTACAGCTCCAGGTCGCGGCGGGTGGTGAAGGCGCCACCCTGTTCGGTGGCCAGCCAGTCGGCGATGGCGGGCAGCACGCCGCCGGGCATGCCGGGCGGGCACAGGTCCGGGTCGTCGACGATGCCGTCCTCGACGACGAAGAACCCGCCCTCCGGGACCAGATGGGCGAAGTTGCGCAGCGCGGCGGTGGTCGTGGCGTATTCGTGCAGGGTGTCCTCGACCACCAGGCAGCGCGCACCGGGCGGGATCAGGTCCGCGACGCGGTCGACGAGCCTCGGGTCGGTGACGTCGCCGGCCACGAGGGTGATCTCCCGTTCGAAGGCCGGGTCGGCGGCACGCAGCAGGCCGGCGGCACGATCCTGATCGAGGTCCACCGAGATCACCCGGATCGCCTCCGGCACGCGCCCGTAGCCGGCCTGGGTGCGCAGCCGGTCACGAAACCACAGGGCCGAGCCGCCCAGGTGGGTTCCCAGTTCCACCACCACCTGCGCGCGTGAGGACCACATCACGTGCTCGAACACGCGCAGGTCCTCGGGAAACTTCTTGATCCGCAGCCCGGCGTACCAATCGCGGACGTGTTGCCGGCCGCGCGCTCGCCGGTATTCCAGAAGCGTCGCCTCGTGGTCGGCGGTGACGGTCGGCGGCAGTTGTGCGACCTCGATGTGATCGGTGATGGTGATCCTCTCCTGTCCCGGTGTCTCGACGGGTCGGGCCACGGGCGGGCCGCGCACGGCTCGACCCGCTTTCCATTGAAAAGGTGGATCACCGATTCGGGCAGCCTTTTACCGATCGTTTCACCGTAATTGGGGCAGTCGACGCCTCGCCGTTCGGAATCAGTCCGGCAGGATCGAGCGGTACCAGTCGATCTTGCCGCGCAGGTGCCCCTGCTGGGTGCGCAACAGCGCGATCTGCCGTTCGACGGCGGTGTCGTGCTTCTCCAGCAGGGCGATGCGCTCGGCCAGGGATTCCTTGTCCCCCGTGCGCGCCAGTTCGGCGTAGCGGAGCATGTCCGCGATCGGCATGCCGGTGTCCCGCAGACAGCGCAGGATGCCGAGCCACTGGAGGTCGTCCTCGGTGAAACGGCGGTGGCCGCTGGGCGCCCGGTCCACGTCCGCCAGCAGGCCGATGCGTTCGTAGTAGCGCAGGGTGTCAAGGCTGAAACCGGATCGTTCCGCCGTCTCGGCCGGGGTCAGGTAGCGCGTCGCGGTGGTCATGACCGCATTGTGCCCGCAGTCCACACCACCCCGCGCCCCCTTGCGGGCACCCGGTCGGCGTGCCGGCCCCGGATGTCGGTCCGAACCGTGCGCGGTTGACCCTGACACCGTGTCAGGCGCTGTGCTGGGTCGCATGATCGCCTACAACGGCTCCGGGCCGTACTGCTACACCCATTGCCTGTGCATGATGCTCGGCTCGTACGCGCCGGCTCCGGCCGTGGTCGAGACCCTCACCGGCTCACCGTTCGGGATGCAACTCGTCGCCGGCGAAACGCCGTTCTTCGACCCGTTCGGCTGGGATCCGGAAATCGGCCTGGACGCCGCGATCGCCGCGCTGGGCTGGACCTGCGAGCGCGAGTGCGGCGGCTCCGCGGAGGAGGCGCGGGACCGGTTGCGGGCCGCCTGCGCACGGGGTCCGGTCCTGGCCGGGCCGCTGGACCTGGGACTGCTGACGTATCGGCCCGGCACGCCGGCGGCGGGCGGCGGCGACCACTACGTGGTGGTCCTGGCCGCCGACGAGGACACCGTGCTCCTGCACGATCCGCAGGGGCATCCCTACGCCCGGCTGCCCATCCGGGAGTTCACCACCGCGTGGCGCGGCGCGTCGATCGCCTACCTGGACGCGCCGTACGTGCTGCGCACCCGGTTCACCCGGGTCCGCGAGGTCGCCGCCGCCGATGCGCTGCGCGAGTCGCTGCCCGCCGTCGTGCGCTGGCTCGAGGGCCGCCAGGACCTGCCGGTACCGCCGGGCACGCTCGGCGGCGCGGACGCCCTGGCGGCCCTGGCCGACGCGGTCGCGCACGGGCTGGCCCCGGACGTGCGGGCCCTGTTGGCGGCCTTCGGCATCCGGGTCGGCGCCCGCAGGCTGAACGACGCGGCCGTCTGCCTGGCCGAGTCGGGCCTCGCCCGGGCGGCGCGGGTGGCGGCCCGGCAGGCCGCGTCGGTCGGAGCGCTGCAATATCCCCTGGTGGTCGAGGACGACGCGGCACTGGCCGCCGGGCTGCGTCGTCTCGCTCCCACCTACGCGGCACTTCGCGGGGAGCTCGCGTCCGCGCTGACCGACTGACACCCCGTCAGGATCGGTCGCCGACGCGCACGTTCCGCGTCGGCGACGGACCGGTCGCGGTCCGTCCCGGGTCGCCCGCGTCGTGTCGTCGCGGGCGGACCGGGCCACCGTCGAGCCCCCACCGGGTCCCACGTCACGGCGACTTGCTGTAACCCAGCGCCTCGACGATGCGTCCGTCGCGGTTCTGCATCAGGTTGACGCCGGCCACCCACGCGGAGTCGGCATGTGCGTCGCCGAACACCTCGTTGACCTCGCCGGCGGCGAAGGACACGTGCCACTTGATCACCGCACGGTCCCCGAAGACGTACACGTCCTGCGGCTGGAAGCTGGTGCCGGTGTCCGCCGCCAGGTCCTGCCAGAACCCGAGGCAGGCGTCCAGGCCCTCGTACCGCGTGCCCTCGGGCGCCGGTTGCACGCTCACCATCACGCAGTCGTCGGCGACCAGACCGACCAGCAGCGCCGGGTCGTGCGTGGTGAACGCGAGGTTGAACCGCGCGATGACCTCGGCGGTCGTCCGGGTGGCGGTGGTGGCGGTGGCCGTGGTGGTGTTCTCCGACATGGCATGGCTCCTGTTGTACTCGCTGTGAACTCGGTGGAACTTTGTGCGCGCTCGCGAACTCCCGGAACGCTGTCCGGCCCGGCCCACCCGCGTCCCGACTCCGTGTCGGCCCACTCGCGGCCCGGCCTCCGTGCCGGTCGACTCGCGACCCGATGTCCGTACGGCCCGACCTGCGGCCCGAACTCCGCGCCGCCCGACCGGCGGCGGCTCGTGGAAACAATCCTGGGCCCGGCGCACAGTCCGAACAATTCCCTGCAGGGAATGACCGAGCCCCCGGCGGCGGGGTCGGACCCGGCGGCGTCCGAGGCGCTGAACCTGGGCGCCGCCGCCGGCCCCGTGCGGCGGATCCCGGCCGAGCCGCACCGTCGGACCGCCGCACCGCCCCCGGCGGCCCGCCCGGCCCTAGAGTGCGCACCCCGGATCCGTGGCCGGGTGCCGGATCAGCGGCAGGTAGACGTCGTCCACGATGTCGAGGACGACCGCGTCCTCGATCGGTGCCCCGAACAGCAGAAACTCGTTGCGCAGCAGGTCCGTTGCCACCGTGGCGCGGCGCGAGGTCGGGATCGTGTCCTCGATCTCGCCGCGCTCGACCGCCCGTTCCAGGATGACCCGGAGCGACGACGGGCCGACCGTGTGGAAGCGCTCGCGGATCAGCCGGGCGAGTTCGGGATCGTGGCCCGTCTCGGCGAGCAGGCCGCGCAGGATGTCGCCGACCGGACCGGCCAGCTTGGCCGAGATCCGCCGCAGCAGCGTGATCATGTCGGTACGCAACGCCCCGGTGTCGGGCGGGTCGACGTCCGCCACGCCGGGCAACTTGCATGCGTCCACGGCCAGTTCGGCTCGACTGGACCAGCGGCGATACAGGGTGGCCTTGCCGGTGCGGGCGCGCGCGGCCACCCGCTCCATGGTCAACCCCGCATAGCCCACCTCGACGAGCTCCGCCAGGGTCGCCGTCAGGATGGCGGACTCCAATTCCTCGCCGCGCCGACGCGGCCCCTTGCGGTGGTCGACCGTCTCGTCGACCACAATCCGATCGACTTTGGGTGACAGCTTAACTCCCTTGAGTCATGGAGAGGTCGTTGCGTTCTCTGAACGGGCAGCCTAGCCTCCCAACCAGAGAACTATTCGTTCTCTACGCGATCGGCCCAACCCAACCTCCCGATCACACCTGCCGATCACGCCGATCACGCCCAACCATGCCCAATCCGCGCCAAGGCTGCGAGGGGATCGATGAACGAGACCGCTGCAAGCTTCCGGACCGGACAAACCCCATCAACCCCAACCTCCACCCCAACGCCGACCCCAGCCCCCACCCCCGCCTTCCCGAGCAACCGCACCTGCCCCTACCGACTCCCCGAGGACTACACCAGGCTGCGCGACGAACCGGGTCCGTTGCAGCTGGTGACCCTGTACGACGGCCGTCCCGCCTGGGTGGTGACCAAACACGAGGCGGCCCGCAGGCTGCTGGCCGACCCGCGGTTGTCCTCGGACCGCGCGCACGCCGCCTTCCCCTCGACCTCGCCCCGCTTACGGGCGCTACGCGATCGTCCCGCGGGATTCATCAGCCTCGACCCGCCCGAACACGGCCCCCGACGCCGGATGACCATCTCCGAGTTCACCGTTCGGCGGATCAAGGACATGCGCCCGGACGTCGAGCGCATCGTGCACGGCGCGATCGACGACCTGCTGGCCGCCGGTCCACCCGCCGACCTGGTCTCCCGGTTCGCCCTGCCGGTGCCCTCGATGGTGATCTGTCGATTGCTCGGCGTCCCCTACGCGGACCACGACTTCTTCCAGGACGCGAGCCGGCAACTGCTCCAGTCCACCGAAGGGGCCGACGCCCGCGCCGCGCGCGACCGGCTCGAACGCTACCTGGACGGGCTGGTCACCGCGGTCGGGACGAAGCCCGGTCCGGGCCTGCTGTCCACCCTGGTCGGCGAACAACTCGCGACCGGCGCGATCGAGCGGGAGGAACTGGTCTCCACCGCGATCCTGCTGCTGGTCGCCGGCCACGAGACCACCGCGTCGATGACCTCGTTGAGCGTGATCACCCTCCTCGAACACCCGGACCAACACGCCGCGTTGCGCGCCGACCCCACGCTCGTGCCGGGCGCCGTCGAGGAACTGCTGCGCTACCTCGCCATCGCCGACATCGCGGGCGGTCGGTTCGCGACGGCCGACATCGAGATCGACGGGCAGCTCATCCGGGCCGGCGACGGGGTGATCGTCACCAACTCCATTGCCAACCGCGACGGTTCGGTGTTCGAGGATCCGGACACCTTCGACGTGCACCGCTCGGCCCGCCATCACATCGCCTTCGGCTACGGCGTACACCAGTGCCTCGGGCAGAACCTGGCCCGCCTGGAACTCGAGGTGATCCTCACCGCCCTGTTCGAACGCATTCCGACCCTGCGCCTGGCCGTCCCGGTCGAGCGACTGACGCTGCGCCCGGGCACCACCATCCAGGGCGTCAACGAACTCCCGGTCACCTGGTGAGCAGCGCGAAGGCGGCCGGCATGCGCGTCACCGCCGACCGCACGGTGTGCGTAGGCGCCGGCCTGTGCGCCCTGACCGCCCCCGAGGTCTTCGACCAGGACGACGACGGCCTGGTCACCGTCCTGGTCCCCGATCCCGCCGCCCCGCTGCACCGGGCCGCCCGCGAGGCCGGCCGACAGTGCCCCTCCGGCGCCATCCGCACCATCGAATAGCCGCCCCGGGACCGGCCCGCGCGCGGCCGGTCCCGGCCCTACACGGCGACCCTGCGGAACGGGTGGCGGAGGTGCCCGGGCAGCGCCCCGGGCTGCCCAGGCACCCACCGATCGGAGTCGCCACCGCCGCGCACGACCTCTCCCTCAGGGTCGTGTCGGTACGACGAGGGGGTGTTCGTCGGCCGGCGAGGCTACGACGCCGCTCGCCTGGAAGTCGCCTTCCCGTTCGGACACTGCCTGTCCTGCACCACCGGGTCAGCATGTCCTTGACCGCCTGCTCCATGTCGATCGAGCGGCCGTTCAACCACTGCGACCGGATGCCGTCCGCGAGCGCGATCGACAACACCGCGAGCCGCTCCGGCGGAATCGCACTCGCGATGGCGCCGTCCCGGATCCGCTGCTCCATCACGCTCAGCACCGACTGCCACGCCCGCGGATACCGCTCGGCGAAGAACGCGTGCGCCGGATGCTCGGGGTCGCTGCCCGCCGCGGCCATCGACACGTACAGCTCGATCAGGCCCGCCGCACGCGCGCCCGCCCGGACCGTCTCCAGATGCGGATCGGGCCCCTCGCAGCCCTCCCACAACCGGCGACTCTCCTCGTCACGGGCCCGGAGCACCCGGGTGAGCAGGTCCTCCTTGGACGCGAAGTAGTGCATCAGGCCGGGCAGGGCACGTCGGTGGTGCGAGTGACACAAAGGCAGTCGATCGGATGGTGTGCCGGCATACGCCGTTGCGGCCGGCGGCGGGGGCTCGTTGATCCGTCATGACCACATCCGCGTCGCTCGACGAGGCATTGGGCACACTCGCCACGGCAATCGAGGACATCCTCGACCTCCTCGCGCCCTCCGCCACACCCGAGCCCGTGCCGGAGCCGGCGCCTGCTCGCCCCCGCACCCACCCCGACGGCCCCGGGCAGGCCGTACCGGTACTGCACCTGGACCCCGGAATCGACCCGGACGCCCTCGTCCAAGCCCTCCGACACGCCCTGCAGCAGTAGCCGGCGGACACCGACATCGCGCCCGTGTCGCGCGAACCCGCGACATTCACACGGCATTTGATGGCGTCGGCGGACGAACTCTCGACCGTCACCGCTCCCAAACCGCCGACGGCCCCACCGAGGCGCGGAACCCTCGTGCCGAGGCGCCGAGTTCGCAGGCAGCGGCGATGCCAGCGCGCCTGCAACCCCCGGTCGCGCACGCGCAGCGTCCGCACCCGGTCGCGCACGCGCAGCGGCTGCGCCGCGCGTCGCGCACGTGCATCGGCCGCGCGGACCGCTCCTCGCCCGCCCGGTCAGCCGAAAAGCGTCGACGAGGCCGCCGCCTGCCTCGACGGCTCGGGTGCGGGGCGTGCGGCCACGAGCAGGAATGCCACGCCGAAGGCCACGTAGCAGGACGAGCGCAGCAGTTCGAAACCGGTCAGGTGCCATTCCTGACCGGGCAGGTGCGGTACGGACCAGACCAGGAAGCTCGGGAAGACGATCAACCCAGCGGACAACAGTGTCTCGCACCGCCGATGCGGACCCCGCGCTCTCGCCCACAGCAGGATCGCGATCGGCACACACCACACCCAGTGGTGGCTCCAGGAGATCGGACTGGCGAGCAGCCCGGCCACCGCCGCCGCAGGCAGCCCCCACGCGTCCCCGCGCCGACGGTGGGCGAGCACGGCGCACAGCATGCCGAGCACCCCCACCGCGACGATGGTCGCCGTCCCGCCGATACCGGGGTCGAACAACCGGGTCACCCGGGTGAGCAGTCCACGCACCGACTGATTGGCGGCGTTCTCCACCCGTCCGACTCGTTCGGGGTCGAACACCAGGTCGGTCCAGAATCGCCGGGTGGCCCCGGGCAGGATCACGGCCGAGAACAGCACGGTCCCGGCCGCGGTGCCGATGGCCGTGAGCGCCTCCCGGCGGCGTCCGGTGAGCAGCAGGTAGACGATGAAGACCGCCGGGGTGACCTTGATGCCGGCCACCAGTCCCAGGCCCACCCCCCGCAGGCGCGCGCCGGCCGGCCGGGTGAAGTCCCACAACACCACGGCCAGCACCGCGAGGTTGACCTGCCCGTAGCGCATCGTGGTGAACACCGGCTCGAACCAGATGGCGAAGGTGGTCGCGGCCGGAACCACCCAAGGGCCCAGGCGACGCCCGTCCGGGTCCACCAGGCGCATCGAGAGCCGAACCACGACCGCCACGAGCAGCAGGTTCGCCGCCACCCCCAGCCCGAGCAGCAGGTCCGCGGGCAGGTAGGTCAGCGGGACGAACAACAGGGCGGCGAACGGCGGATAGGTCGCCCTGAGTCCGTGCGGCGTGTCGAGCGGGCCGTACAGGTCGATCCCGTCGCGCACGGCCAGCCCCTCCACGCGGTAGACCACCAGGTCGACCATCGAGGGGTGGCTGAGGTGGCGCACGAGCAGGTACACGCCGATCGACGCGGCGCAGGCGAGCGTCCACAGGCACATCCGGCGCGCCTCGGGCGATCCGGCCGGCGCGTCGCCGAGCGGGCCCCGTCGCCGCACGCGGGATCGGCCGCCGAACCCGGTGGGGCGTCTCATGCGACGACGCTAACCCGCGCATCGGCCCGTCCCCGGCGCTTGCGGTGCGGCCATCAAGGTGGTGTCGAGCGCTCGGCCGACACCACCCGTCGGATCGGCGGCCGCTGTCGAACCGCCCGACCGGCTGATCACCGCGAACGGCGTTCGACCACGCCGACGCCCCGATGCTCCGCGGCCGCAGGCCCCGCAGGCCCCGCGACCCCGCGACCCCGCGACCCCGCGACCCCGCGACGGGCACCCTGACACGCCGTCCTGCGGCAAACGGGTGAGGGTCGGCGTCCCCGGGCCGGCCGTGTTGTTCCCTGGTGAGGCACCACCCCGCGCACGACGTACGGAACACACGCACGCCGAGCGCTCCTTCGCTCCTTCGCTCATCCGCCCAGGAGGCCCCCGTGAGCATCGCCCCCGGCAAGTTGTCCGAACCGGCGGTCGGCGCGTTCGTCGCCGCCGTCAACGCGCGCGACAAGGACGCCTTCACCGCGCTCCTGACCCCCGACGCGACGATGTCCGACGACGGCTCGGACCGCGACCTGCAGGACTGGGCGGATCGGGAGATCTTCTCCTCCAACGGCCACATGGACGTGGTGACCGAATCCGACGGCGGACGCACCCTGATCGTGGGCTACCGCAACGACACGTGGGGCGAGATGCGCACCACCTGGCGCTTCACCGTCACCCCCGACGGGCACATCAGCCGCTTCGAGACGGGCCAGGCGTAGGTCCTCGACCGCAGGGGGGTGGCGTGCCCGGCCCGCCGGCGACCCCTTCGACCCGTGACCACCCGCCGGATCCGGGTTCAAGCCGACGCGTACGCCGAGCCGCCATGAGCCCCGAAGCCGACGAGCGCGGAAAGGCGTTGCGCCGGGAGATGTACGCCACCGGCACGGCGCGGCGCAACGCTCTCGCGCTGATGTCCGGCTGCTGCCTGATCCTCATCCCCTGGACCGGCTACCTGCTCGTCAGCCTGCCGATGCACTACGAGGCGCGCCGGTGGCGGGACGCGTGGGCCGGCTTCGACGTGGGCCTGCTCGTCGCGTTGGCCTGCACCGCGTACTTCGGGTGGCGGCGTCGCCAGGCACTGATCCCCGCCGCCCTGATCACCGCGACCCTGCTGGTCTGCGACGCGTGGTTCGACGTGATGCTCGCGTGGGGTACGCCCGACCTGCGGCTGAGCATCGCGTCCGCCGCGCTGTGCGAACTGCCGCTCGCCGCGTTCCTGGCCACCCGCGCCCGTCGGCTGCTGCGCTACACCCTGCGGGCGCACTGGTACCGACTCGGTCTGCCGGGCGAACCGCCTCCGCTGTGCCGCCTCCCGCTGTTCGGCCTGCCGGGCCCCGACGACCGCCCGGAATAGCGCCGCCGCACACCTCGGGCCGATCGGCCGCGCACGGTCCCGGCGCATCGGTCGGGAAATCCGCGTCGAGGCATCGCTGTCGTGCCATCAGGCCGGCCCGACCGGCAGCCGAGCCGGGCAGCCCGAGGGAACAGTCCCTTCGCCTCCTCGGCACGCTGTCCGCCGCGCCTGCGACCGGAGCCTGACGCCGACCGCGATCCGACGGCGGGTCAACCGAGTTCGCGGAACCAGCGGACCACGGCGGCGGTGCCCAGGCGGTTGGAGTCCGAGTGCGTCACGTCGGGCCCGAAGCGGGTCACCCGGACATCCGTTCCGGACGCGCGCAACGCGGCCCGACAATGCGCCGTGTTCGCGGGTGCGGCCTCCCGGTCGTCGACCGCCACGTACAACCGCACCGGCACACGCGGACGCCAGTCGGTGCACACCGAGTCGGTCTCCCGCAGCGCGGCGGCGAACGCGCCGGTGGGTCGCTCCAGGAGGTCCCGACCGGGCCCGGTGAGCAGGCCGTCGATGTTCGCCGGGGTCCCCTCCAGGATCTCTCCGGGCCGGTGCGAGCCGTCCAACAGGCCCTCGATGGTGTCCGCGTAGGGGGACCGGAAGACGTCGGCCGGCCGGTCGTAGACGTGGTGCAACCGGTTGTAGGAGACCAGGAGCAGGCTCGCGTAGATCACGCTCGCCTTGTCGTCCAGGTCGCCGCGCAGCAGCGCGGGCAGTTCGGCTCGGCGGAAGTCGTAGGCACCGCTGATCGGGGCGATCGCGCCGACCCGGAACCACGGGTCCGCGCCGGACCGGAGCGCCCGGGCCAGGCCGAGCGCGGCGGAGGCGCCCTGGGAGAACCCGCTCACGTACACCTCCCGGGCCAGGCTGCGCCCCTGCCCGGCGGCGAACCGCCGGGCCGCGCGCAGCAGATCCAGCGAGGCGGTGGTCTCCGACGGGATGTCCATCCACGGATGTGCACCCGGGCCCTCGCCTTGGCCGAGGTAGTCGGGCATCGTGGCGGCGAAGCCGGCCGAGGCCAGGGTCAGCGCCGGCGCGATGCCCCACGTGTCGTCCGCGGTCGACGGCGCGTCGGCCCGGTACAGCTCGGTGCCGTGCGTGAACGACACCGCGCGCAGCCGCCGTTCGTCGTTCACCGGGAGTGCGAGCAGGCCGGTGGCGGTGGTGGGTCGACCGGTCGCGTCGATCGTGCGATAGACCAGCCGGTACAACCGCACGTCGTCGCGGACCGTACCGAAGTCCCAGCCGTCGCGCCCGAGTTCGTCCCGAGCCTGCCCGGCGGTCACGGTCCGCAGCGGCACCGCGTCCACGAGCGCGCCGCGGTCGCGGCCCTCGCTGGCCGCGGCGGGCGGCGGGGTCGAGGCGTCGGCCCGGGCCGTCGCGGCGACGGGCACGGTGAGCACACCGGCCAGGGCGAGCGCCACCGTGAACCGGCGGGCGAGCGCGCCGGCGATGATGGTCGGGGCACCCCGGAGGGGTGCCGTACGGGTGTTCCTGCCTCGGGTGTCGAACCCTCGCGTATCCATGCCTCGACGCTAGGGATCGGGGACGCCGGCCGACATCCGGGCACCGGGTGCATCCGCCTCCGCGCGTCCCGGGTGTCGCCGGTGGGGCACCCCGGGTTGACACACGTATCGATGTGTGCCGCCGTGCGGCGACCTCGTCGGCCGGCCCGACACGCCCTCGATCCGGGAAACCTCCCCCCGCGTTCGGCCCGGCGCTGCTGGAATGGAACCGGACACCGCACGGGACCACGGCGGCGGGCAGCGAATCGGCGCCGCGCGGCAGGCGAGGGAGCGACCCATGACGACCGCACATCCGCCACGCCCGTCGTCGACCCCACCCGCATCGGCGGCCCGCTCCGGCCGGGCCCCGGGCGCGTGGCCCGGGCTGGGTCATCTCCCGCACCTGCTCCGCGCACCGCTGCGCTTCCTCGGCTCGCTGCCCGCATACGGGGATCTGGTGGAGATCCGGCTCGGCCCACGCCCGGCCTTCGTGCTGTGCCATCCCGAACTCGCCCGGCACGTCATGGCCGACGGCCGCACCTTCGACCGCGCCGGACCGCTCTACGAGGGTTCGCGCGCCGCGCTGGGCAACGGCCTGGCCACGTGTCCGCACGGTGACCATCGGAGGCAACGGCTGATGATGCAGCCCGCGTTCCGCACCGAGCACCTGCCCGGCTACGCCGACGCGATGCAGCGCGAGATCGGCGCCGCGCTGGATCGCTGGCGGCCGGGCCGGGTGGTCGACATGGTCGACGAGATGTTCGCACTGACCACGACGGTGGCCGTGCGTACCCTCTTCGGCGCCGGTATCGCCGATCGTGACATCGCCGAACTGCGCGACAGCCTGGACACCTTCCTCAAGGGGGTCTATCTGCGCGCCCTGCTGCCCGCCGTCGACTCCCTGCCCACCCCGGGCGCCCGGCGCTACACCCGTGGCCTGGCCACCTGGCGGGCGCACGTGAGGCGGATCATCGCCGCGCGGCGCGCCGCCGACCCCGACGACCGGGATCTGCTCGGCCGGCTGCTCGCCGCCCGGGACGAAGCGGGCGGGGCGATGTCCGAGGCGGAACTGCACGACCAGGTCGCCGTGTTGATCCTGGCCGGCGCCGAGACCACGTCGTCCGCACTGGCCTGGGCGCTGCACCTGATCACCACGCACCCCGAAGCCGAGGAAGCCCTGCACGCCGAGGCCGACACCGTGCTCGGCGGACGCGCGGCCGGCCCGGACGACCTGCCCCGGCTGCCCTGGACCGGCCGGGTGATCCGCGAAACGCTGCGCCTCTACCCGCCGGCCTGGGTGCTCCCGCGCACCGCCACACGCGAGATCGAGGTGGCGGGCCGCCGACTGGACGCGGGCAGCACACTCGTGTTCAGCCCGTACATCCTGCACCGCCACCCCGGGTTCCACGCCGAGCCGGACCGGTTCCGGCCGGAACGCGAACACGCCGACGGCATCGGGCCGCAGACTTGGTCGCGCAGTTCGTTCGTGCCCTTCGGCAGCGGTCCGCACAAGTGCATCGGCGACACCTTCGCGCTGACCGAGGCCACCCTCGCACTGGCCTCGATCGCGTCCCGCTGGCGATTGCGGCCGGCCTCCGCCGCTCCGGTCCGGGCCGTCCCACGCAGCGTGCTGACCCCGCGTGCCCTGCCCATGCACCTGATCCGCCGCTGACTCGGCCACACCCGAACTGCCGGACCGGATCCGGATCCACCGCTCAGCCGTGGGCGGCGACGCACTCCCCCACCGGGTCGAACAGCAGCGTCCAGTTGCCCGGCACGCGCCGTACGGCGGAGCCGAGATGGAACCGGACCACCGTCCACTCGTCCGGCCGCGCCGGCGCACCGTGGGCCCGGACCACCTCCAGGGCGTGGTCCAGGGCCTCGATCTGGTCCTCTTCGTCGAACCCCAGTCGCGTGTACGCCCGTTCCACCTCCGCGGGCTTCGACAACGACTCGTCCCACCCGGCGACCGCGTCGAGCAGGTACAGCACATGGCTGCCGGGCAGCGGTAGTTCGGCACGCAGTCGGGCCGTGTCGAACTCCCGGTCCGCGTCCTTCGCCACCAGGTCCGAGCCGTGCACCGCCCACGCCACCAGGTCCGCCCAGTAGTCGGGTTCGTGCCGTCCGTCGATCTGCCGGATGTGCTCGCTCGCGAACGCCGCCATCGTGTCCGGGTCGTCGATCAGCGGCGAGACGACCATGTCGCTCCGGCCGTCGAAGCCGAAGAAGTAGCGTTGTCCGTCGAGGACGAGCGACTCGATGCCGGCCACGTGGCCGACCCGTCCGGGCAGCGGGTCGAGGTGCTTGGCGGGGTCGGAATTCATGCCGACGACGGTAGCGGGGAGCGCCGGTGCAGGTCGTCCAGGGTCGCCAGGTCGGCCGCGGTCAGACGCAGCGCACCGGCGGCCACGTTGGAGACCAGGTGGTCGGGATTGCCGGTGCCCGGGATGGCCAACACGTGCGGCCCCTGATGCAGCGTCCAGGCCAGCCGCACCTGCACCGCGCTCGCGTCGTGGGCGCGCGCCACTTCGAGGACCTCCGGCGCCTCGGCGCCGACGTTTCCCCTCTCGCGTCCGGTCCCGGCGATCGCGTAGAACGGCACGAACGCGATGCCCTGTTCGCCGCAGTCCCGGACGAACTCGTCCTGATCGGCCCGGATCCCGAGGCCGTACTGGTTCTGTACGCAGACCACCGGTGCGATGGTCCGCGCCTCGGCGAGTTGGTGCGGGTGGATGTTGGAGACGCCCAGGTGCCGAATCAGGCCGGCTTCGCGCAGTTCGGCCAGTGCGCCGAAGCGCTCGGCGATCGAGTCGGTGCCCAGGATCCGCAGGTTCACCACGTCGAGGTGGTCGCGGCCGAGCTGGCGCAGGTTCTCCTCGACCTGGCCGCGCAGTTGGCCGGGCGTGAGCGCGTGCGGTGCCCAGTGGCCCGCCGCGTCGCGGCACGGGCCGACCTTGGTGGCGATCACCAGGTCGTCCGGGTAGGGCGCGAGCGCCCGGTTGATCAGTTCGTTGGCGGAACGCAGCGGGGAGAAGTAGAAGGCGGCGGTATCGATGTGGTTCACCCCGAGGTCGACCGCGCGGCGCAGCACCTCGATCGCCCGGTCCCGATCGCCGGGCACCGCATCGACCGCGAATGCCTTGCCCTCCTGGGGCAGGCGCATCGCCCCGAAGCCGATCCGGTTGACCGTCAGGTCGCCGAGCGTCCAAGTACCCGACGCCGCTGCGGTGATCGTCTGTGAAGTCATGTCCGCATGATCGCGGCGAACTGGGCTGATGGCCATCGATTCAGATATGTGCGAATCCTCGGGAGTGGCATTGCCGGCGGAACTGGCCTTCTCTGCGGGCGATCTGGCCCGGATGCGGTTCGCCGTCTCGCCGATGTGGGAGGTCGGCCCGAGCTTTCGGCTGCTGAGTTCCGGCGTCGCGCATCCGGTGCACCGGCCCTGGATCGAGCAGGTCCGCCCGCGGCTGACGGCCGCCGGGCTGGACCGGGGCCGGCTCGCCGAACTGATCCCGCCGTCGGGCTACGTTCCCGACTTCCTCAACCCGACGCCCCCGGGGCCGGCCCCCACCCTGGCGGCGGAGTTGGCCGGGATCGTGGCCGCCCCGGTCGCCGCGGTGCGCCGTGATCTGGACCGGCTGCGACACGAGCGGGGTGGGCTCGGCCCCAGGGCCGAGGCGCTGTACGCCGACCCTCGCGCCCGGCTGGTGCGGGTCGCGGAGGAGATCGAGGTCTATTGGCAGTTGGCGCTCGCGCCGTACTGGGCGCGGATCCGGGAGGTGCTCGACGCCGATGTCTTCCACCGGGCCCGACAGGTCGCCGAGCGCGGCGCGGGTCGAGTCCTCGACGAGCTGCATCCGTCGATCAGTTGGCACGACGACGCGTTGCGGCTGGCCCGCCGCGAACGGACGCTGTCCCGACGGACGGCGGGCGCGGGGCTGCTGCTGATCCCGTCGGTGTTCACCGGGCCGGATCCGTTCACTCGGGTGAACCCGCCGGAGCCACCGCAACTGGCCTATCCGGCCCGGGGCATCGGCGCGTTGTGGACCCCACGCCCGGTCACCGGGACCGGCGCCCTGGCCGCCGTCCTGGGCCGTTCCCGAACGCTGCTGCTGACCGAACTGCACACCCCGGCCTCGACCACCGAGTTGGCCCACCGGACCGGCCTCTCCCCGGCCGGGGTTTCCCAACAACTGACCGCCCTGCGCGACGCGGGTCTGGTCACCGCCCACCGGGTGGGTCGCACGGTCCTGTACGCCCGCACCTCGACCGCCGAATCCTTCCTCACCTCGACGCCCCGCTGATCGCGCGGGCACCTCACCGGCACCCGGCGGCGACCGTGGGTGATCGGCTTCGACCGGGTCGCCGCGCGGGCGGCGGCCACGCGGTGACCCACACCACCGGAATCGACCGCCCGGAGGGTGGACGATGCCCGAATTTTGTGCGCCGAGAGGGGCGTGCGAGAGTGGTTCACGGAGCCCGAACAGGCTCCCGGACGAGGCACGCCGTACCCGGTTGAGACAAGACGGTGTCAGGGAGCGTGCCTGTCATGGCTTGGATCGTCCTGCTCATCTCCGGTGTCCTGGAAGCCGTCTGGGCGACGGCACTCGGCAAGTCCGCCGGGTTCGGCAAAATCGTGCCGACCATCGTGTTCGGCGTCGGCTTGACCGCCAGCATGGCGGGCCTGGCGTACGCACTGCGCACCCTGCCGGTCGGCACCGGCTACGCGGTGTGGGTGGGCATCGGTGCCGTGTTGACCGTCACCTACGCGATGCTCTTCGACGGCGAGGCATTCTCCGTCGTCAAGCTGCTCCTGCTGGCCGGCATCGTCGGCAGCGTGGTCGGCCTGAAGGTCCTGCACTAGGCGCCCGCAGGCGCGCCCGGCACCCCGTCCTGCGCCGGTCCGCGGTGCCGCCGGGCAGGCGATCGGGCCTCGCGCTACGGCGAGAGTCGGCCGGCGACCCGGCGGGCCGATGCGATCCGGCCCGCCCCGGCCCGACCCGGTCCGGTTCGGTTCGGTTCGGTCAGTCGATCTGCAGTTCACCCATCGCACTCCACCCGTTCGCGTCCGGGATCACCGTGCTCACGATCTCGGGCGTGTGCCGGACCAGTGGACGGAACCGCTCCAGGGCCGCCTTGAAGTGGTCGGAGTTCACGTGTGCCGCCGCCGCGTCGTCCCGGAACGCCTCGACCAGCACGTAGGTGTTCGGGTCCTCCAGGCTGCGCGACCACTCGAACCACAGGTTGCCCGGTTCACCCCGGGTGGCCTCGGTGAACGCCGCAGCGTGCTCGGGCCAGTCGTCGGCGTATTCGGGCTTCACCGGAAACTTCACCACGATGAAAATCATTGGGTAACTCTAGGTCATCACACCTGCCCACAGGGGCGCACAGGACCGATCCCGACGGTCGCGTCCGTCCCACCGGGCCGACCCGCCCGCCCTCACGGGCCGGCCGCCGGCACCGCGACGAGTCGACCGGTGCGCGGGCCGCCCGTCGGGTCGTCCATGCCGCGCCATTCGGTGGCGGCGACGAACAACGTCCCGCCGTCGGCGCCGCCGAGCGCACAGGAGAAGCAGCCCCGGTCCGACTCGATCCTGCGCAGCACTTCGCCGCCCTCGCGCACCCGCACACAACACTTGTTCGGCACGTCCGCGTACCAGACGGCGCCCTCGGCATCGACGCAGATTCCGTCCGGAACCCCGTCGCCGAGGTCCGCCCACACTCGGCGCCCCGACAGCCCGCCGTCGGGTGCGATGTCGAATGCGGTGAGCCGGTTGCCGTACGACTCGGCGACGATCAGCGTCGAACCGTCCGACGTCACCGCCATGCCGTTGGGGAAGACGACGTCCCCGGCCACTCGGCGGGCCGAGCCGTCCGCACCGATCAGCGCGACGAACCCGGGCCGGAACGGCTCGCCCGCCGCCATGTCGAACCCGATCGCGTTGACGTACGCGTGGCCGCGCCCGTGCACCACGATCTCGTTGAAACCGGTCCCGAGCCCGCGCAGATCCGCGTGGGTGGCCAACGATCCGTCCGCTTCCAGGCTCACCACCCGCGCCTCGGCGGACGAGACGATCAGCAGGCGCCCGTCCGGCAGCCAGTCGATGCACATCGGCATCGACGGAAACGGCACCCCCACCACGACCTCCCCGACGCCGTCGGGCCCGACCGCGACGATCTCCCGGGCACCCCAGTCGCAGAACCACACCCGATCCCGATGCCACCGCACCGACTCGCCGAAGACGATGTTCTCCCGCAGGACGGTCCACTCGGACATGAGCCACGACCCTTCGTCGACCCCGAGGCGCCCACCGCCGCCGCCGACGGCGGATCCTTCGCCTCATGGGGTAGACCCGAGCGCACCCGAAAACTCATCGCCGCCGGGTCCCGCACCTCGCGGAGCCACGCCCGGCCCGGCGAACACGGCCGTGGGGCAGCGCACGAAGCCGACCGCCGAGGTCCCCGACCCACGCCACGCACACGAGGCACGGCGCCGGGTCGGGGCACGGCGGGGCCCGGCGGTGTTCAGCCCAGGCGCTTGGCGAAGATGTACTCGGTACTGCCCGGCGGGTAGTCCGGCACGGTGCCTACGAGTTCGTAGCCCTGTTTCCGGTAGAACCCCGGCGCCTGGAACTCCCAGGTCGCCAGGCGCACATGCCGGCAGTCGCGCTCGTTCCGCGCGGTCTTCTCGGCCCGGGCCAGGAGTTCGGCACCGAGCCCGGTGCCGCGCCGGGTCGCGTCGACCCACAGGAGATCCACGTGCAGCCAGTAGGCCCACGTGTATCCGGCCAACCCGCCGACGATCGTGCCGTCGTCGTCGAGGGCGAACAGATGCAAGGCGACGTCGTCCTCGGCATCGGTCCCCTGCAGCCCGGCCAGGTGTGGCGACGCCGCCACATTCGTCGCACCGAGCTGCCGTCCGAGCCAGGCCCGGCGATCCGCGTCCACCTTCGTTTCGAACTGCACCACACGCTCAGCCTAGGCCCCCGGACGTCCTCCTCGCATCGGGCCCGGCCTCAATCGCCGTCCACCGCGTACCAGACCGCCGTGTCCGCGGGCAGTACGCCGCCGCCCGGCAATTCCGCACTGGCCAGCAGCACCGTGCCGTACTCCGGCAACGGCACCGGCTCCGGGCCCGGGTTCACCGCGCAGACCAGCGATCGCCCGCGGCCGAAGACCAGCGTGCCCGCGGGCGCGTCGAGCCGGCGCAGCCCGGCGCCGTCGCCCGACTCCGGGTGCGTGCGCCGGATCGCCAGCGCGGAGCGGTACAGCGACAACGTCGACGCCGGGTCGTCCCACTGCGCCTCGACGCTCAACTCGCGCCACTCGGGTGGCTGCGGCAGCCACGGGGCCGCGCCACCCGGCGCACCGAATCCGTACGGGGCGCGCTCGCCCGACCACGGCAGCGGCACGCGGCACCCGTCCCGGCCCCGTTCGGTGTGCCCGGACCGTACCCAGCGCGGGTCCTGGAGCACGTCGTCGGGCAGGTCGAGCACCTCCGGCAGGCCCAGTTCCTCGCCCTGGTACACGTAGACCGAGCCGGGCAGCGCCAGCGTCAGGAGCGCGGCCGCCCGAGCCCGCCGCAGGCCGATCGTGCCGCCGCCGTAGCGCGTCACATGCCGTTGCACGTCGTGGTTGGACAACACCCAGGTCGCGGGCGCGCCGACCGCGGCGGCGGCGGCAAGCGAGGCATCGATCACCTCGCCCAGCGCATCGGCGGCCCAATCGGTGCCCAGATAGTGGAAGTTGAAGGCCTGGTGCAGCTCGTCCGGGCGCACGTAGCGTGCGGTGCGCTCGGGGCCGGGCGTCCAGGCCTCCGCGACGGCTATCCGGGCGCCGGGGTACGAGTCGAGGATCCGCCGCCAGGAGCGGTAGATCTCGTGCACACCCTCCTGGTCGAAGAACGGGAGTTCGGCGCTCCCGAGCAATTCGATGCCCGCGCCGGTGCCGATGTCCGGCAGGCCGGGGGCCTTGATCAGACCGTGCGCCACGTCCACCCGGAACCCGTCCACGCCCAGGTCCAGCCAGAAGCGCAGGATGTCCTCGAACTCGGCCCGGACCTCGGGATGTTCCCAGTTCAGGTCCGGCTGCTCGGGGGCGAACAGGTGCAGATACCAGTCGCCGTCCGGCAGCCGTGTCCAGGCCCGCCCACCGAACACCGACTCCCAGTCGTTGGGCGGGTGTTCGCCGTGCTCGCCGCGGCCGGCCCGGAAGTGGTAGCGCTTCCGGGCGGCCGAGCCGGGACCGGCCGCGAGCGCCTCCACGAACCAGGCGTGCGCCTCGGACGTGTGATTGGGCACCACGTCGACGATCACCCGCAGGCCGTGCGCATGCGCGTCGCCCACCAGCGCGTCGGCGTCCCCCAACGTCCCGAACAGCGGGTCCACGGCCCGGTAGTCGGCCACGTCGTAGCCGTGGTCGGCCTGTGGGGAGGCGTAGAACGGGGTGAGCCACACCGCGTCCACACCCAGCGCGCTCAGATAGCGCAACCGGCTGCGGACCCCGGGCAGGTCGCCGATTCCGTCGCCGTTGCCGTCGGCGAAACTGCGCACGTACACCTGATAGATCACCGAATCGCGCCACCAACCGGTGGTCGTACGGGAGTTCGTGGATGTGACGGTCATCGATGAGCATCCTTCACTGGAATCGGGCAATGGGTACGAGGACACCGGGCCGGGGGTCGCAGGCGGACCGCCGCGCCGCGGCCGGCCGGGCGCGGGCGGGACCTCAGCTCTTCACCGCCCCCGCCGTCAGCCCGCCCACGATGAACCGCTGGAGGAACTGGAACAGCACCAGCACCGGGAGCGCGGCGATCAACACCCCGGCGGCGAACACGCCCCAGTTCCGGCCCACTCCGTACGAGATGAAGTGGTAGAGCCCCACCGCCAGGGTCTGCTTGTCCGGGTCGTTGAGCACCAGACTCGCGATCACGAAGTCGTTGAGCGTCGCGACGAAGGACAACAGCGCCACCACGGCCAACACCGGTGCCACCAGGGGCAGCACGATCCGGAAGAACACCTGTGCGTGGGATGCGCCGTCGATCCGGGCGGCCTCGTCCAGGTCGCGCGGCACGGTGTCGAAGAAGCCCTTCATCAGGTAGGTGTTCACTCCCAGCGCGCCGCCGAGGTAGATCATCACCAGGCCCAGCCGGCTACCCAGGCCGATCACCGGGAACACGTCGTCGAACGTGGACAGCAGCAGGAACAGCGCTACGTATGCGAGTAGTTGCGGGAACATCTGGACCAGCAGGAGCGTGGTCAGTCCGGCCTTTCGCCCCCGGAAGCGGAACCGGGAGAACGCGTAGCCGGCACACGCGCCCAGGAACACCGACCCGAGCGCGGTGGCCAGGCCGACCGCCATCGAGTTGACGAACCACTTGCCGAACGGATGCAGCGGGTCGTCGAACAACTCCCGGTAGTGCGTCCCGGCGGTGTCGGCGAACAGCTCGTTGGAGCCGGTCAGGGTGCCGCTGGGATTCAGCGACGCGGACAATACGAACACCAGCGGGAAGACCGCGACCAGCACCGCGAGGACGCCGACCAGGTGCCGCCATCCGATCCGGACGAACCAACGGATCATGTCTGCTCCTCGAATGCGCGGCTGCGACGCAGGCCGATGACGGAGATTGCGGCGACCACCACGAAGATCAGGATCGAGACTGCGCAGGCCATGCCGTACTGGCGGTTGCTGCCGCCGAAGGCGAGCTTGTACACGAGCGAGATCAGCAGGTCGGTGGAGCCGACCTCGATCGGGGCGTCGGGGTCCTTGGGCCCGCCGCCGGTGAGCATGTAGATGACGTTGAAGTTGTTGAAGTTGAAGGCGAAGGTCGCGATCAACATCGGGGTGACGGCGGTGAGCAGCAGCGGCAGCTTGATGTGCCGCAACACCTGCCGTCGCCCGGCCCCGTCGATCCGGGCCGCCTCGGTGACCTCGGTCGGGATCGCCTGGAGCGCGCCGGTACAGATCAGGAACATGTACGGAAAACTGATCCAGACATTGACCGCGAGCACGCTCAGGCGGGCCAACCACGGGTCGGTGAGCCACGGGATGTGCGCGTCGCCCAGCAGCGAGACGTTGACGTAGCCATAGTCGGTGTTGAGCATGCCCTGCCACACCAGTGCGGCCAGGAAGGCCGGGAAGGCGTAGGGCAGCATGATCAACGAGCGGTAGATCCGGTGCCCGCGCAGGCGTTTGCCGTTCAGCACGGTCGCCAACACCAGGCCGATGGCGAACGGCAGCGCGACCGAGATGCCCGCGAAGACGAAGGTCCACACCAGCACGCCCAGGAACGGGCCGCGAATGTCCTCGTCGGTCAGAATGCGTCGGAAGTTGTCCGGGCCGACGAAGACCTTCCAGCCCGGACTGAGCCGGGTGCCGTCCGGCGCCGCGAACACGCCGTCCGAGGTGGGCCGGTAGACGACGCCGCCGGCCCGGTCGGTGATCGTGTCCGCGCCGCGGTCGTAGACGAGCGTGGACCGGTAGGCGGCGGCGCTGATCCCGTCGGCGGTGCGCAGGCTGCCGCTGTTCGGGTCGTCCGTCACCGGCACCCGCAATTCGCTGATCTCCTTCTGTCGGCCCGCGATCCCGCTGTACGTCAGCGCATCCCAGCCGGGCGCGGCGACCGCGCGGCCGGCCGCATCGCGGACGGGTTGCTCGACCGGCTCCAGCGGATGGCCCGACCAGCCCAGGTGCACGCTGCGGTCGGGTCGGGTCACCAGCAGGCCGACCCGGTCGCCGCGCACGACGACCGAGGCGGGCTGCACCGGCGAGTCGGGGACACGGGTCTCGCTGTGCGCGAGGATCGCCGCGACCGCGTCGGGTTTATCGCTGTTGTGTCCGTCACCGTAGTTGGTGAACGCGGCGACACCGGTGTACAGCACCACGTACACCTGGTAGACGAGCAGCAGCGCGATGCCGGGTGCGAGGTACTTGGCCGGCACGTGCCGCTTGGTGGCGTAGACGACGTTCACCGCGACCGTGCCCACGAGCAGGGCGCCGAACATCCACCACGAGCGTTCCGCGGCCAGGGCGAGCAGCCCGTGGACCGCGAGGGCGTCGACGACGGCGAGCAGGACGATCCGGACGGCGAGGCCGCCGAGTCCGCGGTGGCGGGCCGGGGTCGGCCGGCGCTCGCCCGATGAGGCCCGGGGCCGCCGGCCCGGTGGGCCGGGTGGCGGCTGGGTGGGCAGGGTCTGGGTCACGGTGTCTCCTCGTCCGCTCCGCGTCAGCCGGCGGCGATCTTGGCGCGGATGCGGCCGGCCATCGCGGTGGTCAGCTCCGCCGGGTCGCCGCGGCCCTGGACGATGGCCAGTTGGGTGAGGCCCCAGTCGGCCCAGACGCTGTCCATGGCGGGCAGGTTGGGCGTGGGCACGCCGGTCTGGGCGGCGCGGGCGAAGCCGGCCACGACCGGGTCGTTCTTCACCTGGTCGAGCACGGCGGTGGTGGCCGGGACCCGGCCGCCGGTGTCGTACAGCGCACGCTGGGCCTGCGCGGTGGACAGGTAGTTCAGCACGAAGTCCTGGGCCAGGATCGGGTTGGCCGACTTGGCCCCGACGAAGAAGCCCTGGACGCCGACGAACGGCCGGGCCGGCGCGGTGTCCGCACCTGGCACCGGGTCCACCGCGAACGGGACGTGCGCGGCCTTGAAGGTGGCGGCGTCCCACGGGCCGGCGAGCAGGAAGGGGGTCCGGCCCTTGAGGAACGCGTCGGTGGCGATGTCGGCGGTGAGCGAGGTGGAGATCACCCCGTCCTTGCCCAGCCCGCGCAACCAGGAGGCGAAGCGCAGGCAACCGGGGCTGTCCAGTTCGAGCTTGGCCGGGTCGTAGGCGCCGTCCGGCTCGGTGCCGAACACCCGGCAGTCGAACGAGGTCTGCAACGGGTAGAGGTGGTAGGGCGATCCGCTCTTGGGATCGACCGGCACCGCGACCGGCAGCTTGGCCTTGCCCTCGTCGACCAGGCGCCGCCCGGTGGCGAGCAGTTCCTCGAACGAGGCGGGGGCCTGCGGCGCCAGTTCGGTGTTGCGCAGCAGCGCGATGCTGTCCACCGCGTAGGGCAGCCCGTAGGTGCGACCCTCGTAGCGCATCGCCTCCAGTGCGACCGGGGAGAACGCCGCGGCGCGGTCGCCCGGTTCCAGCGGCGCCAGGACGCCGTTGTGCACGAGCTTGCCGAGCCAGTCGTGCGGGCCGACCACGACGTCGGGGCCCTGCCCGGTGGGGGCCTGGGACACGAAGTCGTCGCGGATCTCGCCCAGCCCCTTCTGCACGACCTTGACCTTGACGCCCTTGTCCCGGGTGAACGCGGCGGCGATCTCCTGGAGCGGCTTGGCCCGGGCGTCGTCGGCCCACACGGTGAGCGATCCGGTGGCCGCGGCCGGGCCGGACGCGGCGGGGGCGGTGTTCTTGTCGCCGTCACCGCTGCCACCGCCACCGCCGCATGAGGTGGCGAGCAGCGTCGCGGCGAGCACGGCCGGAAGCAACAGGCTTGATCTCACTTGGTTTCCTCCTCGGGGGTGCTCGCGTCGGCGTCGCCGGCCGGCCGCGTGTGGATGTCCGACGCCTGCTCGGCGTTCGGGTCGCTCCAGGCCGGCACGTGCAGCCGGATCTGCCGGTCGCCGTCGTGGTGGAACGGGTCGCGGATAGGGATGCCGTCCTCGTCCAGGCCGTCGCAGCGCCAGCCGCGCCCGACCGCGCCGTTGAGTCCGACGCCGCGCGGCAGCCGCCAACTGCCGTGGTACGTACCGGCGGCCACGCGTGTGGTGACCAGGCCGGAGTAGTACACGGTCTCCTCGGGAGGCAGGTCGGCCGCGGTGGTCAGGGTGACCTCCAGGAGCGCGTCCGCGCCGCCCTCGACCACCTCGATCGTGCCGTGCGCGGTGTGCCCCTCGGCGGTCGCGGTCAGTTCGACCACGCCGGGGCGTACCGGCGCCACCCGAGCCGGGCCGAGCGCACGCAGCGCGTCGGCCGGCGTCCAGGACGATGCGGCGCCGAGCACCGAGTACACGCAGCCGTCGGCGCGCACGCCCACCGGCGCCACGCTCGCCTCCGCCTGCCCGGTGGCGAGCACGACCCGCTCGGGCAGCCGCAGTTGCGTCAGCGGCGCGTCGGGGTCGCCGAACAGGTGCAGCAGCGCGCTGCCGACCCGTTGGGCCCACGCGCTCTCGTGGTGCGGAGCCTGTGGATCCTCGTGGAAGCGCACCTCGCGGTCCGGCACGTAGCCGAGGTCGGTGATCAGGTGCTCGACCAGGTCGCGGGTGTGCCGGACGGTGATCAGGCCCTCCATGCCGCCGATGTCGGCCCAGATCCGGGCCGGCCCACGGGCGTTCTGCCGCCGGTGGACCGGTGTCTCGTCGAGGGTGACCGGGTCGACGAAGACCAGGAACGGCGAGAGCACCCCGAGCAGGCCGAACACGTCCGGGCGACGGAACGCCAGGTGGTAGCTGACCAGGCCGCCCATCGAGGAGCCGAGCACGGCGGTCGCGGCCGGGTCCTCGGTGACCGCGTAGCGGGCCGCGATCAGCGGGCGCAACTCCTCGATCAGGAAGCGCTCGTACAGGTCGCCGCGGGCCAGTGCGCGCGGGTCGCGCGGGTAGGGCACGTGGTGGCTGTACTCGGCGCCGCGCGAGTCGCGACCGTTGTCCACGGCCACCGCCACCAGCGGCGGCAGCAGGCCGGCGGCGATCAGCCGGTCCAGCGTCTCCTCGACCCGCCAGCTGGGTTCCGGGCCGGTGCGGGCGAACACGTGTTGTCCGTCGTGCAGCCACACCACCGGGTAGGGCCCGGCGAGCGGGTCGTAGCCGGCCGGGAGATACACGTGTACGTCGCGGGTGTTGTCCAGGTGCGTCGAGCGCACGTCGGTCAGCGTCTCGATCACGCCGGTGCCGGCCGAGGTCGCGGGCATGTTCGGGTGGTCTCCCGTCTCGGTGGGGGATGCGGGCGGGCCGGCGGGGGTGGGTCGGGTCACGGCTGCTCCACCCGCCAGACGTGGAAGGCGGGTCCGTCGCCGGGCAGCGGTTCGCCCGGGCGCAAGTCCGGGCCGCCGGTCAGACTCCGCGCCGCCACCGGCGCCGCGATCGGGCTGTGCCCGGCCCGGTTGACCTGGATCAGCAGCGTCTCCTCCGGCAACCACCGCTCGTACAACACGGTGTCCGCCGCGCAGTGCAGCCAGCGCAGGCCGCCCGCGCGCAGCGCACGATGCTCGCGGCGCAGCGCGATCAGGTCGCGATAGGTGCGGTGGGTGTCCCGGTCCCAGCGGGAGGAGTCCCACGGGAAGGGCCGCCGGCCGTCCTCCAGGTGCACGCCCTCCACGCCGACCTCGTCGCCGGCGAACACCATCGGCAGCCCGGGCAGGGTGAACATCAGTGCCGCGCCCAGGTGTTGGTGGTCGCGGCCGGCCATCGAGCGGAACCGCTGGGTGTCGTGCGAGTCGAGCAGGGTCAGGTTGTGGGTGTACGAGCGCCACGGCAGCAGTGCGGCGAAGTCGCGCATGACGGCGGCCAGATCGGCGCCGCCGTAGGCGGGGATCGGGCCGGGCACGCCCCAGAACTCGGTGAGCGGTGCGTCGGCGAGCCAACCCCAGACCGGGCGGGTGAAGCCGGAGTAGGCCATCGTGCCGTGCCAGCCGTCGCCGCGCAGCGCGGCGGAGGCGTCGTGCTGGTGCTCGGCGAGCAGCAGCGCGTCCGGCGCGGCGGCGGCCAGCGTGGCCCGGGTCGCGCGGGCCACCTCGGCGTTGCGGTCCTGGGTGCCGTAGCGGCCGGCGGACTGTGCGACGTCGATCCGCCAGCCGTCCAGGCCGAAGTCGCGCGGGTATCGGGCGACCACCGAGTCGGGCCCCTCGTACAGCCGGGCGCGCAGCTCGGCCGAGGCGTGGTCGAATTTGGGCAGCGTGTCCACGCCGCAGAACGAGGCGTAGCGGCCGCGGTCCCGGGGGTCGAAGTAGTAGAAGCCCGCCTCGACGGAGTCCGGTTCGGCCTGTCCGCGGCGGAACCACTCGTGTCCGTCCCCGGAGTGATTGAGCGTCAGGTCGCCGAGCACCCGCATTCCGCGTCGGTGCGCCTCGGCGGTCAGCGCGCGCAGCGCCTCGTCGCCGCCGAGCATCGGGTCCACCCGGTCGAAGGTGGTCGCGTCGTAGCGGTGGTTGGAGCGGGCCGGGAAGAACGGCGTGAGGTAGAGGACGTCGGCGCCGAGGGCCTGGATGTGGTCGAGCCGGTCCAGGACTCCCCACAGGTCGCCGCCGTACATCTGTTGCAGTGCGCCGGGGGTGCCCCAGCCGACCGGTTCGTCCCACGCGGCGGGGCGGGCCCAGTCCGGCATGGCCGCGTCGCGCTGCCGGGCGGAGCGGGCGAAGCGGTCCGGGAAGATCTGGTAGACCACCGCGTCGGCTGCCCAGGCGGGTGGCGCGGGGTGGGTGGTGAGCGTGAAGTCGCCGGTGTCGGGCACGTCGCGCGCGGCGATGCCGGCGCCGGTGAGCCAGCGGTTGCCGTCGGGGGTGTCCAGGAGGAAGCGGTAGCCGAACTCGGTGCTGCCGACCTCGACGCCGACCCGCCACCAGGTCTCGTCGCCTACCACCCGGTCCACCGTCGCCTCGGTGAACACCGGTTCGCCGTCCAGCTTGGTGCGCACGTGCACGCGCCTGGTGCCGGCCGCGCTGCGAGTGCGGACGAAGAGCTCGACCTGCTCGCCGGGTTCCGGCGACGGGTTGCTCACGTATCCCGGCGAACCGTCGTGATGTGCCACTGTGTTACAGAGTGTTTCCGGTGGGTGCATGGTGTTTGCGACTCCGAAACGTGCCGTTCATCAGGTCGAATGCCGAGGAGCGTAAAAGCAATCCGTGAGCGACTGCAACACTCTGCAACATGTTTCAAAGATTTTGTTGCAACGGTGAAACACGTTTCGATAGCCTGGGCCGCGCCGCCGAACGCTTCGGGGAGAGGCCCGGGACACAGGGAGAGGTGACTGTCGCGTGACGCTGGAGCGACCTTCGGTCCGCAGGATCGCCGACCGGATCGGGGTGAGCGCGGCAACAGTGAGCCGGGTGCTCAACGACAAACCCGGGGTCGCCGAACACACCCGCACCCGGGTCCTGGACGCCATCCGCGAGCAGGGCATGGTCGCGCCCGCACCGATCGGCCGGCCGTTCGTGGGCATCGTCGTCCCGGAGCTGGAGAACCCGGTCTTCGCGCTGCTTGCCGGCGCGATCGAGGCGCGGCTGAGTCAGTACGGTGTGACCGCCCTGATCGGCAGCTCGACGAAACACGGCCCCACCGAGCTGGACTACATCGAAACCCTGTTACGGCGTGGCATCGAGGGACTCGTCCTGGTCTCCGGACGCCATGCCAACCCCGAGGCCGACCACGGCTTCTACTGGCACCTGCATCGCAAGCACGTGGCGATGGTCCTGGTCAACGGCGGCGTACCGGGCCTGCCGGTGTCCACCGTCACCACCGACGAGGCGGCCGGAGCCGCGATGGCGGTCGCCCATCTGCACAGCCTCGGGCACACCAGGATCGCGCTGGCGGGCGGTGAGGAGTTCTATCGCCCTTCCCGGCATCGACTGGCCGGCTACCGGGCGGCGATGACGGCCACATTCGGCGGCTGCGACGACGCGTTGTACGTCGAGTCCACCTACTCGATCACCGGCGGCCAGGCCGCGGCACGCCGGCTCCTGGACGCGGGGGCGACCGCGATCGTCACCGGCAGCGACCTGATGGCGCTCGGCGTGGTCTCGGCCGCGCGCGAGGCCGGCCGTCGGGTGCCGCACGACGTCTCGGTGGTCGGCTACGACGACTCCTATCTCGCGGCGCACAGCGACCCGCCGCTGACCACCGTGCAACAACCCATCGAACAAATGTCCACCGCGATCGCGACGGCGATGTGGCAACGACTCCAGGGCTACCACACCCCACACGTCGACCACCGCTTCGCACCACGCCTGATCGCCCGGGCCTCCACGGCCGCCCCGCGCCCCGAGCACACCTGAGCCGGGGCCGCCGGTACGGGCCCGTACACGCTTCGGGCCCGTACCGGCCGGGGCATCGGGCGACGGATGGTCCCCACCCGTCGCCCGGTGCCGGCCCTCGCCTCACGCGCCGGGGACCCGGCCCAGTGTGTGGAGCAGGTAGCGGTCGTGGTCGTACGGATCGGGGCCCGTGTGCGGGCGGGTCGGGATCGGGTGTCCGGTGAAGGGCCGGTGGCCGTCGAACTCGCTGACCAGGACCCCCTCGCCGCGGGTCGCCTCCGGCAGCCGCCGGGTGACCCCGTGCACCTCGGCCGCCGGGATCGTGCCCCGCACCAGGCATCGATCCCCCCGCGTGGACTGCTCCTCGGGGATGGCCCGCGCACCCGTCAGCAGTGCGACGACCGCGCCCGCGCTCGCCGCGGGTGCCTCCAGTTCGAAGCGGTGGATCGGCTCGAACACCCGGGTCCCGGCCTGCTTGAGCGCCTCGCCGACCACCAGGGGCGTCACGCTGCGGAAGTCGCCCGCCGCGCTGATCGGACTCGCGTAGCCGGTCCGGGTGAGCGTCACCGCACAGTCCAGCACCTCCCAGCCGTGCACGCCCTGGCGCAGTGTGCCGTGCACGGCTTCCTCGATCGCCCGGTGAAAGGCGAGCGGCAACCCGCCGAGCCGCACACCCAGCCGAAAGACGATCCCGGCCCCGGGCGCCGCGGGTTCGATCCGCAGGCCCACGGTCGCCCAGAAGAAGTTCACCCCGTCGCCGGCGATCTCCCGCACGGCCTCGCCCACCCCGACCGGCTTCTCGAAGTACAGCGGACGGGATTCCTCGAAGGCGACCCGGAGGCCGAACGTGTCGGCCAGCGTCGCGCCGATCACCTCCTTCTGCACCTCGCCGTACAGGCGCACCGAGATCGCCCCGGTCTCCTCGTCCCCGCGCACGTCGATCATCGGATCCTGCTCGGCAATGCGTTGCAGTGCGGCGTAGAGCGCGGGCCGCTGCCGGGGGCTCTCCGGCGTCACCTGCGACTCCAGGGTGGGCGGGGCGAACAGGCCCCGGGTGGGCAGCCCGTCGGCGGATCCGAGTTGGTCGCCCACCCGCGCCTCCGCCAGGCCCCGGACCTTGGCGATGGTGCCCGCGATCGCGTCCGCGTCCCGCAGCCGGGTGCCCTCGTCGAACACCTGGATCGCGGAGGTTCGCCCGGTCAGCTCGACCACCGCGCCCGCGTGGTCGCGGCGATGGAGGGTGACCTCCGCACGCGGGCGAAGGGTGCCGCTCCGGATGCGGACGTAGGCGATCTTCTCCCCCGCGCGACCACGCTCGATCTTGAGCACCACCGCGCGCAACGGCTCCTCGGCCGCCTCCGCGCCCACTCGGGGCAGCAGTTCGGCGATGCCGCGGACGAGGTGGTCGACACCTTCGCCGGTGATCGCGGAGCCGAAGAACACCGGGTAGGCCCAGGCGTGTTCGACGTGACGCGTCAACTCGCGCCGGTAGTCGGCCTCGGTGAGGGTGATCCGGTCGTCGAGATAGGAATCCACGAACGCGTCGCCGTGGTCGGCGAAGGCCTCCGCGAGTCGGGCGGTGAACCGCGCGTCGGTGCCGGTGAACGGCGTGAAACGCGCGCCGGGGGTGCCGATGTCGTCGACCGAGCCCATCGCGACGCAGTTCGGGCCCAGTTCGGCGGCGATCGCTGCGAGCACGTCGTCATAGCGCGCGTCGCGGCGGTCGATCTTGTTGACGAATACCAGAACGGGAATGCGCAGACGGGCAAGTGAACGGATCAGTACGCGCGTTCGGGCCTGGACACCCTCGACCGCGGAGATCACGAGCACGGCGCCGTCGAGCACCCGCAATGCCCGCTCGACCTCGGAGACGAAGTCGGAGTGGCCCGGCGTGTCGATCACGTTGACCCGGAGATCGCCGATCCGAAACGCCACCACGGCGGACTGGATGGTGATGCCACGCCTGCGTTCGAGTTCGAGCGAGTCGGTCTGCGTGCTGCCCGCGTCGACGCTGCCGATCCGGGTGATCACACCCGCGTCGAACAGCAGACGCTCGGTCAGACTGGTCTTGCCGGCGTCAACATGCGCGACGATCCCGATGTTCAAGTGGTTCATGACGGCCAGTGGCTCCCGCGGCTGCATTGATGGGACGAACTCCGTTGGGACCGCTGGTCTTTCGGGGCATGATCCGGTTCCTCTCCAGGTCGATTCGTCCCATGCAATGCGCACCGACCCTAACATCGCGCCCCGCGGACGCCCGGGTTCCCGCCCCCGAGTCGGCGAGGCGACCCACCGGACGCCGACGCGCACACCACGCGGGGCCACGCGGACCTCGCGCGGCGCACCGAGGCCGGCTCCCGTTCCACCCGCCGCTGCGTTGCGCGCTCCGGCCCGCGCCGCGTCTCCCGCACCGTCAGCCGCTGCCGCCTCCGTACCTTCCCGCGTGCCTTCCCCCGTACCCTCTCGCGTTCCACATTCCGCTGCGGCTCGCGTTGCAGTTCGCGTTGTAGTTCGCGTTGCAACCATCGTCCCACCTGCGCCTTCGCACAAATCGCATGCCACCATGGGGCCATGACCCGGTTTCAGCGCCTGCGCCTCGACCACGCCCCGGCCCTGCTCGATTTCGAGCAGCGCAACCGGGCCTACTTCGCAGCGTCGATCTCCGACCGGGGCGACCACTACTTCGCGCACTTCACCGAGCGCCACCACGAACTGCTCGCCGAACAGGCTTCGGGGCTGCACCACTTCCACGTCCTGGTCGACCCGGACGGCGAAATCGTGGGTCGGGTCAACCTGATCGACGTGGCGGACGGTGCGGCCGACCTCGGCTACCGGATCGCCGAACGGGCCGCCGGCCGCGGACTGGCCACGCGCGCGGTCCGCGAGGTCTGCACGCTCGCCCGCACGGAATACGGCCTGGCCACGCTGCGCGCCATCACCACGCTCGACAACATCGGCTCACGAACCGTCCTGGCCCGAACCGGATTCAGCCCCACCGGCGAACTCGACCTCAACGGCCGCCCCGGCCTGAGCTTCGTCCGGCACCTGCATGCGGAGCCGGGCGAGCCGTCACCTTCCTGACCCCGCCCGCGCTCGTACCGCGGAGCCACCTCCGGGCACCGGCGCAACCGCGCCGGACCCGCACGCACGATCGCACCGGCTTCCGCGGCCGGTGACACTCGCCGGAACCGGCCCGGCCTGCGACGATCCTCGGGCGTCGGGCATCCGCGCGGCGCACCGTCGTGCCCGGTCGGCCGCGTCCGACGACCGGGTCGAGGAGCAGGAGGTCCGGTATCACCGGGGAACACGACATCCGCACATCACGTCACATACACATACGCACCGTGGACACCACCGTCCTGCCGATCGTCCTGGGCATGCTCGATCGCGCGGTGGCCTGGCTGGTCGCCGACGGCCGCGAGGGCCAATGGGGCACCGAACCGTGGTCCACCCGCCCCGAGGCCGTGGACCACGTGGAGACGGTCCTGCGCAACGGGCACGTTCGGCTGGCCGAGATCGACGGCGAGCCCGCCGGCGTCTGCGTCGCCTCGAACACGCCCTCCGCCTATGTCCCCGCGGTCGACGAACCCGAGTGGTTCGTCAACCTGCTGGTCACCGACCGCCGCTTCGCCGGAGCGGGGGTCGGCGCCGCGCTGATCCGGGACGTGCGCCGCGAGGCGGCCGTCCGGGACGCCGGTCTGGTCCGGGTGGACTGCTATGCCGGCGGCGACGGCGCCCTCGTCCGGCAGTACGAAGCATTGGGCTTCACTCCCACCGCGACCTTCTTCGTGGACCGTCCCGGACAGCCGCCCTGGCCCGGCCGGTTGCTGGAGTGGCGACCGAACTGACGGCAGTCGTAGCCGATCGGCGGTCGTATCGCAGCGCGCCCGCGCGGGGGACGAACGAAGCCGAGCGTTCCCCGCGCCCGGAGCCACCCGGATCCGCGTCCCGCGAGCGGTCGAGCGCGGGCCCCGACTCGACCCCTCCGACCCCGCTTCCGGACAACGAGTCGGATGTTTCGGGGTCGTTTCCGTGACCGCACACCGACGCTCCGCGATCCGCGGGCAACTCCCCTACCCCAATAGCAAGTTACTCACGAGTATGCCGTGACTTGTCACGCATTCACGCCTAGAACTTGTTCTCACTCCGTCCCAGAGTGAGGAACGTCACATGAGCGATTCCGCCATGCACCGTAACGGTTTCAAGGGTTTCTCGCGCCGCACTTTCATTGCAGGAACAGGTTCCATCCTGGGCGTCGCGGCCGTGGCCGGCCGCGCCTCGGCAGCCCAGCCGACGGCGGCTCCCTCGGCCGCCTCGATTCCCGCCGGGGCACACGTGCCGGCCCTGGTGATCGGCACCGGCTACGGCGGCTCCGTCGCCGCACTGCGACTGGCCCAGGCCGGCGTCGACGTACACATGATCGAGATGGGCATGTCCTGGGACACCCCCGGCCCGGACGGCAAGATCTTCGCCAACACCACCTCCCCCGACGCCCGTTCCTTCTGGCTTCGCACCAAGACCAAGCAGCCGCTGAGCAATTTCCTCGGTTTCCCGATCGACCGGGACATCCCCAAGTACACCGGCATCCTGGACGCCGAGGAGTTCGCCGGCATCACCGTCTACCAGGGCCGAGGCGTCGGCGGCGGCTCGCTGGTCAACGGCGGCATGGCGGTCACGCCCAAGCGGGAGAACTTCGGCGCCATCCTCCCCTCGGTCAACGCCGACGAGATGTACAACACCTACTACCCGCGCGCCAACGCCGGACTCGGGGCGGCCACCATCGACCCGGCCTGGTTCGAGAGCACCGCCTGCTACCAATACGCCCGAGTCGGCCGCAAGCATGCCCAGCGCGCCGGTTTCCCGTTCGTCTTCGTACCCACCGTGTACGACTGGAACTACATGAAGCAGGAGGCCGCCGGCGCCGTCCCCAAGTCCGCGCTGGCCGGCGAGATCCTCTACGGCAACAACTACGGCAAGAAGTCGCTGCAGAAGACCTACCTCGCCCGCATCAAGGAGACCGGTCGGGTCACCATCTCCGCACTGCACAAGGTCACTTCGGTCTCCCCCGCGGCCGGCGGCGGCTACACCGTGACGATCGACCAGATCGACACCACCGGCGCCACCACGCTCACCAAGACCGTCACCGCCGACAAGGTCTTCTTCGCCGCCGGCAGCGTCGGCACCAGCAAACTGCTGGTCCGGCTCAAGGCCACCGGCGCGCTGCCCAACCTCAATGCCGAGATCGGCCAGGGCTGGGGGGACAACGGCAACGTGATGTGCGGGCGCGCCAACCACCTGTGGGATCCCACCGGTTCCCTCCAGGCGTCCATTCCCACCGGCGGCATCGACAACTGGAACGCCGGCGGCGCGTTCGCCGAGGTCGCCCCGCTGCCCACCGGCATCGAGACCTACGCCTCGTTCTATCTGTCGATCACCAAGAACCCCAACCGGGCCCGGTTCTCCTGGAACGCCGCGACCGGCAAGGTCGAACTGAACTGGCAGGCCGCCTGGAAGCAGCCCTCGATCGACATGGCCAAGACCATCTTCGACAAGATCAACGCGAAGGAGGGGACGATCTATCGGACCGACCTCTTCGGCGCGTACAAGATCTGGGGCGACCACCTCACATACCACCCGCTCGGCGGTGCGGTGTTGACCAAGGCCACCGACAACTACGGGCGTCTGTACGGCTATTCCGGCCTGTACGTGATCGACGGCGCACTGATCCCGGGAAACACCAGCGTGAACCCCTTCGTCACCATCACCGCCCTCGCCGAACGCAACATCGAGAAGATCATCGCGACCGACCTGTGACACCGCCCCGATCGGGTCGCCGCCCCCGCACCGGGTCGGCGACCCCCGGGCCGTGCTCGCGGCGCGAGTCGCGACACTGCATCATGTGGGCGTGATCACCATTCATCTCAAGTACGAGATCGACGCCGACAAGCTGGCCGACTTCGAGGAGTACGGTCGCCGCTGGGTGGGCCTGGTCAACCGCTTCGGCGGCACGCACCACGGCTACTTCCTGCCCAGCGAGGGCGACAGCGACATCGCCTACGCGCTCTTCTCCTTCCCCGGTTTCGCCGCGTACGAGCAGTACCGCACCGACAGCGCCACCGACCCCGACTGCCAGGCGGCCATCCGACTGGCCCGCGACACCGGCTGCATCAAGCGCTACGAACGCCGCTTCCTCCGCCCCCTCGACAACGGTTCCTGAACCCGGGCACCGGCCCCCGGAGCGTGTCGTCGATCCCGCGTCGTGGCGCCGGGGAATCGGGGACACGCCCTATCCGAGGAGCAGGGCCCGGTCCCACAGTGGCGGTGTCGCCGTGGTGGCGGCGAGCAACGCGAGGATCACCCCGCCGGCACCCTCCAGCAGGCCCGGGCCCGCGTCTGCGGGCGTCGGGTGGCGCACGAGCAGCTCCTCGGTCAGCCGGGTGGCCGCGGCCCGCAGCATCGCGTCGCCCGTGTCGTGCGCAAAGCGCACGGTGATCTGGAGCAGCCCGGCGAGTCCGTGACAAAGGCCCGGCGCCCGGTCGACCGACCGCTGCCGGGCCGGCCGGGCCAGCACGGCCGCCAGCGCGTCGACCGCCAGTGTGCGCATCGCGGCGTCGTCCAGGGCGTTCCCGGCCAACCACAACGCCCGCGCGATGCCGGGCGCACCCGCACACCAGGAGCCGTGTACGGATCGGGCGTCGGCGCTGCCGGCCGACCAGTCGGGCCCCCATGCGTCGTCCCGCCGGTACTCGCCGAGCAGGCCGGCCATGCGCTCGATCGCGGCGCGCTGCCCGCTCACCCGCACCTCCGCCGCATGGGCCAGCGACAGCAGGGCCAGCGGACCGGCGATGCCGTGCGCAAGACCCGGTTCCGCCCACTCCCCCGGCTCGGCGGACCGGCACAACACGGCGAGCCCCGCGCGCAGCGCCGCCCCGGCGGCGGGCTCGGCGGCGCGACCCAGCAGGTTCGTACAGGTCCCGGTGAGGCCGGAGATCAGGTCGAGTTCGCGCCCGCCGCGCGGCTCGACGCCGGATCGTCCGGCCGCCGCCGCGGCCATCGGCCGCTCGTGTCCGAGCACCCAGGCGGCGAACACCGGGCCGCCCAGGCCGCCGAACAGACCGGACGCGGTGACCTGCGGCCGGTCGGCGCCCGCGTCCGCCGCCGCCAACCAGCTCTCGGCCGTCGCGTCCCACCCCCGACCGGGCCGCCACCGATCCAGCTGTCGGCACACCACGGCCAACCCGGCACCCCCGCCGCCCAGGTCGTGCCGCACCCGTCGCGGCGTGGCCGCCGGTCGCCCGGCCAGCAGCGCGACCCGCTCCAGCGCGGCGACCGCGATCGGCCCCGACACCGCCGGCGTCCCCCGTGCGCCCCCGGCACGTCCCGACACCCCGCCCCCCCCCGCCGCGGCCCGGGCCCCCCCCCCGGGGGGGGGGGGGGGGCCGCCCCCCCCCCACGAAACCCCCGACGGTCGATCAGTCGAGTGCCGCCACGCACAGGTCGGTCCACTCGTAGCTGTGGTGACCCGTGTCGCAACACATCATCGGTTCGAGGTCCTGCTGTTCATCGGTCTCCGGCAGTTCCTGAAGTTCCAGAACGGAGCTCTCCATGCCTCATCTCCCCTTTCCGGGGGTCTCGGTCGTGCCCGGTGGCCGGCCGGTCGACCAGCCACGAACGAGGTCCGCCGTGTTCCAGGCGGAGCAGGAAATCCAACACGCCGGCCATCCCGACGCCGTACGCGGCGCACATCTCGCGCATCGTGTCGTCCGGGACGAGCCACCGGCCGTGCCGGTGGGCGGCGCGCACCGCGATACAGCCGCCGAGTTCGTGCGCCCGGGACCGGTGGCGCTCGTCCCCGGTGGCCGCGTACAGATCGAGCAGCAACTCGGCGTTGCCGGCCACGCCATGGCACGAGCCGGGCCCGATCCGCCAGCGATCGGCATACACCGCGCACGCCGCCCCCTCGGCCAGATCGAGCCAGCGCTCCGTGCCGGTGACCTGCCACAGCCGGACCAGGAACGTGCCGACGCCGGACGTTCCATTGCACCAAAAGTCCAGTCCCGGTCGCTCGGTGCGCCCCGGCCCCTTCGGCCACATCACCACGCCCCCGCGCCGATCGGCGACCGCCGCGAGCGCGTGCGCGCCGCCGACCGCGATGTCGATCAGCTCGGGCCGGTCCAGGTCCCGGCCCGCCGACAGCAGGAACGTCGCGTTGCCGGCCACTCCGTGGCCGAAGCCGTACAGCGCCGACCCGGCCAGCTCGGCGCGCACCTCGGGACCCACCGGCCAGTCCACCCCGGCCTCGGCGGCCGCGAGCAATCGCAGCACGGCGTCCGCGCACTGCCCGGCCCGCTCGGCGAACCGCCGGTCACCGGTGGCGTGCCACAGGTGCAACTGGGCCGTGCCCGCCCCGGCCAGACCGTGGCACACGTCGGGGTTGGTGCCGATCAGCGGGATGGCCAGGGCGTAGGCCGCCGCGCGCTCGGCCAACGCGTCGTCGGCCAGCGTCCGGGCCGCCTCGTACAGCGCCCACGCCGTGCCGGAGCGCCCGAAGTACAGCCCGGGCAGCACCCGGTCCGGTCGGGTCAACCGGCGATCGAGCCAGTGCGCGGCGGTGCGCAGCGCCGGCTCCGCATCGCGCCGACCGCACCGCACGGCCCGGTCCAACACCGCGAGCACACCGGCCGCGCCGAGTTGCACGTTGCACGGATCGCCGTCCGGCAACGAGCGCGGGGCGGGCCAAAGATACTCGGCGTCCGGGTCCATCGTGTCCGCCAGGTGGGCAGGCCCGTCCGTCAGCAGGCGGTCGGGATCGACCGGGGCGGGCGGCCGGATCCCGAGCGGTCGGGTCGGGTCGGGTTCCGCCCGCAGGAAATCGGCGGCCTGTTCCAGCGTCCATCGCCGGGCGACCTCGCCGGTGAGCCCGACGATCAACGGGGCCAGGGCGCGCAACATCGGCAACGCGGGCGCGGCGGCTGCGACGATCGCGGCGATCCGCTCGCCGACGGGGCGCGCGGGTGCGCTCTCGGCGGCCAGCACGGGGTTGATCCCGGCGCCGACCTGGAGCAGGGTGGCGCCCAGACTGAAGCAGTCCGCCGCGAAGTCCGCCGCCGGAACGGCCCGTTCGGATCCGGCCGCGCCCAGGTACTCGGGTGCGGTGAAGCCGCGGGTGCCGACCGCCGGAACCCTGCTCCCGACCGCGACCGCGCTCTCCAGGTCCACCAGCATCGGGCAGTCCTTGGGCGTCATCATCACGTTGCCCGGCTTGAAGTCCCGCAGCACCAACGACTCGGCGTGCACCTGGGCCAGCAACCGGGTGAGTTCGCGGGCCAGTTCCCAACCTGCTGCGACCGGGATGCGGCCGTCGTCGCCGTGTCGGCGCTCCAGTCGGTCCGCGGTCCACCGGGTCAGGCTGATGCCCTCGATCAGCTCCTCGACCAGGAAGACGTGCCCGGCGCTGTCGAACACCTCGCGCGGCTCGGGTGCGATCCGGCGCGGCGCGAGGCGGGTCAACACCTGTGCCTCGTGCCGCAACCAGTCCCGGGCGTCGCGCCCGTCGGGCCCGGCTCCGACGTGCGGACGGGCCTCCTTGATCAGGACCTGTTCGCCGGTGCGCTCGTCGTGTGCCCGGTAGACCCCGCCCCGGTTGGAATGCCGGATCGCCTCGCGGACCCGATAGCGGCGCGCGAGCAGGACCGAGTCGCCGCGCCGCCGCCCGAAGTGCCGCGGGCCCGGCACGGCCAGCGGGTCCACCGCCCAGGGCGGCGGCGAGAACCAGGCCTCGCGGCGGTCCGGCTCCGACGTGCCGTCGGGTGCCTGCAATCGGCCCTCGTAGAAGCCCTCGTCGTTGAGTTCGCGAGGGCGGGCGAAGCAGCCGAACCGGTAGTGCACCACGCTGCCCGGCCGATAGCGCCGGTCCGAGAGAATGGCCGGCCCCGGCAGACCCTCGGTCGCCGCATGCAACTCCGCGGCGAGTAGCACCAGTTGCTCGTCGTCGGCCGGATATGCGGTGATGAACTTGCCGGACCGGGCCCGGGCGGCCCGGACCGCGTTCAGCTCGGCGGCGACGTCCGGATCGGCCGCGAACTTGAACGCACAGCCGTGGGCGACGAGAACCCGGGCCGCGCGCTCCAACACGTCCGGCGCGGATCGGGCGGTGGCCGACAGGTGCAACTTCCAACCCTGGCGCCGTCGTACGTGCCCGGGAGGCGACACCATGCACCAGGGATCGCCGTGCCATACCCGCCATGAGTCGGTGCGGTTCGTCTCGGCCAACACTCGTGCAACCAACAACCGGTAGCTCGACATCACCGGCCCAGCGTCCCACCGCGCCCGGGTCCCGACCAGAGTCCGACCCCGATATATCACCCGAATGCCGTACGCACTCCGCGCCCGACCCGCGCCGCTCCCTGCCGTGTCCGAGCCCCGGCGCCGCGACCCGCCCGGCAACACGGCGCTTGCGCGATCATCCGTGGGTGGACATCGACTCGGACACCAACAGGCCCAGCAGCGCGTCCCGGCCGCCGCGCCGGAATGCCTCCCGCTGTCGATCGGCCCCCGTTCCCTCCCGCAGCAGTCGGTGCACCAGCGCATCGATCTGACGGGCGTCCCCGGTGTCCGCCAGCGCCGGGGCGACGTACTCCATCAACCGGCCCACCAGTTCACCGGCCTTGAGCCGGCGCGGCGCGTGCGGGTCGATCAGCGCATCGGTCAGGCCGTGCCGCGCGGCGTGCCACTGGGCCGCCGAGACGAACTCGGGTGCGGGTCGGGACGACAGTTGCCCGGCCGTCGCGTCCCGCAGCACCTGGGTGACCAGGGCCCGGACCAGCCCGGCGAGCATCACCGCGTCCTCGGCCCGCAGTTGCACGTCCATGGCGCGGATCTCGACGGTGGGGTAGCGGTCGGAGAGCCGGACCTGCCAGTAGACCCTGGCCCGGTCGCGCAGGACGCCCGCGGTCAGCAGATTCTCGATCCGGCGGTCGTAGTCGGCCGCGTCGACGAAGTGGGGCGGCACCCCGGCGATCGACCAGCGGCCGAAGACGATGGTGCGCCAACTCGCGAAGCCGGTGTCCCCGCCCTCCCACAGCGGCGAGTTCGCGGCCATCGCGACCAGCAGGGGCAGCCAGGGGCGCAGCCGATTGAGCACGGTCACGCCCGCGTCCCGGTCGGGCACGGCGACGTGTACGTGCATGCCGTTGACGAACATCTCGTCGACCAGGCGCGGGGCGTCCGAGTGCAGCAGGCGATAGCGCGCGTCGTCGGTGACTCCGACCGGGATGTCGGGGCCGAAGGGTGCGGTGCCGGAGGCGACGAGCCGGCATCCCGCCTGTTCGGCCGCCACGGCCACCGAGTGGCGCAGCCGCAGCAGGTGTCCGCCGACCTCGTCGAGGGTCGCGCACACCGGCGTCGCCACCTCGACCTGCACCTGCAACAACTCGGGCTGGACCTCGCCGCCGGACACCGCCGGCTGCAGGTCCACCGCCGCCCGGACCGCCTCGGCGACCGGCATCGGCCGACCGTCGGCGGGATTCACGAGGAGGTACTCCTCCTCGACCCCGAAGGTGATCACGCCCGGACACCGGCCGCGGTGCCCGCGCCGAACGCGGATCCGCGGCCTGTCGAACGCAGTACGGGGACCACCGCGCGCCCCGGAATCGCACGCACCATCGTGCACTCCTTGGAACCGTGTCCATCGACGGGGCGCCCGCCCGCGGCGCACCGCCCGCCCGAGAACGTTCGGCCCGCATCATGCCTGGGGGCGCCGCCGGCGCGGCGCCCCCAGGGCGTGTCACGGGTCAGACCGGTGTCCCCTCGTCCGCGCGGTCGTCGGAACTGTCGACGGGGCGCATGGTCCGCTCGACCTCGCTCATACAGGGAACGCAGAACGTCTCCCGTCGGCGGGTGCCGTCCACGTCCCGACCGGGCGGCAGGGTCACGCCGCACAATGCGACGTCCTCGCTCTCCATCGCGTGCCACACCACGCTCTGTGCGTCCTGGACCGCTCTCATCACGTGCATGTCCGCTCCCGTGTCGTGAGATCCATCGACCTCACCATGTAATCCGCTGCCGGCCCACCCTGCACTCCCAGGGGCCGCCGGTCCCGGGTCGATCCGGCGTCCGTGGGCGCCCGAGCAGGGAGAATCCCCGGTCGGGCCCCTGGGCCGCGCGGGTGACGCCCGGCCTCGGGCGGTGTGCGCGTGCGGTGCTCCGATCTCGCCGCGACGGGCGGCTGCGGCGGGCCGTGGAAGCCCGGGTTGGCCGCGCAGCCGCCCGATTCCCGGCGCGGATACGACCTCCGCGACCATCCGTACCGACCAACGGGTCGGTCGATCCGGTCGATGGGCCGGAGTTGGTGATGCGGGACACGTATCGGCGCGGCCGTGGGTCGTGGAAGACTCACCGTGAGTGTTCGCGCGCTCCGGGATCGGTGCAATTCCGAACCGGCGGTGACAGTCCGCGACCCGACCGCAGCCGGCGGCCGGTTGACCCGGTGAAACTCCGGGACCGACGGTGAAAGTCCGGATGGAAGGCAGTGCGCGGCGACACGTCGATTCCCGCGGTCGGGCGCTGCCCGAGCGCGGACCGAACGTGCTCGCTCTCCCGGAACGGCGTCGGCGCACGGGAGAACGGGCCGTTGTCGGATCCGGATGCTCCCGTACGCCGTGGCCGTCCCCGGTGGCATGCGTCCGAACGCCTGCCCGCCGGGGCGGCCCCTCCTTGGCACGAGAACCACGCGTGCGACCGATTCCCTCCTCGGGCGCGGTCGTTGCGCAAACCACAGGAGAGTACGCATGACAGAGCAGATCCACGAGCAGCACTCCGGCCCGACGGTCGAGCGCTCGGCGAAGGTGGCTCGGGCGATCGAGGCGTTCGCCCGAGGGGCGTTCGTGATCGTCTTCGACGACGAATCCCGTGAGAACGAGGGCGACCTGATGGTGGCCGCGGAGCACACGACCGAGGCGGCCATGCGGTTCATGTTGGCGAACACCGCCGGGGTGGTCTGCGTGGCCATGCCGGACGAGGCGCTGACCCGACTGGAGTTGCCGCCGATGACGACGCGGAACACCGGCCTGCACGAGACCGCGTTCACCGTCTCGGTGGACCTGAAGGAGGGCGCCACCACCGGCATTTCCGCGGCCGAACGGGCGCGTACCATCCGGGCGTTGGCCGACCCGGGGACCCGACCGGACGACCTGGGCCGCCCGGGCCACGTGTTCCCGATCCGGGCGGTGCCCGGCGGCGTGTTGGCACGAGACGGGCACACCGAGGCGGGGGTGGACCTGTCCCGGCTCGCCGGGTTGTCCGGAGTCACCGCGATGTGCGAAGTGGTGCTCGCGGACTGGAGCATGGCCCGCCTGGGCGATCTGATCGCGCTGGCCGAGCGGGAGGACCTGCATCTGATCTCGGTGGGTGACCTGGCGGCGTATCGCACCACGGTCGAGGCGCGATCGGCCCTGGCCTGACGAACCCCCGGCCGGGGCGCGGTGTGTTCGCGTCCCGGCCGGGGCGCGACCGCGCCGCCCGCAGTGACCTCGGCTCGTTCCGGTCAGTCGGCGAGCAGGCCGGTGCGCAGACCTGCCAGGGTGCGAACGAGCAGCCGGGAGACGTGCATCTGGGAAATGCCGAGCCGTTCGGCGATCTGCGACTGGGTCAGTTCCCGGCCGAAGCGCAACGCCAGGATGGTCCGCTCGCGTTCCGGGAGGGCGGCTATCAGGGGCTTGAGCGCGTGCAGTTCCTCGACTCGGGCGAAGCCGGGATCGACGAACGAGGCCCGCGCCGCATGCGCCTGAAGGGGCCCGTCGTCGCCGGCGGGGGCGTCCAGCGAGTCGGCGGTGTACCCGGCCGCCGCGGTCAGGCCCTCGGTCACCTGCGCGACGTCCAGGTCCAGGTGCGCGGCGAGTTCGGCCGCGGTGGGTTCGCGATCGTGCTCGGCGGTGAACGCGTCCCGGGCCTCGGCGAGTTCCAGGCGCAGTTCCTGAAGTCGACGCGGCACGTGCACGGCCCAGGTGTGGTCCCGGAAGAAGCGCTTGATCTCGCCCGAGATGGTGGGCACCGCGAACGTGGGGAACTCGTACCCGAAGGCCGGGTCGAAGCGGTCGATCGCCTTGATCAGGCCGATCGTGCCGACCTGGAGGATCTCCTGCGTCTCCTCCCGGCGTGAGCGGTAGCGGGCCGCGACGAATCGCACCAGCGGGAGATTCAGTTCGATCAGGGTGTTGCGCACGTACTGGCGTTCGGGTGTGCCCTCCTCCAGCGCCTTCAGGCGGTCGAAGAGCACCCTGGACATCGCCCGCGTGTCGCTCGCGGTCGGCGATCCGTCCCGGTCCTCGACGTCCGGTTCCGGCCCGGCGAACAGGGCGGAGCCGACGGGCAGTTCGCCCCCCGCGGGCACGGCGACACCGGCGGTCTCCTCGACGAGAGCGGTGCCGGCCGGGGAGTCGGTCGCAATCCCAACGGTCATGTCACGTCCTTCCGGTGCGTCTCGCGCGGCGGGTGTCGACGACACACCCGATCCATGCACCATACACACGTTCCCTGGCGGGGCCGCGCCCCGGGCCCCGTCGCGCACGCGCATCCTCCGAGGGTGAGCCCGGCCCGGGGACCGAATCGGGCCGTGTCCGGGGCCGGACGGCCGTGCTCGACTCGGCACGCTGCGGTACCCGCCGGCACGAGTCGGCGCACCGGCCCCCCGGCGACGCCGGTCGGGTCACGGTGTGTTGCCCAGGGCCTGACGCAGGGGCAGGGCGCCGGTGGCGATGTGGATCCCGCGGGACACGATCCGTGCGTTGGTCGAGTCGAGCAGGGACAGTTGGGACAGCGGTGCCGGGCCGTCGTCGTGCAGCGAACAGCACAGCAGCAGCATCGTGCGCAACGCCCCCGGCGGGAACGGCGCGTCGGGGGCGGTGACCACTTCGCGCAGCGTCCGCCAGCGCACTGCCGCGTAGCGGCCGTCGTCGGACCAGTCCAGACAGACCGCGTACAGCTCGGGGCGGCGTACGAACGAGCCCTCCTCGGTGAGGATGTACGTGGTCGCCTGCGCCGAGTGGCTGCCCTCGGCCGCGCGGTAGAGCGCGGCCTCGATCACCTCCGAGGACATGGCCGGTACGGAGGCGCCGTCGTTGTGTCGGGCGGGCCGTGCGGCGACCCGTTCGATGCGGTGCTTGGCGTCGGTTCGGTTGCGCCGACTGCTCGGGCGACGGTCGGTGCTCATGAGACAACCCTTCGGGCCGGGTCCGGAGCCCACGTGTGGGCGGGGGCGAGCAGGTGCGCCGGTTCCACCTGGAAGAGCTGGGCCAGGCGCTCCACATCGTTGAGGTCGAAGGGCAGTTCGCCGGTGAATCGGCGCCACGCCCAGGACCGGCCGTGGCCCAGCGCCTCTCCGATGGCGCCGTCCGTGTAGCCGTCCCGCCGGGCGAGCATGCGCACGTTGCGCACCACGATCATCCGGATCGGTTCGTCCGTGTCCGTGTCCCGGTTGGGTATCGGCTCCGCCATTCTGGTCCCACGCACCCCAGGCGCAACATCTGTCATCTCCGCAGAGTAGATCGCCGATTGCGGGAGCGGTAGTCCGGAGGAAGGACAACCTTCCCTCTCTGCGGGAAAGTTGCCGCGTCATCCGAACGCGCCGCCGGGCCGGCAAGCCGTAATCGCCGCGCCGGAGCGGGACTTCGCACGGGGGCGCGGCGAACGCCTCGGGCCACCCGCCCGGTCGGCGGACATCCACCGGGCTCCGGGGACCGTCGGTCGCGCGCCGCGAGGCGGGCCCGTCGCTCAGCCGATGCGCCTGCCGTCGCCGGCGGCCGGCGGCGAGGTCCGCCTCGGGTTGTCGGTGCTCGGGGTCCGGGGCGTGTCGGGCGGGGTGTCGGGCGGAGGTACGGACGGGGGAACCGTGGCGGCCGACGGATTCACCGGTGCCACGCTCGCCGACGACGGCGCCGTCGCGAGGGGTGCGGGCGGGGACGTGTTCGGCGTCGGCGCGTCGGTCTGCGGTGCGGGTGCGGCCGGCGGCACCCGCACCGGGAGCGGGGCATCCGAGCCTGCGGTCGAGCCGAGCACGGCCCATCCGGCCGCGACCACGGCCAGCGCCGCCACCGGCAGCGCCAGGCGCAGCGGGACGCGCCGCCCGCGCACCGTCCCGGCCGGCAGCGGCACGTCCCGGGTCCGCAGCGTCTCGGCGGTCACCGCGTCCGCCCGCCGGCCCATCCAGTCGCGCAGTTCGGCCTCCAGCGCGGCATGCTCGGGCGTGCCCGAGCGCAGGGGTTCGGCACCGTGTCGGGTCACGCGTCGTCCTCCATAAGCAACCGGTGCAGCGCGGTCAGTCCGCGGCTCGCGGTGGATTTCACGGTGCCGGACGGGATGCCCAGCGTGCCGGCGATCTCGCTCTCGCTGAGGTTCTCCCAATAGCGCAACACCAGCACCTCACGTTGCCTGCCGGTCAGCCGCCCCAGCGCGTGCCGCAGCCGCCGGTCGCGTTCGGCCCGCAGCGCATCGTCCTCGGGCGAGGCCACCGGCGGCGGCACCGGCGGTATCCAGGCCCGGGCGGTGCGCCGTCGGCGCAGCACCGACCGGGCGCCGTTGACCACGCAGCGCCGCAGGTAGGCGGGTGGGTCGTCGAGTTCGCCCAGGCGCGCGCCGTAACGACGGAAGGCCGCCGTGAACGCCTCCTGCACCACGTCCTCGGCGGTCTCCTGGTCGTCCACCAGCAGCGTGGCCAGGCGCACCAGGCGGATCCGGTGCGCGTGGTAGAGCTGCGCCATGGTCGGCGGCGGCTCGCCCGCCTCCCGGGTCCGACGACGGAACAGGCCGAACGCACGCCGGCGGGGCGGGGCGCCCTCGGCGGGCGGCGCCCGGTGGGCCGGACTCGGGTCCTGGTGGATCCGGAGGTGGGATTCCTGGATGGCCGTGAACTCCTCGGGTGCGTACCGACGGGGTGTCGGCGCCGGGCGGACCGGCGGCGTACGTGGGCGAGCGCCGGTCGAGATGCGGACGGCGACGCGTACGCCGGGTGTGCCGTGGCCGGCCGGGGGGCCCGGGCCCGCCCCCGCCCCCCGGCCCCCGCCCCGTCCCGGCCCCCCACACCGGCCGCGACCCCCCCCGGCCCCGCCCCCCCCCCCCGC
>NZ_JBIBGL010000005.1:92996-412533 GCF_042956465.1 Embleya sp. NPDC008237
TTGGGTGGCGGCGCGGGGTGTATAGTCCGGCTGGGGGGGGGTGGGGGTTGGGGGGGGGGGCCGGGCGGGTGGGGGGGCGCGCGCGCGGCCGCGCCCCCCCCGGCCGGTTCCGGGCAGCGATCAGGTCGCGGTACGACCGCGGCGCCGGCCGAGCACGACGGCACCGCCACCGAGCAGGAGCAGGCCCGCGGCTCCGCCGACATACAGCGCGGTCTTGTCGTCACCGCCGGTCTCGGCCAGGCGCGGCGGCACCGCCGACGGGGTGGCCGGGTTGCCGCCGGACCGCCCGTCGGCGGCCGGCGGCGCGGTCGGGTCACCCGGGCGGGCGGAGGGCGGCGCGGTCGGGTCGCCGGGGCGGGCGGGCGGCGACACGGAGGGGGTGCGTGCCTCGGGCGCCGAGCCCTGAGGCGATCGGGGAGCCGGGGGCGCGGTGGGCGCAACCCGGCCGTCCGCGACGTGGGCCGCGCCCGCCGGCGGGGCGTCGGCGGCCATGGCCGCGCTCTGCGGCAACAGCACGGCGGAGGCCGCGAGTACGAGGCCGGCGCCGAGCACGCGCCCGGCCCGGACCCGGCCGCCGTGCGGCGAGACGGTCGTGCGGCGCGGGAGGCGTGGGGAAGGAATGAACACCGTTCTCCTTGTCGAGCATCGAACGGGCCGCCGTGTACACGGTGGCCGCCACCATCGAGTGACGGACATCCAGACGCGCGGCCCCGCGCCGGGTTCCCGATCCCGGCGAACTTTTTTCGCCGGCCCCGGGGAATGCCGTCGCCGGCGCACCGGGCCGAACCCCGGCACGTGACCGGGAGCACACCGAATTCGCCGTCGCGCGGCCCGGATCGAGTCACATCCGGCCGACCGAACACGTCACATGTTCGAGGGCGTACGGCCCGGGCCCGATCGCGCGGGATGCCGCGGTCGGGCCCGGCCGGCACGGCGCGCGAACGAGAGGGACGTCGCGAATGAGCACTGGGGAACAGACCCGCACGGCCAACGGCGGGGCGAACACCGACCGGCCCGTCCCGGACGGCGCGGGCGTGCGGTTCGCCGACGCCGTCGACGGTCGACTGGGCGTCTACGGCGCCGCCAAGCGCCACCTGCGGAAGGTCTTTCCGGACCACTGGACCTTCATGCTCGGCGAGATCGCCCTGTACAGCTTCATCGTGCTGCTGTTGACCGGCGTCTTCCTGACGCTGTTCTTCAAGCCGAGCATGCAGCAGGTCGTCTACGACGGCTCCTACGTACCGCTCCAGGGCATCCACATGTCCGAGGCGTACGCCTCGACGCTGGAGATCAGCTTCGATACGCGCGGCGGCCTGATGATCCGCCAGATCCACCACTGGGCGGCGCTGATCTTCATCGCGGCCCTGTTCGTGCACATGTTCCGGATCTTCTTCACCGGAGCGTTCCGCAAGCCCCGGGACATCAACTGGCTGTTCGGCTTCCTGCTGCTGATCCTGGCCATGCTCAACGGCTTCACCGGCTATTCGCTCCCGGACGACCTGCTCTCCGGTACCGGTCTGCGGATCGCCGAGGGGGTGATCCTGGCCATCCCGCTGGTCGGCACCTACCTGCAGTTCTTCCTGTTCGGCGGGGAGTTCCCGGGCGAGGACATCGTGCCCCGCCTGTTCACCATCCACGTGCTGCTCGTCCCGGCGCTCATGGTCGGCCTGGTCACCGTGCACCTGACCCTGGTGTGGTACCAGAAGCACACCCAGTTCGTCGGCCCGGGCAAGAGCGAGAAGAACGTGGTCGGCCAGCCGTTCCTGCCGGTCTACGCGGCCAAGGCCGGCGGCTTCTTCTTCCTGGTGTTCGGGGTGACCGCGCTGCTGGGCGGGATGGTGCAGATCAACCCGATCTGGGCGTACGGTCCCTACAACCCGGGTCAGATCAGCGCGGGCTCGCAGCCGGACTGGTACATCGGCTTCCTGGAGGGCGCGCTGCGCATCATGCCCAACTGGGAGTGGAACGTATGGGGCCACACGCTCAGCTTCAACGTGCTGATTCCGACCGTGATCCTGCCCGGTGTGCTGTTCACCCTGATCGGCGCCTACCCGTGGATCGAGGCCTGGATCACCGGTGACAAGCGCGAGCACCACCTGCTGGACCGCCCGCGCAACATGCCGGTCCGCACCGGCCTGGGCGTCGCCTGGATCGTGTGCTACGGCGTACTGTGGGTCTGCGGCGGCAACGACGTGATCGCCACCCACTTCCACCTGTCGATCAACACGATCACCTGGGTCGGCCGCTTCGCGTTCTTCATCGCGCCCCTACTGGCCTACCTGGCCACGGTGCGGATCTGCAAGGGTCTGCAGCGGCGCGACCGGGACACGGTCCTGCACGGTCGCGAGACCGGCGTGATCAAGAAGCTCCCGCACGGCGAGTACGTCGAGATCCACGAACCGCCGGCCGCCGGGGTGCGGCACACCCTCACCGCCCACGAGCAGCCGAAGCCGTACGAGCTGGAGCCGGCCCGGGACGAGAACGGCGTGGCCCGCAAGGTCACGCGTGCGCAGAGGCTGCGTTCGAGGATGTCGCACTGGTACTTCGCCGAACCGGTCGCGAAGCCTACCGTCGAGGAATACCGGGAACTCGCCGGCGACCACGAGCACCCGTAGCGGACCGCAGCCGCCCGAGCCGACCGATCACCGGCGGCCGCACTCCTCGGAGGAGGGACCCGTCATGTCCTCGACCGTCCCGCATCGCGTGCACCCCGGTCGGACCGGCCACGACCCGCGGGTGGATCCCGTCCTGATCCACGCGGTCCACCACGCCCTGCGCCGGGACCTGCGCGCGTTGGTGTGCTGGGCCCGAACCGGCGTGCCGGTGGCCACTCCCGGCTGGACGGACTTCCGCCGGTACCTCACCGTGCACCACGAGGCCGAGGACACCGTGTTGTGGCCCCTCCTACTCGCCGCGGCGGGCCCCGGACCGGGGCTGCGCCGGGTGCTCGCCGAACTGGAGGACGAACATCGGCGGGTGGCCGAGCTGGTGGCCACGGTGGACGACTGCCTGTCCGGCCGCGGGCCCGCCAGTCGCACGCTGGAGCACGCGACCGCGCTGGCCGCGGCGTTGACCGCGCACCTGCACCACGAGGAGGCGACCGTCCTGCCGCTGGTGGCGAACCTGGTCACGCCCGGCGACTGGGCGCACTTCGACATCGCCCAGCGGAAACCGCTGGGCCCGGGCCCCGGAGCGGCGTTCCTGTCCTGGCTCCTCGAAGGACTCCCCCCGGACCGGCAATCCGCCGTCCGGGCCCAGTTCCCGCCGGCCGTGCGACTCGCCCACCGCGCCCTGCGCGCCGGGCACGCCCGCCGGGTCCGCTGGTAACACCGGGCGACCAAGCACACCGACCGGTCCGCGTCGCGGGCTCGGGGAAGCACACGCGTCATACCGACATGGATATACCGAACCTCGGATTCGGCATTTGTATGTGATGTCTCCCGGGGTCAGGATCCATCTTGACGCGCTGTGAACATCGGCCGCCGCAGCGGCTTTGCGGAGTGAACGCCCGCCCCCCGAGTGGATAGGTCACCCATGCGTAATTCGGCTCCGACAGAGAGCGTGGACCCCGGCGAAAAGGCCGCGGGCAGAACGGCCGCCGCGACACTGGCCGGGACCACGCTCGAATGGTACGACTTCTTTCTCTACGGCACGGCTGCCGCACTCATCTTCGACAAACAATTCTTCCCCTCCCTGAGCCCGGCGGCGGGTACTCTCGCATCCTTCGGCACGCTCGCCGTCGGATTCGTCGCCCGACCGCTGGGCGGGCTGGTCTTCGGCCATTTCGGCGACCGCATCGGTCGAAAGGCGACCCTCGTGGTGTCGCTGGTGCTGATGGGTGTCGGCTCGACCCTGATCGGCGCCATTCCCAACTACGACACGATCGGCTATTGGGCACCGGTCCTGCTCGTCCTGTTGCGCATCGTCCAGGGCATCGGGCTCGGCGGCGAGGGTGCCGGCGCGACGCTGATGTCGATGGAGCACGCACCCGCCGGCAAGCGGAACCTGTACGCGGGATTCCCGCAGATGGGAACGCCGGCGGGACTGGTCCTGGCGAACATGGTCTTCCTCGCCGCCAGTACCGGGATGAGCGATCACGCATTCACCGGATGGGGCTGGCGCATCCCGTTCCTGATGAGTTTCATCCTGGTCGCGGCCGGTCTGGTGATCCGCCTGCGAGTCAGCGAATCCCCATCCTTCAATCGTGCCCTGGAACAGGACCACGTGGTCCGTTTCCCGCTTGCCGAGGCATTCAAGGTCGGTCTTCCCCGACTCGGTCTCACCCTGCTCGCCGTGGTCGCCAACTCGGCGGTCGCCTATGTCTTCATGGTGTTCACGCTGTCCTACGGCACCAAGCATCTCGACTATGAGAAGCGATTCCTGATCCTGAGCATCTCGGCCGCCGCCGTGCTCTGGTTCGTGAGCATTCCGCTGTGGACCCGAATTGCCGACCGATACGGCCGGCGCACCATGTTCATCGGCGGTTCGGCTGCGATCCTGGCCTGGTGTATCGCCTTCTTCCCGCTGCTGAACACCGGGAATTCGGCGCTCGCCGTGCTCGCCCTCGCCGGAATGGGCCTGATCATTCCGATCACGCACTGTGTACAGGGCGGCATCATCGCCGACACGTTCCCCGTGCACGTCCGCTACTCGGGGTCCTCGCTGATCCTGCAACTCGGCGCCGTGCTCGGCGGCGGACTGGCACCGACGATCTCCACCGCGCTGTTGAACTCCGGCGACTCCTCGGCCGGCGTCACGTGGTACCTGGTCGCGATGTGCACGATCAGTCTGGTCGGCGCGATCGCCCTGTTCCGCGTGGTCCCCGAGGGCGCGCCGGAGCCGGCCACTCGCCCGGCGCCGGCCGTCGCGGAGGCGTGAGTTCGGGCATCGGAATCGATCGTGTCCCGGCGGCGGGTCGCGACGGGGTCAGGAACGGCCGCGTGGCTTGCCGCGCTTGGCGCCCTTGCCCGCGCCGGGCCCGCCGCGCGCGCCCTTCCCGGCCGACCCGCCGGCACCCGGCTTGCGTCGGGCGCCGGAGGCGTCGGGGCGCTGGGCCTTGGCCTTGGCCGCGGACTTGGGTTGCGGCGGGGTCGGAGTCCGGCCGCGCGAGCTGTTGACCGTGCGGCCCCGGACGATCCCGATGAACTCCTCGACCAGGTCCGTGGTCCGCGCCTCCGGCCACGCCAACGCCACGCGCGACTCGGGCGCATCGGTGACCGGCCGGTAGGTCAGATCCTTGCGGTGGTGCAGGCGGGCGAGCGACTGCGGGACCACGAGCAGGCCCACCCCGGCGGCCACCAGTTCGACCGCGTCCGCCGTGGTCGCGGGCCGTTCCTTCGCGGGCACCCCCGGGCGCCGCTCCCACTCCAGGGTGTCGTCGAGGGGGTGCAGTACGAGCGCGTCGGCCAGGTCCTCGGCGACCACCTCGTCCACCGCCGCCACCTCGTGGTCCTTGGGCACCACGACCACCGTGGTCTCCGCATACAGCGGAATCGCGCTCAGGTCGGTCCGCTCGATCGGCAGCCGCACCAACCCCGCGTCGGCCCCGCCCGCGCGCAACACGTCGGCCGCGTCGGCGGCGGACACCGCGATCAGGGTCAACGGCACGTCGGGCAGCCGCTCGTTCCAGACCCGCACCCATTTCGTGGGGGTCACTCCCGGAACGTAGGCGAGCCGGAACGGGGTGGGTGCTTCCGAGCCTGTCACCACGTCAGGCTACCGGCCATGATCGGAGGCACCGCACACGGTCGCTACTCTTGACACCATGACGTCGCACAAGACCACCCAGACGATGAAGCCCGCGACCGCGGCGAAGAAGCTGGGCGTGTACCTCCAGGCCACCCCCGCCGAGTTCCAAGAGGGTGTCGTCTCCCGCGACGAGTTGAACGCGCTGCAGGCCGACCCGCCCGAGTGGCTCCGGGAACTGCGCCGCAACGGCCCGCACCCGCGGCCCGTCGTCGCGAGCAGGCTCGGTGTCTCCATCGCCGGCCTCGCCCGCGGCGGCATCACCGAAGCCCTCACCACCGAGCAGATCGACGCGCTGAAGGAGGACGGTCCGGAGTGGCTGCGCCAGGAGCGCGCCACCCAGGCCGAGGTCCGGAAGGAAACGATCCGGATCAAGGAGAAGAACAAGGAGAAGAGCGCGGAGCAGAGCGACGAGCCCCCCGCGAAGGCGCGCCGACCGCGCTCCTGACCCGCCGTACGGGGGTCGCCCGGCCTGGGGCCGGGCGGCCCCCCGCCGCGTCGGCCGGATCGGCGGGCTCCACCGCCACCGTGCTCAACGGCCGCGGGTGCGCGAGTCGGCGGCCGCCGCCATGGACCGGGGCTCGCGCCGACCGCCGCTACGGACCTCGAACCCCGGCCGGGCGGCGTCCCGTCGGGCCTCGCCCGGTCGGCCCGGAGCGGCCGAAGGCCGCTCAGCCGACGTCGTGGGTCAGGCCGGCGGTGGCGAGCAGGTAGGCGGTCATCGGTGCGTAGTCCCGGGCGTCCACGACGTGGTCGTCGAGCGGGACGGTGACCGTGACGGTGCCCTCGGCCTCGCCGAGGAACAGCGCCGGGTCGTTGCAGTCGGCGAACGCGACGGTGGGAATGCCGTGTTGCCCGGCGCGGCCCGCCCAGCCGTGGTCGGCGACCACCAGGTCGGGCCAAGGCTGCCCGGCCGCGGCGAGGGCGTCCAGGATCGCGCTCATCGGCTGCGGCGCATGGGTGTGCCACAGCGTGGCCCCGCGCTCCAGCACCGCCACATCGCCGAACTGGCGCACGCTGCCGCTGGTGTCGTCGTCGCCCTCGGTGGTGTGCAGCCCGCGCGGGATGTCGAGGATCTCGGCGCCGGCCGCCCGCAGTGCCCGGCCGATGGCCTGGTGTACGTCCAGCAGGCCGCCGGGGTGTCCGGTCGCAAGCAGCACGCGCAGCCGTCGGGCGGCGGCGTCGCGCAGGACGGCGGCCATCCGGTCGAGCCCGTCCAGGGTGAGCCGCGGGTCGATGGTGTCCTGGCCGGTGCGGTGGTCGGGGTCGGGATGCACGCCCACCCGCTCGACCATCACGGCGAGCACGTCCTCCTCGGTCTTCCAGCGATCGCCCAGCTCCAGGCCCAGCCAAAACCGCCGGTTGCCCTTCACCAGTTCGACACAGTGCCGGAGGTTGACCTCCCGGGGCGTGGCCACTTCGCCGGCGATGCGGGTGTTCGTCAGGTGCCGAAGCAACTCGTCACGGGACGGAGGGGTGTTCGGCGTCGTCATGCGGCCATTGTGCCCACCCGGTCGGAGACCACCGGCAACCGGGGCCCGTGACCGGCCGCCGGGGCCGCACCGCGGCCTCCGACACCGAACCGGTCGCCCCGACCGCGGACGCCGAGCCGGTCGGCGCATCGCCCTCGGGCGGCGTACCGCTCGCCCGCCGCAGCCGGGTCGGCGAGCAGCGCCCGACAGCGCAGCGCGACCGCGATCGCCCACGGGGTCCCGCTCGCCCGGGCCCACGCCTCGAAGCGCTCGCCCGCCTCGCGCCCGCGCTCGGGGGTGCCCGCGCCGCGGCCAGACCCAGCGCCCCGCGCAGCGCGGCGGCCTGCACGTCGGGCAGCGTGTCCAATCGGTGCACCACCGGTCGCAACAGCGCCTGCAACGCGGCGAACGGCAGGCCCGCCTCGGCCTCCACGCCCGCGACGCGCAGCACCCGCACATCCGCGGCCTCGCGCGCGGCCTCGTCCAGCAGCGCGGACTTGCCGATGCCGGCCGGTCCGCGCAGCACCAGAACCGCGCCGCGGCCTTCCCGGGCCCGCTCGATCACCGCGGCGATCGCGGCACGTTCGGCATCGCGGCCCCACAACCTCGCGCGCGTCGCGTCGCCGGCCCGGGACGAGGGTGTGGTCACGACTGCGGGCTCTCCGGGTTCGTGTTCGCACCGCCCCTCGGCTCCCGCGGGGTCGGTCGGCCGGTCGGTCCGGGCACATGATCACCGTAGGGGGTGAATGGAATCCGCTCACGGGCCGGGCACGGCGGCGCCGAGGGGCGACGGGTGCGACGGAAGGGGGCGGCGGCTGGTCCGGGTGCCGCCCCTGGCCCGCCGGGTGTGGCCGAGCGCCCTGCCCTTCCCGTTCATCGGCGCGAAATCCCGCCATAAGCCGGCCGATTCGACACGTTCTCCTTTCGTTGTCCACCGGGGAGACTGATGGCGCGGTGCGACGACCCAGCCGCCTCATCCGCACCAGCGGAGGAGTCGTTGGGTACGCCGACCGCGAACGACCGTACGACACATGGTTCGTGTGATGATCTACCCGCCCTTTTTGCAGGAAGGATCGATATGAGCCCCGTAACGGTGGAGATTCGCGACGCCGGGCCGCTCGACGTCGAAGTGGAAGAGGAAGCCGTCGAGTTCGAGGACGAATCGAACCCGGACCGCCGGATCGAGGCGTGTCTGCCCGAGCCCTGGCCCACCGCGACGACCCGCGTCGGGTGTGACTGGAACAACTGACCCGACGGATCCGGCCCGACCCCGTGACACCCGGACGGGCCCGATGATCCGGACCGCTCGATCGTCCGGACGCACCGACACGCACGGCGGCCCGATCGGAGAGCGCTCGACCCGATCGGGCTCGCGTCCCGGCGGCGACGCACGCACGAGCCACGGTGCGCGAGTCGCCCGCCGGCGACCCACCCGCGGCACCCGTGGCCGCGACGAAGCGGGCAGCGGCAGAAGCGGGAGGGGACATGGTGCGGTCGATTGCGGCCGGATCCGCGCAGGACCTTCGCACCCGACTGGACGCACTGGTGACCGGTCACGATCGGCGCTGCCGCGCGGACGACGTCTGGCTGCACCTGTTCGACCCGCGCATGCCCGCGCTCGACCACGGCTGGAAGTTGCACGTCTCGGCCCGCCCCGAGGACTTCGTATCGACGCTGGATCTGCTGGTCCCGGTCCTGCTGCGCTACACCTGCCTGGCCAAGTTCGCGGTCAGTACCACCGTCCTGGAGGAACTGAACGCCGGCGTACGCGACCCGGCGGTGGTCGGCAAGGCGGTCACCGTCTACCCGCGCGAGCAGGACGTGACGGCCCTCGGCCGGGAACTGGCCGACGTACTGGCCGGTCGCCACGGCCCGCGCGTGCTCGGCGACCGCCGGGTCCGGCCCGACGCACCCGTCTACTACCGCTACGGCCCCTTCCGCGCACTCGGGCCCACGGCCGCCGAGTTGGTGATGACCGGCCCCGACGGACAGCGCTTCCCCGGCCGGGCGAGCATCCGCTACCGCCAACCCCCGTGGGCGGCCGACCCGTTCGGTGCCCCCGCACCCGGCTCGGGGCGACCCGCCCGCCTGGTCGGCGGTCGCTACCGACTCACCTCGGGCATCGCCCGATCCCCGCACGGGGACGTGTACCGCGCATCGGACACCACGACCGGCGCGCGGGTGGTGGTCAAGCAGGCCAGGGCGTACGCGGGCGAGGACGGCGACGGGGTGGACGCCCGGGGCCGGTTGCGGCACGAGCGCGCCGTGCTGGCGACACTGGCCGACCTGGACGGCGTGCCGCGGGTGGTCGACCATTTGCGCCACGGCGAGGACGAGTACCTGGTCACCACCGACTGCGGCCCCGCGGACCTGCGCCGCGACGTGCAGACGCATGGCCCCTATCCGGGCGACGCGCAGCCCGGGCGCCGGGTGAGCGTGCTTGCCCGCCGACTGCTCGCGGTACTGGACGGGATGCACGCCCGAGGCGTGGTGATGCGCGACCTCAAACCGGGCAACGTGGTGCTCGACACGGACGGCACCTGCCGAGTGGTCGACTTCGGCATCAGCGCGCTGGGCGCCTACCGCCCGGCGGGCGGCACCCCCGGCTACACCCCGGCCACGGGCTCGACCGACGACCCGCCCGACCCCGCCGACGACCTGTACGCGCTGGGCGCGACCCTGCACTACGCACTGACCGGCATGGATCCGGTGATCGTCGATCCCGATGCAGCCGTCGGCCGCGACCGCACCCTGGCCTGCCTGACCGCCGCGCTGCCGGGCGCCACCCACCGACCGGTCCGGGCGCTGGTCGCCGGGCTCCTGGACCTCGATCGGGCCGAGCGGATCGACTGCGCCCGGCGGCTGCGGGCCGGCCTGCCCGAACCACCGCGCGGACGGCGGTTGCCGGCGCCGCCGCGAATCACCGCCGCCCTCCTGGACGACGTGATCGCGCACACCGTGGCCGACTGCGTGCGCACCGCCGCCGACCTGCCCACCGGGTCGGGTCCGCGGCCCGGAGCGACGCTGACGCTCTACGCGGGCGCGGCCGGAATGGGCCTGGAACTGCTGCGGCACATCGACCGGCCGGGCGTGCCGGAAGCGGTGGCCGGGCTGGCCCGGCGCACCGCGACACACCCCGAACTGGACGCGCTCTCCGGTGCGTTGTACACCGGCCGGACCGGGGTCGAGCTGTTCCTGTGCGGCGCGGCCACGCTGCCGGACGCCGACATCCCGCGGCCGGCCCTTTCCGCCGAGCCGCTGCCGTACGACGACACCGGCGACCAGATCGGCGGCGCGGCGGGCGCCGGAACGGGCCGGCTGCTGCTCGCCCGGCAGGCGCAGGCGGCAGGTCGCACCGCGCAGGCCGCCGAACACCTGGCCGCGGCGCACTCCTGCGCCCGGTCACTCCTGGACCGCCCACACGACCCGGAGCACCCCGAACTCGACCTGCCACCGGCCTCCTCCCGCGCGGCCTACGCGCACGGCTACGCCCACGGCAGCGCCGGCATCGTGCACTTCCTGCACGCCCTCACCACCTGCGAGGACGCCGGCGCCGATCCGGCGCTCGCCCGCGCCGCCCGTGCGGGTCTGGATCGACTCGCCGCGCGCACACCGGAGTTGCTGGCTTCGGCGGCGCGCCCGGGCGCCGCCCGGCACTTCGGGTCCTGGTGTCGGGGCATGGCCGGGATCGGTACCGTGCTGATCGCGGCGGGCTCGCCCGCGCGAGATCCCGAACTGCTCGAACTCGGCCTGCGCTGCGCCCGGTTGTGCCATGCGCTCGCACCGAGGATGAGCCTGGTGTCGCAGTGCTGCGGCCTGTCCGGAGTCGGCGAACTGCTCGTGGACGCCGCACTCGCCACCGACGACGACGCACACTGGCGGGCCGCCGAGGACGTGGTGGCCCTGATCCTGACCCGCAGCGGCGGCACGCTACGGCGTCCGCTGTTCCCGGACAACACGCTCACCGGCACCGATCCCGGCTGGGCCACGGGCGGCACGGGCGTGCTGTCCCTGCTGCGCCGGGTACGCGACCGGGGCGGCGAGCGCCTCGTTGGGCCGCCGCGGGGCCTGTGACCGGTGTGCTCGGGCCCGACGGAGGTCTGCCTGCCGGGAACCCGGTTCCGCTACGTCTCGGGGACCCAGTAGCCGTACACCTCGTTGATCAGCGGCGGGGTCGGACTCGGCGGGAAGCCCAGTTCCTCGGCCACCGGCATCAGGCGGGCGGTGAACGCTTCCATCGCCGCCTGCGACTCCCACAGGTCGATGACGCGCACGCCGTCGCCCGTCGCGATCGCCACGTGGGCCAGGCATCCCGTCGCCGGAATCTCGCCGGACTGCACCCGCGCGGAGAGCTTGTCGTACTTCTCCGTGTCGACCCCCGTCAGATCGACCTGCATGAGAATGGCCATGACGGTCCTCCAGGTGTGCCGATGTCACCGATGGGATGGCACCACTTCCATCCTGGCGCGTCGCACAGGCCACGCAACCGGGCCGTACGTACGAGTCCCGGGTCCGGACCGTGCCCGTGGACCTGTTCGGGCGACACCGTGACCCCTGCCGCCCGGCGGCACACACCGCGATCGCACCGAACCGGGGCTGACCACCGACGTACACCGGCCGACCGTATCGGGGGGTTAGCACTACCCGGAGCGGCCGGGTGGCACGCTCGTCCCGGGCGGTCGCATCCCGAGATGCTGGGTCCGGCAAATCCCGCTGGTTCCCCAGAGATTCCGTAGGAGTTCGGCTCGTGCGACAGCAGGCATGGCAGAGGTTTCGTTCTTCCGGGCAGGCGCGGGACGGTCGGCGCAAGGTCGCGCCGGTCGCCGCCGCGATGGCAGTCGGCGTGATCGCGATGGGGGTCCTGGTACCGCCCTCGGCATACGCCGGCGGCAGGCCGGATGGCGTCCGGCAGAGCCTGAGCGCGCTGGTGCGCTCCGACGACCTGCCCGCCGGACTGGCGAGTGTCCGGGACCGTGCCGGCCACACCCGTACCTACACCGCGGGGGTGGGCGACGCGGCCACCGGCGCGAAGGTGCCCGAGGACGGTCAGGTGCGGATCGGCAGCAATACCAAGGCGTTCACCGCGGTGGTCGTGCTGCAACTGGTCGGCGAAGGCCGGATCGACCTCGATGCCAAGATCGACGACTACCTCCCGGGTCTGGTCCGCGGGGAGGAAATCGACGGACGCCACATCACCATCCGTCACCTGTTGCAGCAGACCAGCGGTCTGCCCAACTACAGTGACCATCTCGGCGAGGAGATCCGATACTTCGCGCCCCGCGAACTCGTCGACATCGCCCTCCGGTACAAGGCCGACTTCGCCCCCGGGAAGAAGTGGGCGTACAGCAACACGAACTACGTACTGGCCGGCCTGATCGTCGAGAAGGTCACCGGCCGGTCCCTCGCCCAGGAGATGGACCGGCGCATCATCAAGCGCATCGGGCTGCGGCACACCTACTTCCCCGCCCCCGGCGATGCCACGATCCGAGAGCCCCACCCCAAGGGCTACTACCGCGATGCGCCCGGCGCGCCGCTGCGCGACATCACGGAGATCGACCCGTCCTGGGGCTGGGCGGCAGGTCAGCTGATCTCCACCAACTCCGACCTCAACCGGTTCTACACCGCGCTCCTGGCCGGCCGACTCCTCCCGCCGGCCCAACTCGCCCAGATGCGCACCACCGTTCCCGCCGAAGCCACCTTCGGTCCCGGTGCCCGCTACGGCCTGGGGCTCGTGAGCAAGCCGCTGCCGTGTGCGGACGGCCGCCTCTACTGGGGCCACGGCGGCAGCTTCCCGGGCTACGAGACCCGGGGCGGAGCCACCGACGACGGCCGCGCCGTCAACGTCGCGGTGACCATGCAACTGGCCGACGAGGCAGCCAGGGAGCGTGTCGACAGCGTCGTGAACACGGCCCTGTGCCGCTGAACCGCAGCTGAGGGGGACCGTCCGGCCGGGTGCGCGGACGCACCGGGCCGGACGGTCCCCTTCCCGGCCCGGCGAGGGGCCGGCGGTCACCCCCGACCGGACCGGCCAGGACGGCCAGGACGACCTGCGCCACGGCCATCACCGGATGGATCACCGCCAACACCGGCAGCGGGCCGCGTCGATCGGTGATCTGCCCGGAGCCCAGGGTTGCCCGGGGAACGGGACATGAGATGTCTCGATTCAGGGCGAGGGGAGAAGAGAGGGAGGGAAGAGAGTGGCGGAGTTGCGGAAGGCCCGACGCGACCGGCTCAGCCGGCCATTCGGGCATATCTGCGCCGGGCCCGCTCCGCCGCCGTCGGCGAGGCCGTCGCGAGGGCGTCGGCGAGTGTGCGCCCGGCGAGTTCACGCCGGTAGACGAGTTCGGCTTGGCGCATCAGCGTGCTCACGCCGCAGGCGACCCGGAACTCGGCCGCCGCCGGGTCGACCCCGTCGCCGCGCTGCCGGATCTCGGTGCAGCGGAACAGGTCGTCCGGGCCCTCGACCGCCACCACCACGTCCAGCAGGGTGATCGCCTCGGGTCGGCGGGCCGGCACGAAGCCGCCGCGCGCACCGGCGCTGGAGGTCAGGATCCCGGCCCGCACCAGCGCCTGGAGCCGCTTCTTGAGATAGGCGGGAGGCAGTTCGAACCACGTGGCGAGCGTCGCGGTCGACACCGGCCCCTCCGCCTCCAGCCAGGCCGGCACCAGACAGCAGTGCAGTCCCACTCCACGCCCTCGCCCATGTGCATGATCGGGATATCACAGGTCCCGATTGCATCGGTGATCGTGAAGCGCGTGGTGTGCGAGTCCCGAACAGGGCATACGAGGGAGATGTGCCCGCCCGAGGGTCCCGAGGGCCACCCGAAAGCTCCGAGGCCCACCGGAGTCCGGGGAGAGAAGAAAGGAGCCGCATGCCGTCGGAAGTCGATCTCGCCGCGGCGCTGTCCAGGGTCAAGGAGAGCGAGACCTCACTGATCGCCCAGGTCCTGCGCACCACCGTGGCGGCGGTGACCTCCTACGTCGCCGCGCTGTTCCTGGCCGGCGCCGATCCACAGCCGATCCTGGCCCCGCTCACCGCGCTCCTGGTCGTCCAGGTCACCTCGTACGCGACCTTCACCACCGGTGCCCAGCGGGTGGCCAGCGTGGTCTCGGGGGTCCTGATCGCGGTGCTGTTCAGCGAGGCCGTCGGGCTCAACTGGTGGAGTCTGACCCTGCTGCTGTTGGCCTCGCTCGGTCTGGGGCACCTGATCCGGCTCGGCGACTCGATCAACGAGGTGGCGATCAGCGCGATGATCGTGCTCGGCGTCAGCCAGGTCGCGGACACCGCGTGGGACCGGATTGCGGAGACCCTGATCGGCGCGGCCGTCGGCATGGTGTTCTCCCTGGTGTTGGCGCCGCCCGTGCACGTGCGGCCCGCGAACGAGGCGGTGTTGTCCGCCTTCGACGCGCTGATCCGGCTCCTGGACACCATGGCCGGGGAGCTCGACGACGACCTCGGCCACGACCGGGCGCACGGCTGGTTGGAGGAGGCCCGCCGGATCGACCGGGACATCGTGCGGGTGGACGCGACGCTGTCCACCGCCGAGGAGGGCACCCGGTTCAATCCGCGCGGCCGACGGGCCACGGTGCGTGTGCTCGCACTGCGCAGCGGTCTGGACACCGCCGAGATCAGCGCGGTGGCGCTGCGCATGGCGTGCCGGGCGCTGGGCGGTCTGTATGCGCGGGGCGAGCGGGGCGAGCCGGCCTACGCCGAGATCCCGTTGGCCACCGTGCAGTCGCTGCGCAGCCTGTTCCGCTCGCTGGCCGCGCTGTTCGCCGCGTACAGCCACCTGGTGGTGCTGCACGGTCAGGATCTCCCGGAGGACTCCGCCCGGGCCGAGGACAGGCTGCGCGACCGGCTGGCCGAGGCGGACGCGGACCGCTCGCGCACCGAGGCGATCCTGCTCGCCGACTCGATCGAGAACCCGGACCGCTGGGAGTTGTACGGCAGCCTGCTGACCGCGATCGACAAGCTCGTCGACGAGACCCGGCCCGCGGGCACCCCGGGTGACCTGGCCCAGCGAATCGACGAGCGCCGCCGGCGGCTCGCCGCGGAGCGCCGGCTGCGGGCCGCGGTCGCCCGGCCCGGCCCGGCGGTGCGCGCACGCATCCGCCGGGCGGTGGCGCCCACCGACCGGCTGCTGCGGGTTCCGCGCCGGTTGCACCGACACACGCTGCGCCGGCGCCGGTGACGCAACCCGGCGGCCGGCCGGTGCGCGAGCCCCGCACCGGCCACCCCCACCGGCCACCCCCGGGCCCGACCTGAGCTCACCCCCGTGTACGAGCTCATGCCGAGCGGCGGGTGCCGGGTGGTCCGGGGCGGGCCCGGCGAACCGCCGTGGGTCCAGCCAAGCAGCCCGGCTCCGCGGCGGCATCCCGTCCCGGGTGGAGGGGTGGCTGCAACCGGCGCGGTAGCCGAACCGAGACGGGTCAACCCCCGGCGTAGTCGCATCCGGACGCCGCGCCGGCCCGGGCCGCCGGGGCACACGTACCCTGTGAAGCCCCGAAGCCAAGGACCGGACACCGTGCGGCACAGCCCCGAAGAACAGCTCATCCACACCGTCGCGGCGGCCGGCGAGCCGTTCGGCCTCGCGCTGGCCGGCGTCCGGGGCCTGCGCCGGCACGGCCTGTCGGACCGGGACGGCGACGGCGTCGACTTCGCCCTCGCCGCCCGCGACGCCGGGAGGCTCACCGCCGCCCGCACCGCGATCGCCGCGGCCCTGACCGAGCAGGGTTGCCGCGTCTCCGTCGACGGCAGGGCCACCGGCAAGGCGTTCGTGCGGATGAACGTGCGGCGCGCCGGGACCGGGCACGGCACGCCGCTCACCCTGCACGTCGCGCCCCGCACCCACGAGCCCGCCGTCGTGGCCGGCGTTCCGGTGCTGCATCCCGACGACCTCGCCGCGGCCAAGGTGGTCACCCTGGTCCTGCGCTCGGAGGTGCGGGACGTCTTCGACGTCTTCGCGCTCGCCGACCGCTACGACCCCGACCGGCTGATCGACCTGGCCCTGGCACACGATCCGGAGCTGCGTGCCGAGGACTTCCTGACCGCGTTCAAGCACGTCACCGAGCGCGAGGAGGTCGAGTTCACCCGGTTCGGCGCGCCGGCCGCGCGAGTCGCCGCCGTCCGCGCCTGGTTCCAGGAGCGATTCACCGAGCTCTCCGCCCGGCACAGCCGCCCGATCGCCGCCGCGCTCGACCCGAAGGTGCTCGCCGGGCTGGCGGCGTTGGCGCAGTCCACGGAGCCGGCGGCCCCGACGGAGCGACCGTCCGGCGACGGACCCGGGTGACCCGGGCCGTCGCAGCCGCCAGGTCCGTCGATCAGCGCCGGCCGCCGGGTGTGACCAGGCCGGTCTCGTAGGCCAACACCACCGCCTGGGCCCGGCTGGAGAGGTTCAGCTTGGCCAGCGCGCGGTTGAAGTGGGTCTTGACCGTCGACTCGGTGACCACCAGCGTGCCGGCGATCTCGTTGTTGGCCATGCCCCTGCCGACCAGGCGCAGCACCTCCAACTCCCGTCCGGTCAACGCCTCCAGGTCGGGCGGCACGTCGCCGCCGCCGGCCGCGTCGGCGAACGCGACGTAGGTCTCGATCAACCGCCGGGTGACACTGGGCGCGAAGAGCATGTCGCCGGCCATCACCGCATCGATCGCGGCCAACAACCGCTGCGGGCCGATCTCCTTGAGCAGGAACCCGGACGCGCCGGCCCGCAGCGCGGCGTAGACGTACTCGTCCAGATCGAAGGTGGTCAGCACCACGATCCGAGGCGGTGTGCCCTCGGCGGCGGCCAGGATGCGTTCCGTGGCGACCACGCCGCTCACCCCGGGCATCCGGATGTCCATCAGGATCAACTCGGGCCGCAACTTGGCGGCCATGTCGACGGCCTCGGCCCCGTCGGATGCCTCCCCGACCACCTCGATCCCCGGGGCCGCGCGTAACAACGCGGCCAGCCCCGCCCGGATCAAGACCTGGTCGTCGACCACCAATACCTTGGTCACCCCGTCGTTCCTTCCGTCACGTCGGTACGAGGCGGCCTAGACGTCCCCCGCGCTCCCGACGGGCTCGGCCGGGATCGGCAGGACGAGGACGACCTCGAATCCCCCTTCGGGTCGCCGTCCCGCAACGAGCGTCCCGCCGTAGAGCTTGGCGCGCTCGGACATGCCGATCAACCCGTGCGCCGCCACCCCACCGATTGTGCCCGGATCCGAACCGTGCGGTGCGACTATCGGCCCCTCGCCGCCGTCGTCGGTCACGGTGATGCGCAAGTGGTGCGGCCCATAGTCCACCAAAAGGTCCACCCGGGCGGTTCGGGCGTGCTTGAGCACGTTGGTCAGGGCCTCCTGGACGATCCGGTACGCGCACAACTCGATGCCCGGCGACAACGGGCGCTCGATGCCCACCGTCCGACGTCGCACGTCGACTCCCGCCGCCCGGATCCGGCGCAGCACCTCGTGCAACCGGGCCAGACCCGGCGCCGGATCCAGCCGATCGTCGGCGGTCCGCCCGCGCGCGGCGTCCGGTGGCGCGTCCTCCGGGTTCGTCTCCTCGCCGTCCGCCCGCAGCAGCATCAACATCCGGCGCATCTCGTCCAGCGTCTCGCGCGTGGTCTCGCCGATCGTGCGCAACGCCGCCTCGGCGGTGGGCGGATCGGAGGTGAGCACATACTCGGCCAAGCCCGCCTGCACCGAGATCACCGACACGTGGTGGGCGACCACGTCGTGCAACTCGCGGGCGATGCGCACCCGTTCGTCGGTCACCGCGCGCCGGGCCCGAGCCTCCTGCTCGCGGGCCAGCCGGGCCGTCAACACCGCGTACTGCGCGTTGCGTTCGCCCAGCCGCCGGGCCGCGATGCCGAACCAGCAGATCCCCGGCGGGATGACCAGGGCCTGGGCGACGACGGTGGCCATCGAGCCGCCGTCCGCGGCCAGTCCGGCATAGAGCCAGGTCGCGCTCACCGCCGGCACGCACCAGAGCAGGACCCGGACCGGACGGTGCGCGGCGACGGTGTAGATCGCCATCAGCGTGCCGAGGGAGTTCACCACCGGCCAGTAGCCCAGGGCGATGTACCAGACCTGGAGGGTGAGCACGGCCAGCAGGACCGGGATCGGAGCGCGTCGGCGCAGGATCAGCGGCAGGTTGATCACCACGATCAGCACGAAGCCGCACGTGTCGGTCCTGCGCCAGTTTCCGGTGGGATCCTCGCGGGCCAGCAGCAGGCTGACCACGATGTAGGACAACGCCAGGATCGCGTCCACCACGATCGGCGGAAGGATGAAGGCCTGCCTACTCCACAGCGTTCGCGCCCGCATCGGCGCAGCGTAGCCCGCAATCGCGGGTCGGTCGTCAAACCCACGGTCCACCCGCGTCTACCGCGCTGGTTGTAGACGGCGACGGACCCGGACGTCGCCGGACACATCCGGCGCCGACCGCACCGCCCCGACACGGTTGTGCAGGGATCGCGCCGTGCTTTGGCAGATGTTGCCGTCGTGCACGCGGCCTGCACAGCATGTACTGAACACCGATCGCCCGTCCCGGACGGGCCGGGCCGTACGCGTGTCGAAAGGTGTGCCGTGGCGGAGGCGTGGTGGGACGGCGAGGACGTCGACGGGCCCGAGGCTGTGGTCGCCCGGCTGGACGGCGTGGACTACCTGGCCGGGGACGGCATCGGCACCGCCGCCTGGCTCGCGCTGCGAATGGGCCGGCCGCTGCTGGTGGAGGGCGAACCCGGGGTGGGCAAGACCGCACTCGCCCAGGCCCTGTCGGACGCGTTTCGCGTACCGCTGTTCCGGCTCCAGTGCTACGAGGGCCTGGACGCCTCGCAGGCGCTGTACGACTGGGACTTCCCGCGTCAGATGTTGCATTTGCGCGCGGCCGGCGCGGCGGGCGAGACCGATGCCGCGACCCTGGAGGCCGGGCTGTACGACCGGCGCTACCTGATCGCCCGGCCGGTGCTGCGGGCGATCGAGGCGGCACCGGCGGTGCTGCTCGTGGACGAGGTGGATCGGGCCGACGACGAGTTCGACGCGTTCCTCCTGGAGGTGCTGTCCGATTTCGCGGTGACCGTGCCCGAACTGGGCCGGATCGCCGCGAAGGTGCCGCCGCTGGTGGTGTTGACGTCCAACCGCACCCGCGAACTGCACGACGCGCTCAAGCGGCGCTGCCTCTACCACTGGCTCGACCACCCCGACCACGCGCACGAGGTGGCGATCGTGCGCCGCCGGCTGCCCGAGGTGAGCGCCCGACTGGCCGAGGACGTGGTCCGCGCCGTCGGCCGGCTGCGCGCGGCCGACCTGGTCAAGCCGCCCGGTGTGTCCGAGACGCTGGACTGGGCCTGTGCACTGCTCGTGCTGGGCGTGCGCGACCTGGACCCGGACAGCGCGGCACGCACCCTGGGCACGGTGCTCAAGCATCGCGAGGACCTGGACGCCGTACACACGGCCGGGCTCGGCCGGCTGCTCGCGGCGGGCGACTGAGATGGCCGGGCCCCGCCCGCTCGACGCCGCCACGGTGCGTGCCGCCGCGGCCGCGCCGACGCGCCGCGACGGGGTGGAGACCCTGGTCGCCTTCGCCCGCACCGTCCGGGCCGCCGGCGTCGCGGCCGACCCCGGGCGGGTGCAGGTCTTCCTGGCCGCCGCGGCCGAGCTGGGCGCCGACGGGCGAGCGGGCACGTACTGGGCGGGCCGGCTCGCGCTGTGCTCGGGCCCGCAGGAACTGGCCCGCTACGACGCCGCGTTCACCGCGTACTTCGGCTGCGAACAACCGCCGCCGGGCCGCCGCAGGCCCGCGGTGGACATCGAGCGCGCGGTCGGCCTGCCGGGCACCGAGCAGGCCCCGGAGTCCGGCGCATCCGAGCATGAACCCCGGGTCGCCGCGGCCGACCGCACCGAGGTCCTGCGCCGGCGCGACATCGCCGCGCTGGATCCGGCCGGGCGCGCCGAACTGCGCCGCCTGCTCGCGCTGCTGCGCCCGGCCGCGCCGATGCGCCGCACCCGGCGTCGGCGGCCGGCCCGACACGGCCGGATCGACCGCACCCGCACGGTGCGCGCGGCGCTGCGAACCGGCGAGGTGGACCGGCTGCGGCACACCGAGCGGGTCGTGCGGCCGCGCCGGCTGGTGCTGCTGCTCGACGTCAGCGGCTCGATGGCGCCGTACGCGGACGCGCTGCTGCGGCTGGGCCATGCCGCGGTTCGTCGGCGCCGCGGTACCGAGGTGTTCACCATCGGTACCCGGCTGACCCGGATCAGCCGCGAGCTGGGCCACGCCGACCCGGATCGGGCGCTGACCGCCGCGTCCGCCGTGGTGCCCGACTTCAGCGGGGGCACCCGGCTCGGCGATCAGCTGCACGCGTTCCTGGCGGGCTGGGGTCGGCGCGGTGTGGCCCGCGGCGCGGTGGTGGTGATCGCCTCCGACGGGTGGGAGCGCGGCGACCCGGACCGGCTCGCGGTGGGCATGGCCCGGCTGCATCGGCTCGCCCATCGGGTGATCTGGGTGAATCCGCACCGGGCCCGGGAGGGGTATCAACCCCTTGCGGGCGGTATGGCCGCGGCTCTGCCGTACGTTGACGACTTTGTCGCCGGGCACAGCCTGGCGGCGCTGGAGGAATTGTGTGCACTGCTGGTCGACGAGCGACGGACCGGGTGAACGACGATGCGTGAACTGCTCGACCGACTGGAGACGTGGTATCGGGACGGGCGCACCTTCGCGCTGGCCACGGTGGTGTCCACGCTGCGCAGCGCCCCGCGCGACGCGGGCGCGGTGATGGCGGTGTCCGCCGACGGTGTGGCGCTGGGCAGCGTGTCGGGCGGGTGCGTCGAGGGCGCGGTGTACGAGCTGGCACTGGAGGTCATCGCGCAGGGCCGGCCGCGCACCGCGGCCTACGGCATCAGCGACGACGACGCGCTGATGGTGGGTCTGACCTGCGGCGGCACGCTGGAGGTGTACGTCGAGCCGGTCGACCCGGAGCGGTATCCGGAGTTTCCCGAGCTGATCGCCGCGCTGCGCGAGGGTCGATCGCTCGCGGTCGCCACCGTGGTCGCCACGCCCGACGCGGATCGGCTCGGCACCCGGGTGGTGGTCGGCGCGGACCGGGAGGCCGCCGGCGACGAGGAGAGCGGCCCGGTCGTGCTCGCGCTGCGCGAGCTGCTCGCGGCCGACCGGACCACGCTGGTCCGCGCCGACGGCGAGGCGCTGGTCCCGGTCGAGGCGCTGGGCGTGCGGCAGGACGAGATCGTCTTCGTACGCTCGTACGTGCCGCGCCCGCGCCTGCTGGTGTTCGGCTCCAACGACTACGCGGTGGCGATGGCCCGGATGGGCGCGTTGGCCGGATTCCGGGTGACCGTGTGCGACGCGCGCCCGGTGTTCGCGACGGCGGAGCGTTTTCCGGACGTCGACGAGCTGGTGGTGGACTGGCCCGACCGCTATCTCGCGGGCACCCGGGTGGACGGGCGTACGGCGGTGTGCGTGCTCACCCACGATCCCAAGTTCGACGTGCCGGTGCTGGTCCGGGCACTGCGGCTGCCGGTCGCCTACGTCGGCGCGATGGGCAGTCGACGCGCGCACGCCGACCGGCTGGTCCGGCTGCGCGAGGCGGGCGTGACCGAGGCCGAGCTGACGCTGCTGCACTCCCCGATCGGCCTGGACCTGGGTGCGCGCACACCGCAGGAGACCGCGATCGCGGTACTGGCCGAGATCATCCAGGCCCGGCACGGCGGCTCCGCGCGCCCGCTGTCGCTCACCGACGGCCGCATCCACCGCTGAGCCCACGAGGGCGCGGCACGGCAGGCCGGGCGGCCGGGCCGGGCACACACGGCCGAGGAACACCGCCCGGGCACCACGTGGACGAGCACCACGCGGCCGAGCAACGAAGGCCGGCACCCACCCGATCGGGCAGGGCGGGCACCGCACGACCGAGCACCTCAAGCCGGGCACCACACGACCGAGCACCTCGGGCCCACCACTGGGCGCCTCGGGCCGAACACCACACCCGAAGCGGAGCGCCACGCACGAAGGAGCCCGCCGCGCGAATCGCGTGGCGGGCTCCTTTCGTCGTTGCCTCAGCCGATCGGCGGGGCCGCCTCGGCCAGTGCCTCGATCGCGGCGACGAAGCAGTCCGCCGGCGGGGTGACCAGGCCCGCGCCGACCTGGCCGGTGCCCGCGACCTTGCCGGCGATGCCGGTGTTGATCTGCGGCAGGATGCCGGTCCGGACCACCTTGGTCACGTCGATCCCGGTCGGTGTGCCGCGGAAGTCGAGCACCGGGATCTGGTAGGCCGGGTTCTCCGCGAGGGTGATCTCGTACATCCGCCGGGTCGCGGCCAGCGCGTCGTCCACCTCGCCGCCGATGAACCGCACGATCGCCGGCGCCGCGGCCATCGCGAAGCCGCCGATGCCGGCGGTCTCGGTGATCGCCGAGTCGCCGATGTCCGGGTTGGCGTCGTCCGGGCCGTAGGCGCCCAGGTACAGGCCGTCCGGGACCTCGGCGGGGCCGGTGTACCAGCGGTCGCCGGTGCCCGAGACCTGGATGCCGAAGTCGGTGCCGTTGCGGGCCATCGCCACCACGAGCGAGGAGCCGGGCACGTCGCGGCCGGCGTCCATCGCCAGCTTGCAGGCGGGCATGTCCAGGTTCAGGAAGAAGTGGTCGTTGCCGCCGACGAAGCGGGCGGCCTCGGCGATGTCCGAGGTCGGCGCGCCGCTGTCGATCATGTTCGGCAGCAGTTCGCGCAGCAGCATCAGGGTGCCCGCACGGTTGCGGTTGTGGCCCTCGTCGCCCATCTGCAACATCTGCGCGATGATCGCCCGGATGTCGATCGGTTCGCCCGCACGCACCGCGGTGCGCAGCAGCGGGCCCAGCACCGCCGACATCCAGCGCAGCCGGTCGATCACCTCGGTCCCGTACGCGCCGTAGCGCAGCACCTTGCCCAGGCCCTCGTTGAGCGAGCACCACGCGCGGGTGCCGTGGGTGGTGTCCTCCAGCTCGAACATCCACATCGAGGGGCTGACCACGCCCGCCATCGGCCCCACCGCGTGGTGGTGATGGCACGAGTCCAGCTCGGCGTGGCCCTCGGCGAGGAACTTCTCCGCCGCCTCGGGCGAGTCGGCCAGGCCCTCGAAGAGCACCGCGCCGATCAGCGCGCCGCGCATCGGACCCGACGCGCGGGCCCAGTCGATCGGCGGTCCGGCGTGCCGGAACTGGCCGGCCGTCAGGCCCAGTGCCTCGCTCGCGGGCTTGACGTCCACCAGGTGCGGCGTGGACGCCAGGACCCGCTCGATCGCGACCTTGTTGGCCGCCTCGCGGCGCGCGTCGGCGAGCACCGTGGCCAGCGCGTCGGCGGTGCCGGGCAGCGGCGGACGCCAGTCGACGGCGGTCACCGGTACGGCCTGGGCGGCCAGCGCGTCGGCGAGCAGTTCGGCGCCGACGGTCACCACCGACGGGTCGCGGGTCAGCAGCGCGCTGCCTCGGGGGTTGGGAGCACTCACGCGTCGAGCCCTTCTACGATCGCCACGGCGCGCCGGGCGGCCTCGGCATTGGACAGGTGGACCTCGGCGCCGGCGGCGGTCAGCGTGCGGGCCTGGGCCTCCAGGTCCTGCGGGTCCAGGTCGGTGCCGCACAGCGAGATCAGTACGGTGGGCGCGTTCGGGCCGGCCGCGCGCAGCACCTCGGCCAGGTCGGCGGCCGGGTCCGGGTGTGCGCCGTGGCCGAGTACGACGTCCAGGAGCACGACGGCGCAGGCCGGGTCGGCCAGTTCCTCGGCGAGTCGCTCCAGGCGCAGGCTCGGGTCGATCATCGGGTGCGGTCGGCCCGCGGTCAGCCCGTCGTCGCCGAAGTCGATCATCAGGTGTCCGGCGGTGTGCAGGTCCGCGGGCAGCGCCCAGTCGGCCCGCAGCGGGATGTTGGACGCGATCGGCCCGAGCCGGTCGGCGGCGATGATCATCGCCTCGTCGCACAGCGTGCCGCCGCAGAACAGCCCGCGCAGCGCGCCGGTGCGGGCGGGGGCCGCGTGCTCGGGTCGCCAGACCCGGTCCTGGACGCCGGCGTGGCCGATCGCGGCCAGTGCCTTGGTCGCGGCGGCGGTCAGGTCGTCGCGGCCCTGACCGAGGAAGGCCAGTTGCACCGGGGTGGTCAGCGTCGCGGCGTAGCGCTCGACCTCGGCCGCGACCGAGTCGGCGGGCGGCTTGGAGACCACCACGATCAGTTCGGTGGCCGGGTCGGCGTCCAGCATTGCCAGCGCCTGGCGGGTCGAGCGGGCGCCGACCGCCTCGCTCAGGTCGCGTCCGCCCACGCCCAGGCAGTGGCTGACGCCGCTGCCGGCCGCGTGCAGCAGGCACATCAGTTCCTGCGAGCCGGTGCCGGAGGCGGCCACGATGCCGATCGGACCCGGGCGCACCGAGTTGGCGAAGCCGAGGCCGACGCCGCCGACCAGCGCGGTGCCGCAGTCGGGGCCCATCACCAGGAGTCCGCGTTCGCGGCCGACGTCCTTGAGTCGGATCTCCTGGTCGACGGGCACGTTGTCGCTGAAGATCAGCACGTCCAGGTCGGCTTCGAGGGCGTCCATCGCCTCGGCGAACGCGTGTGGCCCGGGCACCGAGATCAGCGCCAGACTCGCGCCGGGCACGGCGCCCGCGGCGGTGCGGATCGTGCGCGGCGGGACACCGGCGGCGGAGCCGATCCCGGTGCCGCCGCCGGTGGACGACACGAGGGCCTCTTCGAGCACCTCGCGGGCGCGCCGCAGCGCGTCCTCGTCGTCGGCCCGGATCGCCACGATCAGGTCGTTGGGTCCGGCGCCGTCGGGGGTGTCGAAGCCCATGCCCGCCAAGAGGCCGACGTTGAGTTCCGTCGCCATGGCGACGAGCGCCTTGGTCACCCCGTCCACCGCGGATACCGATCGGCTCACCTGCATCAGGCTGACCGAGTCTCGGTATGTTCCGCGGCGCAGCTCAAGCGCGCTGCTCACGGGCGCTCCTTCCTTCGGGGTACGGGAGTTCGGTTCCGTCGCCGAGCCCGATCGGGGCTGCGGCCACGGCTGGTACGGCGCCTGCGTCGGCCGCCTCGGCCCCGGCCAGGACGCCGTGGGCGAGGTCCGCGCCGGAGGTGTGTCCCACCGTCAGCAGGTGGTGCAGGCGAGGAAGTACGTCGGTGCCGCGGCCGACCGCGCCGATCAGGTCGACCAGTTGTGCGCAGCCGTCGCCGCGGGCGGCGTGGCCGAGCAGGGCGGCGGACAGGTCGGTGGTGCGGCCGGGGGCGTGCGCCGCGACGCGCGCCCCGAGGGCGTCCGCGTGCCGGGCGCCGGTGGGTTCGGGGTCCAGCAGGCGCCGCGCGAGCAGGAAGCCGCACAGCGCGTCGTCGCCGCTGGGGGTCAGGCCCGGGCCCAGGCCGACCAGGCGCAGCGCGGCGGCGGCGGCCCGCTCGGGGTCGGTCGCCGCGTACCGGCCCAGGTCGGCCAGGTCGGTTCGGGCCCGGTCGGACAGGCCGGTGCGTACCGGCGACAGTGCGTCGCGCAGCGCGGCGCGGCCGGCCCGGCGGGTGTCGGTATCGCCCGGTGCGGGCGGGCGCGGCGGGGTCCACCAGCGGACCGCGGTCACGCCCAGCGCGCCCAGGCGCACCCCTCCGTCGCCGATGCGGGCGTCGGTGCGGCCGGCCAGTGCGGGGAAGGGGGAGGCCGCGGTGCGGGCGGCGAGGACGAGGGCGTTGGGCAGCCGGACCGCGTCGTGGGTGCACAGCGCGAGCACGGTGCCGTCCGGATCGGCCAGGTAGATCGCGGCCGGGAAGACGCCGAGCACCCGGGCGGGCCGCGCCGGCCGCTCCAGTGCGGCGCGGATGCGCACCGACGCCGAGCCCGGCACAGCCCTCGGCGTCGCCGTCGGCAATGGATCGCCGTGTTCTCCCGGGTCTACCACGATGGTGCCTCCCGGGAACGGTGCGGAATCGAAGCGGCGGAATCGAAGCGGTGCGGAACCGAGGCGATACGGAACGAAGCGGTGCGCGCCGATGGTGAACGCGGTGTGGTCGAGGCCCCCGGGTCGGGTGAGCGGCGGTGCGGCCGCTCTTCCGAAACGACTTGAATCGGACCGGCTCTATGTCTGTTGTGAACGTAATCCAATGGCTATGGTCCTCGAATGGAGCAAGTTGCCAACCTTGACGCACTTAATTCGCGTAATTTGCCAAGCCCTGGCGGGAGCCCCGGGGGCGTGCGAACCGCGAGTACGGGCACGCTCGTTCGCGGCGTGTCGGTCCGCGACGTGCTGAGCCTCTCCAGCCTGTCCGGCGCCCGGCTGATGGCCGGCGAGCGCGGATTGGACCGCGTCGTGCAGCGGCTCAACGTGATGGAGGTCCCGGACATCCTGCCCTGGACCAAGCCGCACGAACTCCTGCTGACCACCGGCTATCCGCTGCGCGAGACCCCGCAGTCGTTGTGCGACCTGGTCACCGAGCTGGAATCGCGCCGGCTCGCCGCGGTGGGCATCAAGTTGGGCCGCTACCTGGACGAGTTGCCCGCCGACATGCTGGACGCCGCCGACCGGGTGGGCCTGCCGATCATCCGGCTGCCCGACGATGTCGCCTTCGACGACATCCTCAACCAGGTGCTCACCGACATCCTCAACCGGCAGGCCGCGGTGCTGGCCCGCTCCGAGGAGGCGCACCGCGCGCTGGTGAGCGTGGTGCTCGCGGGCGGCGGCCTGGAGGCGATCACCGACGAGCTCAGCCGGCTGCTCGGCGGCACCGTCATGGTCACCACGCCCGACGGTCGGCTGCTGGCCTCCTCCGCCTCGGAGACCGTCGCGGGCAAGGCGTCCGGGCGCGGCGTGTTCGACGCCACCGGCCGGTTCCGGGTCGAGCGCTTCAAGCACGGTGCGCGGGCCCTGGAGGAACCGGCCGCCGGGGTGGCCCTGGTGCCGATCCTGGCCGGCGCCCTCGACCACGGCCGGGTCGTACTGATCTCCGCCGGACGCACGCTCGACGAGAGCGACATCCAGGTGTTGGAACGCGCCGCCGCCACCGCGGCGCTGGTGATCACCAAGGAACTCGCGGTCGCCGCGGTGGAGAGCAAGTACCAGGGCGACTTCATGCGCGACCTGTTGGCCGGCCGGGCCGGCGACCCGGCGCACACCGTTCGACACTGCGCGTCGCTGGGCTGGGCGATCGACCGTCCGTTGACCGTGGTGGTCGCGCAGCTCGAACCCGGCGAGGGCCCCGACCCGGAGAGCGACGACCTGCGGCCCGCACACGAACGCTTCGCCACCGCGTGGGGCATCGTCGTGCGCGAACGCGATCCGCGTGCGGCCGTGGTCGGTTACAGCCAGGAGGTCGTGGTGGTGATGGGGGCCTCCGAGCGCACCCCGCCCGGCGAATTGGTCCGGCACATGGTCGCCCAGGTCTCCGGCGACGGCGGCGGCGGACGCCGCTCGTTCTCCACCGGCGTCAGCCGCGTGGTCACCGACCCGGCACTGCTGCCCGAGGCCTACGAACAGGCCCGCCGCGCGGCCAAGGTCGGCCGGCAGATGCACGGCCCGGGCGGCATCGCCGACTTCGACAGCCTGGGCGTGTACCGCCTGCTCAGCCTGGTCCCCGACTCCGCCGAACTGACCAGTTTCATGCGCGAGACGCTCGGGGAACTCGCGAGTCGCGAGGACGAGGAGACCACCGATCTGCGCACCACCCTGGAGGTGCTGCTCGACACCAATCTCAACGTGGCCGAGACGGCCCGCATCCTGCATTTCCACTACAACACGCTGCGCTACCGGATCGGCAAACTGGAACGGCTGCTCGGCGCCTTCACCACCGATTCGCATCTGCGGCTCAACATCATGCTGGCGCTCCAGGTGCGCCGCATGCGCGGGCTGTAGCGTAACGCGCACGTACGGAGAGACCCGTGGTTGTTCATCCATACGCGGACACACGAAGGCAACAAACCTTGGGTGAATTCCACAACACCGCCTGGCCGGCTCTGTCAGCTATCACCCAAGCCGCAGTGTCCGACCCGTCCATAACCTTCCCCCAACCTCGTGGCGAGAACGGCGAACATCACCGGATCGCGCTCACCGTGCCGGGTCGTGCGACAGCGAATCGTCCTCGCACCCCCCTACGCCTGGAAGGCGGCTGAACATGGCACTCGGCTTGGGATGGAAGCTCTACGGGGACGGCAGTACCCCACCTCCGGGTGAGGTCGTACGCCCCGACGAACGGCTCTCGTGGGGTCGGACCATCGGTCTGGGCGCACAGCACATCGTCGCGATGTTCGGCGCGACATTCGTATTCCCGGTGGTCATGGGTCTGGACCCGAACCTGGCGATCATGATGTCGGGTCTGGCCACGGTGGTCTTCCTGCTCATCGTGCAGGGCAAGATCCCCAGCTACCTGGGCACCAGCGCGGCGTTCGTCGGCGCGGTCGCCACCATCCGCGCCTCCGGCGGATCCAGCGCGACGGTGACCGGATCGATCCTGGTCGCCGGCGCCGTGCTCGCGCTCGCCGGTGTGCTGATCCATCTACTCGGCGCCGAACTCGTCAACAAGGCGCTGCCGCCGGTGGTCACCGGCGCCGTGGTGCTGTTGATCGGCTTCAACCTGGCGCCCGTGGTCGCCGAGGTGTACTGGCCGCAGGACCAGTGGATCGCCATCCTGACGATGACCGCCGTGATCGCGATGACCGTGCTGTTGCGCGGCTTCTGGTCCCGGATCGCGATCTTCCTCGGCCTGGTCTTCGGCTACGCGATGTCGTGGCTGTTCGACAAGGGCTTCGGGCAGATCACCTCGGTCCAGCCCGGTCAGCACGACGGCAAGGAATTCGCGCACGACCGGGTCGACTTCTCCGGCGTCACCTCCGCCGACTGGTTCGGGCTGCCCTCCACGCACGCCCCGGACTTCAAAACCTCGGCGATCCTGGTCGCGCTGCCCGCCGTGATCGCGCTGATCGCGGAGAACGCCGGCCACGTCAAGGCCGTCTCCGAGATGACCGGCGCCGACCTGGACGGCAGCCTGGGCAAGGCGATCACCGCGGACGGCCTGGGCACCATGATGGCCAGCGCGGTCGGCGGCTCGCCCACCACCACCTACGCCGAGAACATCGGCGTCATGGCCGCCACCCGGGTCTACTCCACCGCCGCCTACTACGTGGCCGCCGTCGTCGCCGTGCTGTTCGGCCTGTGTCCCAAATTCGGCGCACTGATCGCGGCCACCCCCGGCGGCGTGCTCGGCGGGATCACCGTCGTGCTCTACGGCATGATCGGCCTGCTCGGCGCCAAGATCTGGATCGAGAACAGGGTCGACTTCGCCAACCCGATCAACCTGGTCCCGGTCGCGGCCGGCGTCGTGATCGGCATCGGCGGCGTCGCGATCAAGTTCAACGACGACTTCACCATCGAGGGCATCGCGCTGGGCACGATAGTCACCCTGGTGATCTACCACGTCCTGCACGCCCTGGCCCCCGCACACATGCGCGACCCGAAGTCCCCCGCCGACGTCGAACTCGAGGGCGGCACCGCGCTGTCCCTGGGCACCGTGGAGGAACACCGGCCCGCGGACCGGTCGTCGGCCGGCTCCACCGCCGCTCCGTCGACGAAGACGTCGCCGCCGAGCTGACGGCCGACCCACCCGACGCGCACCACCGCACGCGAACATCAGGAGGAGACGACACCGTGAAGCCGCCGGCATTCCGATATCACGCACCGACCGATCTCGCCGAGGCCCTCGACGCACTCGACGCGGTCGGGCACGACGGAAAGGTCCTCGCCGGCGGCCAGAGTCTGATCCCGATGCTCAACATGAGACTCGCGGCCCCGGCCCACCTGGTCGACATCAACGGGCTCGCCGAACTCTCCTACGTCCGCACCGACCCCGGCGGCGTCGCGGTGGGCGCGCTCGCCCGGCACGCCGAGGTCGAGGCGGACGAGGCCGCGCACGCGGTCGTGCCCCTGCTGCGCCAGGGCCTGCGCCTGGTCGCCCACCCGGTGATCCGCAACCGCGGCACCACGGTGGGCAGCCTCGCGCACGCCGACCCCTCCGGCGAGATGACCGCCGTACTGGCCCTGCTCGGCGGCTCGATGACGCTGGCCCGCAAGGGCGCGACCCGCACCGTCGCCGCCGAGGACTTCTTCCTCGGCCCGCTGGAGTCGTGCATCGAGGCCGGTGAACTGGCCGTCGCCGCCCACTTCCCGCGCCTGCCCGGTCGCACCGGCACCGAGTTCGTGGAGATCGCCCGCCGGCACGGCGACTACGCGATGTGCGGCGTGGCGGCGGCGGTCACCGTCGACGACGATCTGCGCATCCTCTCGGCCCGCGCCGCCTACCTCTCGCTTTCCCCCGTCCCGCTCGTGCTCGACCTGACCGACGCGCTGATCGGCCGCACCGCGGACACCGCCGACTGGACCGACGCCGCGACACTCGCGTCCTCCAGCCTGGAGCCCGAACCGGACATTCACGCCACCGCCGAGTACCGCGCCCAGCTGGCCGGCGTACTCACCGTCCGCGCCCTGCGCACCGCCACCGAACGCGCGGCGTCGACCGACCCGAACCCCACCGCACCGAGCAGCACCGGCACCGACGAGCGGAGCGCCCGATGACCGAGACGCAGATCCCCACCGAGCAACGCCTCGACATCCGGCTGAGCGTGAACGGCGTCCTGCGCACCGCCACCGTCACCCCGCGCCGCCTGCTCTCCGACTGCCTGCGCCACGATCTGGGGCTGACCGGCACGCATGTGGGCTGCGAGCACGGCGTGTGCGGCGCGTGCACGATCCAAGTCGACGGCAAACCGATGCGCGGCTGCCTGATGTTCGCCGTCAGCGCGCAGGGCCACGAGATCACCACGGTCGAGGGACTGGCCGACGCCGACGGCACCATGCACCCCGTGCAGCAGGCCTTCCGCGAGTGCCACGGCCTCCAGTGCGGATTCTGCACACCCGGCTTCCTGACCGTGGTCTCCGCGTTCCTGGAGGAGAACCCGACGCCCACCGAGGAGGAGGCCCGCGAGGCCATCTCCGGCAACCTGTGTCGTTGTACCGGATACCAGAACATCGTGAAGTCGGTGCTGCGCGCCGCCGAGATCACCAACGAACGCCGGGCCGAGCAGTCCGACACGCGGACCGACGTGCCGGCCGGCGAGCAGGCCGAAGGGGACGCCCGATGACCACCAAGATGTTCGGCGCACCCGTACAACGCACCGAGGACCTGCGCCTGCTGGTCGGCAACGGCCGCTACCTCGACGACCTGGGCGAGGGTGCCTACGAGGCCGCGTTCGTACGCAGCCCGCACGCCCGGGCCCGGGTCACCGGAATCGACGTCACCGGCGCGCTCGACGTCGACGGCCTGGTCGCGATCTACACCTACGAGGATCTGTCCGGCCGGGTCGCCGAACCGCTCCCGCTGCTCATCCCGCACCCCGCGCTCACCCACGGCCGTACCGCCTACCCGCTGGCCAAGGAGTTCGTCAACCACGTCGGCGAGGCCGTCGTGATGGTCGTCGCCCGGGACCGCTACCTGGCCGAGGACGCCTGCGAGCGGATCACCGTCGAGTACGAACCGCTGCCGCCGGTGGTCGGCATCGAGAACGCGTACCGCGCCGACCGCCTCGTCCACGACGACGTCCCCGGCAACTGCGCAGCGCACCTGGTCCAGGAGGTCGGCGACGCGCCCGCGGCGATCGCCGCCGCGCCGAACCGGCTGGAGCTGAAGCTCGACATCGAGCGCAGCGCGTGCATGCCGATGGAGGGCCGCGGCGTCTACGCCCGCTGGGACGCGGCCGACGCGAGCCTGCGCGTGTACACCTCCACGCAGACCTCCACCGGTGTGCGCGCGGCCGTCGCCGCCAAGCTGGACCTGCCGCTGGACCGGGTCGAGTGCGTGACCCCCGACGTCGGCGGCGGCTTCGGCGTCAAGATCGTGCACCCGTGGCCCGAGGAGATCCTGATCCCGTGGGCGGCCCGGATGCTCGACCACGAGGTCAAGTGGACCGAGGACCGCCGCGAGCACTTCATCTCCGCCGCCCACGAGCGCGGCCAGTTGCAGACCGTGCGGGTCGGCTTCGACGACGACGGCCGACTGCTGGGCCTGGACGTGGAGATCCTGCACGACAACGGCGCCTACACGCCGTACGGGATCATCGTCCCGATCATCACCTCCACCCAGTTGCTCGGCCCGTACAAGCCCGGTGCCTACCGGGTGGACTTCCGCAGCCTCTACACCAACACGGTGATAGTCACCCCCTACCGCGGCGCCGGCCGCCCGCAGGGCGTGTTCGCGATGGAACGCGCGATGGACGCGATCGCGGACCATCTGGGCAAGGATCGCACCGAGGTGCGCGCCGTCAACTTCATCAGGCCCGAGGAAATGCCGTACGACCACGGCCTGCTCTTCCAGGACGGCCGCCCGCTGATCTACGACTCGGGCGACTTCCCCGCCTCGCTGGAGGCGCTCAAGAAGCTGGTCGGCTGGGACGAGTTCGAGGCCTACCGGGCCCAGGCACGCGCCGAGGGCCGCCGGGTCGGCATCGGCGTCGCGTGCTACGTCGAGGGCACCGGCGTGGGCCCGTACGAGGGCGGCCACGTCCAGATCGAGACCACCGGCAAGGTCAACGTCGCCACCGGCCTGACCAGCCAGGGCCAGGGCCACCAGACGGTGTTCGCGCAGATCGTCGCCGACGAATTGGGCGTACCGCTCGAAGACGTCACGGTGACCACCGGCGACACCCGCCGATTCCCGTACGCCGTCGGCACGTTCGCCTCACGGGCGGCGGTGATGAGCGGCAACGCCATCGCCCTGGCCGCACGCAACGTCAAGGCCAAGGCGCTGCGGATCGCCGGCGAGGCTCTGGAGGCCGACCCGCGCGACCTGGAGATCGTCGACGGTCACGTGCGGGTCAAGGGCAGCCCCGGCTCCTCGGTCGCGCTCGGCACGGTCGCGGTGTTGTCCAACCCGCTGCGCTACGCCTTCGACGAGGCCTCCCAGGCGGCCACCCAGCTCACCGGCGCCGCCGACTTCTCCAAGCCGCCGGTCGCCGAGGACGACGAACCCGGCCTGGAGGGCCGCGACTACTACTCGCCGCCGACCGCCACCTTCGCCAACGGGATGCACGCGGTGATCGTGGAGACCGATCCCGACACCGCCGAGATCCGCATCCTGCGCTACTGCGTCGTGCACGACTGCGGACACCTGATCAACCCGATGATCGTCGAGGGCCAGGTGCACGGCGGCGTCGCGCAGGGCGTCGGCGGCGCGCTGTACGAGCGCATGGAGTACGACGAGCACGGCCAGTTGGTCAACGCCTCGTTCATGGACTTCCTGATGCCGTACGCCAGCGAGATTCCCAGGATCGAGATCGACCACCTGGAGACCCCCTCCCCGCTCAACCCGCTCGGCATCAAGGGCGCCGGCGAGGCGGGCGTGATCCCCGCCGCGGCCGTGTTCGCCTCCGCGATCGAGGACGCCGAGGGCTTCCCGATCGTGCGGATGCCGATCCAGCCGTCCGAACTCTTCCACCTGCGCAAGCGGTTCGCCGCCGGCGAGATCCCGGCGCTGCGCCGGGGCGCCGACCATGCCGCCGGCACCCACCGTTAAGGAGCACGTCGCACCATGAAGGTCCAAGGAAACGCCATCCTGAACGCGCCGGCCGACAAGGTCTGGGCGGCGCTGAACGACCCGGCCGTACTGACCCGCACCATCCCCGGCTGCGAGAAGCTGGAGGAGACCGGCCCGGACGCGTATCGGATGACGGTGACGATGGGTGTCGCCTCGATCAAGGGCACCTACCTGGGCAACGTGCAGCTCACCGACCAGGTCCCGCCGGGCTCGTTCATGCTCAAGGCGTCCGGCTCGGGCGGCCCGGGCACGGTCAGCGCCGAGGTCAAGGTGACCCTGGCGGACATCGACGGCGGCCGGACCCGACTGGAGTACGACGCCGAGGCCGTGGTGGGCGGGGTCATCGGCGGGGTCGGACAGCGCATGCTGACGGGTGTCGCCAAGAAGACGGCGGGTGAGTTCTTCAAGTCGGTCGACAAGATCCTGACCGGGCAGACGCCGCTGACGCCGGTGCCTGCGGCGGTCAACGGAACTCCCTTGCCGGCGACGGCCGATGGCGCCGCGGTCGCGGGTGCCGCGCCGGCCGCCGGCACGTATGCGGCCCCGGCCTCCTCGCTCGGCGACGACTTCGCGAAGGGCGCCCTGTTCGGCGCGGCGGTGGCGCTGCTCGGCGCGATCGTCGGCGGCGTGATCGCCCGGCGTCGCTGACCGTCGGTCGTCGAATCGCCGGCCGTTGGTCGCTGTCGTCGGTGTGGGTTGTCGGTGTGGGTTGTCGGTGCCGGTCGTTGATCGACGGTCGTTGGTCGTCGATCGTTTCGGAAAGGAGTAGCCATGCGTGCGTTCACGGCGGCGGCCGTTCAGGTCGTGCCCCGGCCCGGACCGCTCACGGCGGCGGTGGTCGAGGCGAACATCGCCCATGCGCTGGACTGGGTGAGCCGCTGCGTCGAGTCCACCGGTGCCGAGTTGGTGGTGCTGCCGGAGAGCGTGACCACCGGCTTCACCCCGGCGCTGGGCGCCGAGGAGCTGTGGGATCTGGTCGACGACGTCCCCGGCGCGCTCACCGAGCCGTTCCAGGCGCGGGCCCGTGAGTTGGGCGTGCACCTGGTGTGGGGCACGTACGAGCGCGGTGACGACCGGGGCGTGGTGTACAACTCGTCCGTGCTGGCCGGGCCGGACGGCCGGGTCCTGGGCGTCTACCGCAAGACCCACCCGTTCGGGCCCGAACTGCGCTCGCGCGGCGGGTGGGTGACGCCGGGCGAGTACGTCAGCGTGGTGGAGACCGACCTCGGTCGAATCGGCATGATCATCTGCTTCGACGGCGACTACCCGGAGCTGAGCCGGATCCAGGCGGTGCACGGCGCGGAGGTCATCTGCCGCCCGTCGGCCCTGCTGCGCTCCGCCGACCTGTGGGAACTCACCTGCCGGGCACGGGCGTACGACAACCACGTCTACGTGATCGGCGCCAACGCCACCGGCAGCGACCCGGCCGGAGTGCTGTATTTCGGCAACTCGATGATCGTCACCCCGGGCGCCGAGGTCGTCGCCCGCGGCTCGTCGCACGAGGGCTGGGTCTCGGCCCACCTGGACCCGGAGCGCGCGTTGGCATCGCTGACCCCGGGTTCCAACGTCCCCCAGGTCTTCGACCACCTGGCCGACCGCAACCTGGACCTGATCGCGAACTACGCGGACGACCTGGTCCGCCCGGCGAAGACCACCTTCCCGCACGGCTGACCGCCTTCCCGCGCGGCCGCCCGGCGAAGACCGGGCGGCCGGTCGGCGTCGACTCCACGCTCGTCGGCGACCACCGGCACGCCGCCGCGGGCGCCGGCGGAACGCACATCTCCCGGCCCGTCTCCGATCCCCCGCCGAGCACCGCGACGCGGGGGGTCGAAGACGGGCTTCGGCGTTTTCCGGGCCGGGCGTTGCGCTGCCGGGTTCAGTTGTCGGAGGGGAACAGCGCGTCCTGGGCGGCCTGTTGGGCGGCGAAGAGGGCACCTTGGAGGACCGCCGAGCCGCCGAGGGTGGTCGCGCGGACAACGGTGTCGACCGGGGAGAGTTCGGCGACCTTGGCCTGGACCCGCTCGGCGAGGTCGTCACCGCCGGCGTGCCCGAGTTCGCCGGCGAGGACGACGAAGCCGGGGTCGAGCACCGCGGTGACGGCGCAGACGCCGAGGGCGAGGCGTCCGGCGAACTCGTCCAGGAAGGCGGAGCCCGCGGGCCCGGCGGCCCGGGCGGCACGGACGACGGTGGCGCCGAGCGGCTCGACCGCCGCGTCGTGCGGGGTGTCGCCGGCCGGGACGAGGTGGCCGAGCCCGTGCCGTTCGGCGAGTTCGCACACGGCGGGTTTGCCGACGAGGGAGTGGAAGCCCCCGTCGCAGCCGTCGCGCGAGGGCAGGTTCCTGGTGCCGGGGACCGGCAGGAAGCCAAGCTCGCCCGCGCCTCCGGATGCGCCGCGGCGCAGTTTTCCGTCCAGGACGACGGCGGCGCCGATGCCGTTGGCGAGCCACATGAGCACGAACGTCTCGTGGTCGCGGGCGACGCCGAGGCGGCGTTCGGCGAGGGCGGCGAGGTTGGTCTCGTTCTCCACCCGGACGATGGTGTGCAGGCGGTCCTGAAGGGCGCCGGCGAGGCTGCGGTGCCAGGTGGGGAGGCTCGGTACCTGGCGCAGTTCGCCGGTGGTGGGGTCGATCAGACCGGGCGCGCCGATGCCGATGCTGTGCAGGCGGGTGGCGCCGGCGTCGCGTGCGGCGCGTTCGACGAGGGCGATGGTCTGGTCGACGGCCGCCTGTATGCCGTCGCCGGCGTCGATGGGTGCGGCGGCGTCGCCGAGGCGGGTGCCCAGGAGGTCGGCGATCACGACGCTCACGGTCTCGCTGCGGACGTCGAGCGCGGCCAGGTGCGCCATGTCGGCGACGATCCCGTACAACCTTGCGTTGGGGCCGCGCCGGCCGGTCGCGGACTCGCCGACGTCGTGGATGAGTCCCGAGCTCTGTAGTCGCTCCACGAGGTCGGCCACGGTCGGGCGGGACAGTCCGGTGAGCGTCTTGAGCTGCCCCGCCGTCAGCGGGCCCTGCTGCTGGAGAAGCCGGAGGGCGAGCCGGTCGTTGTGGGCCCGGGCGGTGCTGGGGGAGGCAGGGGGCATGGGGTCGATCCTCGCAGATATTTCTTTCAGGCAGGGTTCCTGATAGTTTATTGTCAGGGAGAAGGTCGGAGAATGCCGAGAAACTCGGGGGATTTTCATGTCTTTTGACGCGATTCAGGCGGCCGGGATCGTCGGCGCCATCCAGGCGGTCCGCTGTGGCCGGGGGCGGGAGATGGGCATCGGCGGTGCCACCGGCGTCGCCGCCGTCACCCCGAGGCCCGGCATCGCGGATGCCTTCGATCCGCCCGGTCGGGCGGGCCGGCGGAGGCGGGGGCCGCGCGGCGGTGGCGGGACCTACGTATGGCGGGCCACCGGGCCTGCCGCCGCGCACGCCCGCGACGTGGACGGCGTCCGCGGTACGAAGGAGCGGCGGTGACGGACGGCGGGGCGGCCGGGGCGGTCCCCGCGGCGGCCTCGGCTTCCCCGCCCGGGGGTGGCCCCGCCGACGCCCTCACGGAGCGGGCGCACGTCGTCCGCGGGCGCCGGGCCATCGCCGCGGTGTTCGCCGTGCACGGCGCGGTGACCGGCAGCTTCGCCACCCGCGTGCCGTGGATCCAGGACCACGCGGGCGTCGGCCCGGGGCAGTTGGGCGTCGCGCTGGCGTTCCCGGCGATCGGCGCGTCGCTCGCGATGCCGCTCGCCGCGGCGATCAACCACCGCCTCGGCGCGCGCCTCGCGCTGCGCATCCTGCTGTCGCTGTGGACCCTCGCGCTCGTGCTGCCGTCGCTCGCACCGAACCTGGTCGTGCTGTGCGTGACGCTGTTCGTGTTCGGCGCGTCGGCCGGGTTGCCGGACGTCGCGATGAACGCGCTCGGCGTGGAGACCGAGAACCGGCTGGGCCGGTCGATCATGTCCGGCCTGCACGGCATGTGGAGCGTGGGCGTGCTGTTCGGCTCCGCCGTCGGCACGCTCGCCGCACAGCTGGACCTCGACGCGCGGCTCCACCACCCGGCTGCCGCCGTCGTGTTGCTGCTGCTCGGTCTGGCGGCCACGCGCGGCGTGCTGGACGTACCGCCGGACCCGGACGAGGAAGCCCCGCCGCACTTCGCGCTGCCGCCGAAGTCGGCGCTGCTGATCGGGTTCGTCGGCTTCTGCGCGGTGTTCGGGGAGGGCGCGAGCCTGGACTGGTCGGCGGTCTACCTGAAGGACGAGTTCGACACCTCGGCGGGCCTGGCGGCCGCGACCACCACGGCCTTCGCGCTGGCGATGGCGGTGGGGCGGTTCGCGGGCGACCCGGTCGTGGACCGGTTCGGCCCGGTCCGCACGGTGCGCGCCGGGGGCGTACTGGCCACGGCGGGCGGCCTGCTGGTGGTCACCGCGCCGGCCCCGGCGTTCGCGATGGCAGGGTTCGGCCTGCTCGGCCTGGGCGTCGCGGTCGTCGTCCCGCTGGCCTTCGCGGCGGCGGCGCGCAGCGGCCCCAATCCGAGCCAGGCCATCGCGGGCGTCGCGACCGTCACCTACACCTCGGGCCTGATCGCCCCGTCGCTGATCGGCGGGTTGGCACACGCGACGTCGCTGGTGGTCTCGTTCGGCGTGGTGACGGCGCTGTCGTTCGCCCTGATCGCGAGCGCGAACGTGCTGCGCGTGAGGCCGAGGAGTCGGTAGTGCTTCGTCGGGGGCGCCGCTCCCCCGTCGATCCGATCCCGGAAAGCACCCGACCGGCACCGGGCACCCGCACCGGCACCCGGGGTTCGGCGTCCGGAACAGCCGCAGCGCCGGTGCACGGCCACGCCCGGGCGAGCGGCTGGACCTGCCGAACCGTACGGCGCCGTTCGACGCCCGGCCGGGCAGGTCCGACCGGATGGACCACCGAAGGCCCGGTTCGGCACGCGCCGGTGCGGCGACCGTCGGCCCTGATTCCGGTTCCGGCTGCGGCTGCGGCCCCGGCTCCGGTCACTTGCCGAATCGCCGGTCGCGGCTCGCGTACGAGCGCAGTGCGCGCAGGAAGTCCACGTGCCGAAACGCCGGCCAGTAGCAGTCCACCCAGTGCATCTCGGCATACGCGGACTGCCAGAGCAGGAAGCCGGACAACCGCTGCTCGCCGGAGGTTCGGATGATGAAGTCGGTGTGGGCGGCGGTCGGCGAGTACAGATGCCGGGAGATGTCCTCGATCTCGAACCGCGCGACCAGTTCGGCCGGGTCGCCGCCGGCCGCCATGTGCGCCTCGAAGGCACTCTTGACCGCGTCGACGATCTCCCGCCGGCCGCCGTAACCGACCGCGACGTCCACCTTGAGCCCACCGCGCCCGACCGTCGCGGCGGTGGCCTCCTTGAGCACCCGGGCGCCGGCGCCGGGCAGCATGTCGAGCGAGCCGATCACCTGGACCTCCCAGGGCCGGCCCTCGGCCGTGATGTCCCGGACGGTCTCCTCGATGATCTCGATCAGCGGACCGAGTTCTTCCGCGGGGCGGCCGAGGTTGTCGTCGGAGAGCATGAAGAGGGTCACCCGCTCGATCCCCGCGGCCGCGCACCAGCCCAGGAACTCGGTCGCCTTGGCGCCACCCGCCCGGTACCCCTCCCGGACGTCCGCGTGTCCCGCCTGCCGGGCCCAGCGCCGGTTGCCGTCGAGCATGATCCCGACGTGCTGTGGGCGCGGCAGCCCCACCAGAGTGGTGGCCAGTCGACGCTCGTACACCGCTTCGATCGGCCGCCGGAGGAACAGCGGGAGCAGCTTCATGAACCCTCTCCATCGCGTGGCGAAACCCTCGGCGGACCATACCAGGGAGTTCGTCCCCGACCTCGACGAACGCACCCAAGGGCGTTGCCGCACAAGCCACTTGACCAGGTCGAACGTTCGAATCGGCGCCCCGGGCGACGGGCGGCGCACACCCGGCGGCCCGGCCCGCCGACGGGCGACCGCGGCCGCGGTCGCGCGGGAGGTGGGCGCGGGAGGTGGGCGCGCGCGGTGCGGTCAGCCGGTGCGGCGGGAGCGGAGCCGGGCCGCCCAGCCGAGGGCGACGGCGAGGAGGCCCACCAGTACGGCGACGTAGGCGCCGCCCAGCCCGTTGCCGCTACCGAGGCCGCCGTCGGCAGTGGCCGCGACGACCGCGCCGACGACGACGGCGAGCGAGCCCGCCACGAGGGCGGTGACGACCCCGTTCCGGGCGACCCAGGCACCGAGGTGACCGCCCGCGGCGGGGCGGGCCAGGGCCAGCCCGCCGTTGACCGCGCCGAGGATGCCCGTCAGTGCGGCCGCGATGGCCCCGATACGTCCGGCGCTCAGGGTCTGGACACTCGCGGCGACCGGATGGACCGAGGGGTCTGCGGCCGCCGGTTCGGCAAGCGTGAGACCACCGATCAGGACGGCTCCGACCACGACAAGCACGGTGCGCACGGACATCGATGTGCTCCTTCTTCCTCACTGGAACCGGACCACCCGAGCATGTCGCCGGGGCCGCCTCGGGTCGTCCGGCGGACGCGGACTCTTCGCGCTGCCGCGGCCACGGCAGGCGCCGGAAAAGTACTGCGCACGTGGTAGCCGGACGCTCGGCCGCGAGCGGGATTCGGCCGTGTGGACGACCGGCTAGGGTGCGCGGATGAGCACAGGTTGGCCCGATGTCCCGGCCGCGGTGAGAGATTGGGCGATCGCCGTCGGCGTGGCGACGACGCTGCTGGTCACCGGCCTGTCCGAGGGGCACTCCGGCACGAGCCCGGCCCTGCTCGGCCACGCGCTGCTGGCGGCCGGCGGTCTGGCGCTCGTCCGGCGCCGTCGTACACCCGTTCCCGTCCTGGCCGCCACCGGGCTGTGCGCGGTGGGGTATCAGGCGGCCGGTTTCGACGTGCCCGCCGTGGCGTTCCTGTTCGCGGTGTACGCGGCCGTCCGGGAGGGGCACCGCACCGTCACCGTGGTGGCGAGCGTGGCGGTGCTGGCCGCGCTCCCACTCGCGGCCCTGGCTTCGGGCCCGCACGACACGGGCGAGGCGTTCGCGCAGGCGCGCGGAGCCCTGGAGATCGCCTGGCTGATCGCCGCGGGCGCCGCGGGTGAGGCGTTGCGGCAGGCCGAGCGGCGGGCGGACGAGGCCGAGCGCACCCGCGAGGAGACCGCACGGCGCCGTGCCGACGAGGAGCGGCTGCACATCGCCCGTGAGTTGCACGATTCGCTCACCCACCAGATCTCGGTCGTCAAGGTGCAGTCCGAAGTCGCCGTCCACCTGGCCCGCAAGCGCGGCGAACCGGTATCGGATGCCCTGCTCGCGATCCGGGAGGCCGGCCGTGAGGCAACCCGGGAACTGCGGGCGACCCTGGAGGCACTGCGCGACGACGACCGGACCCCGCCCCATGGGCTCGACCACGTCCCGGAACTGGTGGAACGGTTCCGGATGAGCGGCCTGGACGCGGGTTTGACGATCGACGGACCGCGGCACGACGTGCCGGCCGCGTTGGGCCGGACCGTCTACCGGATCGTTCAGGAGTCGCTCACCAACGTCACCCGCCACGCGGACGCCGCCACGGCGTCGGTCCGGATCGACTGCCGCTCGGACGTGCTCACGATACGCGTCGACGACGACGGCAAGGCCGCGCCGGACACCGCCCCGACGCCCGGCGTCGGGCTGCTCGGCATGCGCGAACGAGTCACCGCCCTCGGCGGCCGGCTGCGCGCGGAACCGCGCGGCGAGGGCGGCTTCACCGTCCAGGCCGAACTCCCCGTGGAGCAGATCTCGTGATCCGTGTCCTGCTGGTCGACGACCAGCCGCTCATTCGCAGCGGATTCCGGGCGCTCCTCGACCTCGAGGACGACATCGCGGTGGTGGCCGAGGCCGCCGACGGCGAAGAGGGCCTGGCCCTGGCCAGGGAACACCTGCCCGACGTCGCGCTGATCGACATCCGGATGCCGGTCGTGGACGGCATCGAGGCGACCCGGCGCATTGCCGCGGACCCGGCGCTGGCCCGGGTGCACGTCGTCATCCTGACCAACTACGGCATGGACGAATACGTCTTCGACGCGCTGCGCGCCGGCGCGGCCGGATTCCTCGTCAAGGACATCGTGCCGGAGGACTTCCTGCACGCCGTACGCGTCGCCGCGCGCGGCGACGCCCTGCTCGCACCCTCGATCACCCGCAAGCTGATCAACAGGTACGTCTCCCAGCCCCTCGACACCGGCGCCCGGACCGGGCTGGGCGAACTGACCAACCGCGAACGCGAGGCGGTGGCCCTGGTCGCGCAGGGCCTGTCCAACGACCACATCGCCGCCCGCATGGTGATCAGCCCGATGACCGCGAAAACCCACATCAACCGGGCCATGACCAAGCTCCACGCCCGCGACCGCGCGCAACTGGTCGTGCTGGCCTACGAGTCGGGCCTGGTGACCCCCCGCCGTTCCTGACCTCCACGCCGCGCCGACGGCGAGGATCTCGCCAACGGCCCCGGGCCGCCTCGTCGTTCGGTTCCGCGACGGCGCGTCGTGGCGACTGGATTCGGCCAGTTTGGCCGCCGGTTCACCCGGGATACCGACTCGGCGCGGTGCTCGGCGGGACCGGCGGCGTCGGGCGACGGCCGTTCCCGGCGCCCCTGGGTGGCGGATCGGCGCAGGTCGGGGGCGGGCGGCGGGAGCGGGCCGCGGAGCGGCGCGGAGAGGGGCCGGACGCGGCGGACCGGCGGGGCGCGGACGGCGAACCCCCGGTCGCCAAGCCAACTTATCGTAGCGGACTTGTCTCGGACCGTGATCGTGACATTGGATCGGTGACGGGGCGACCACCGTGTGCAACAGGGCACGGCGTCCCGGACATTCGCGTCGGTGCCGCCGACGGCCCGAGGCAACCCACCCGAACCGCCCGACGAGGAGTGGACCTTGATTCTCGACGACCTGGGCAACCCGAACGAACCGCCGCCGCGCCGGGACACCTCGGCGTATCCCGTCGGTTCCTACACCGAATGGGACCCGCTGGAGGAGGTGATCGTCGGCATCGTCGACGGAGCCGGTTTCCCCACGTGGCACATGTCCCTGCCGCCGGTCCTACCCGCCGACCAACACGACACCTTCCGTAGCCGGGCGGGCCGACCCTTCCCACCCGAACAAGTCGAGGCCGCCCGCCGGGAACTGGAACAGTTCGTGCACATCCTCGAAGCCGAGGGGGTGACCGTCCGCCGCCCGGAACCCATCCCACAGCAGCAGACCTACCGCACCCTGGACTGGACCAGCACCGGCATGTACGCGGCCATGCCCCGAGACGCCCTGCTGGTCGTCGGCGACGAGATCATCGAATGCCCGATGGCCTGGCGTTCGCGCTACTTCGAGACGCTGGCCTATCGACCGCTGCTCAAGGAGTACTTCCGCGCCGGGGCCAGGTGGAGCGCGGCACCGAAACCCGAACTCAAGGACGAGCAGTACGACCAGGACTGGACCGACCCCGGCGCGGACGGGCCGACCCGGCTGGTGGTCACCGAGTTCGAACCCACCTTCGACGCCGCCGACTTCACCCGGTGCGGCCGGGACATCATCGCCCAGACGAGCAACGTCACCAACACCTTCGGCATCGAGTGGCTGCGCCGCCATCTGGGCGACGAATACCGGATCCACGTCCTGGAGTTCAAGGACGCGCACCCGATGCACATCGACGCCACCCTGGTGCCGATGGCCCCCGGAAAACTGCTGATCCACCCGGAGCGCGTCCCCGAGGTGCCGAAACTTTTCAAGGGATGGGACGTGATGGCGGCCCCGCAGCCGGTCATCCCCGACGGGCACCCGCTCTACATGACCAGCAAGTGGCTCAACATGAACATCCTGATGCTGGACGAGGAACGGGTGATCGTGGAGCGCCAGGACGAGCCGATGATCGCCGCGATGCGCAGGTTCGGCTTCACGCCCATCCCGTGCGACTTCCGGAACTTCAACAGCTTCGGCGGCTCGTTCCACTGCGCCACGCTCGACGTACGCCGCCGCGGAACCCTCGAATCCTACCTGTGAGGAACCCGGCGATGAGGATCTGGCGGAACACTCCGAAGGACGCACTCCTCCTGGGACTCAGCGTGGGCCAGTTCGCCGTCACCGTGCTGCTGGCCGTGCGTTGGGACGACGCCTCGGTCCCGGCGCAGGCCGGCGGGACCGCCGCGCTGGCGCTGATGACGGCGTACAACATCATCGTCGTCTCCCATCTGTTCACGCACGTACCGTGGTTCACCTCCGACCGACTCAACGCGGCCGTGTCCGTGCTGAATTCGGCCAACATCGGCCAGTCGGTCCAGGCGTACCGGCTCACCCACGTGCGCAACCACCATCGGTTCAACAACGACGCCCCGGGCGCGGACGGCACCACCCGCGACACCACGTCGACCTACCGTCGAGGCAGGAACGGCGAGCACGCCTCGCTGCCGCGCTACGCGCTCGGCGGCGCGCTGGAGTCGTTGATCGACCGCGTACGGGAAGTGTCGTACGTGGTCCGGCTGTGGCGGGTGGGCGCAGGCGAGACCACCCTGCGCTCGTTGGCCTCGCGTCGGGAACACCGACGACGCGGCGAACTACGGCTGATCCAGGCGGATCGGGCGGCGCATGTGCTCACCCCCGCGCTGCTCGCGGTGATCTCCTGGCAGTGGGTGCTGTTGAGCTACCTGCCGGCCTGCTTCGTGGCGCTGACCATGGTGAACGTACAGAACTACTACCGCCATTACGGGGCCGACCCCAGCGAGCGGGCGGCCGATTCGGTGAGCCACTACGGGCGGCTGTACAACCTGCTCACCTTCAACGACGGCTACCACCAGGAACACCACCTGAGCCCAGGCATGCACTGGTCGAGGATGCCGCAGGTACGCGAGCGCAACCGGGCCAGGCTCGAGGCCCAACCGCGGATAATAAGCCCGGTCCCGGCCATGCTCGGTTTCCTCGACCGCCGCCGACCGCTGCTGCACCGTGCGTCCGCGTCCGGTGCGCGCGGTGCGTCGGGTGCATCCGGCGCACCCGGCGCCGAATTCGGGAGGATGTCGTGATCACCGGTCGATCCTTGCCCGCCGAGGGCTTCCGCGTACACGAGACGTCCGGCGTCGTGGACGTGTCCGCCGTCCACGCCGTGCTGCGCGGCGAGTTGGCCGCGCATCGGGTGACCGGCTTCGTCACGCCGCAGGACTGCGCGCGGATCACCGCCAACTTTTGGGCCTCCCCGCAGCGCACCCCGCGCTACGGGGCGGGACAGGACGGCGTCGAAGGGTACTTCGTCGGCGCCTCGCACATCGAGAAGAGCACGGCGGAGTACCTGACCGACGTGGCGAAATCGGCGGACGCCGTGGCGGCCCTGTACGAGGGTGCCGTCGACCCGGTGGCGGCCCTGCGCGAAGCCCTCGTCGCCCACGGCGTGGTCGCCGGGGCCCGCCCGGCCGTGCACGACGGCCGGGTCGCGGGCGACTCGAAGGCGGTGTGCTGGAACCAGACCGGCGCCTACCAGCTCATGCCGCACGACGATCTCGCGCAACTTCGCGACCCGCTCCAGGCGGGCTTCGAGATCCAACGCCTGTCCCGGGTGATGGCGATCAACGTCTATCCGCAAGTGCCTGTGGGGAGCGGGGCGTTGCGGCTGTGGAACGTCGAACCGGACGACGCTTCGCGGGCGGCGCTGGGGCTGACCTACAGCGGCTTCCCGTATCCGCCGGAGTTGTTGACCGACCACGGCGATCTGACGGTGCCGGTCGCCACCGGCGACCTGTGCGTGATCGACGGCAACCTCGCGCACGCGGTGGTGGGCAGCGAACAGGCCCGGCCCGCCGCCCGACTGCTGCTGACGTGTTTCACGGCGCAGGACGACGACGGCGAACTCGTCTGGTGGACCTGAGCATCGGGATCGGTTCCCTCCCGGGCCGGCTCGGGACGGGCCCGGGCGTGAGCGGGCCGGGAGTCTGAGCGGGCCCCGGGGTCGGTGACGAACCCGGGCGCGGGTGGGCCCGCCATCCCGGCGACCGATCCGAAGTGGCCCGGGGCGTCCGGCGGCGGTGGGTCCGGGGCGGGCACGACACCGCCCCGGACCATCGTCATCGCTCGGCCGGCCGCGACTCGGCCAGTGCGAGGCCGCCGACGGCTGTGAGCATCATCAGCGTGCCCACGACCGTCGCCGCGGTGAGCCGCTCGTCCAGCAGCAGGACGGCCAGCGCCGCCGCGCTGACCGGTTCGATCAACATCACGACCGAGGCGGTGACCGCCCGTACCGCGGCGGTGCCGGCGAAGTACAGCGGATAGGCGAGCGCGGTCGTCACGGCGGCCACGTAGAGCATCATCGCCAACACCCGCCCCGGCTGCGCGGTTTGTGGCCACACCCCCTCGCCCAGGGCGAACGGCAGCATCACCGCCGCACCGATCCCGAACGACCACACCGTGAGGGTGGCGGGATCCTCCCCCGCGCCGAGCCGCCCCGTCCACCGACCGAGCAGGTTGGATGCGGCGAATCCCGCCGCGGACAGCAGCGCCAACCCCACTCCCAGGGGCCGGACATCGGTCTGCCGGTTGCCCAACACCAGTATCGCGAGCCCGATCAGCGCCCCGCCGATCGCCGACAGCCCGCTGCGCCCGATGCGTTCGCCCAGGAACAACCGGCCTCCGGCCGCGGTCAACACCGGGGCGGCGCCCAACGCGACGATCGTGGCGACGGCCAGCCCGGTCTGCATCACCGCGCCGAAATAGGCCGACTGGAACACGGCCAGGCCGGCGCCCGTGCCGGTGAACAGGAGCGCGCGGCGACCCGGCGGCTGCCCGGCGGTACGCGGGGCCGGGCCGGAGGGACGCAGCAGGCCGGCCGCGAGCAGCAGCACCATCCCGCTGACGAAGCGCCAGAACGAGACGGCCATCGGCCCGAAGTCGCTCGACCGATAGATCACTTCCACGGCCGCCCCGGTCGTCCCCCAGGTGACCCCGGCGATCGAGAGGTAGGTCAACCCACGCGGCACCGACCGCGCCGGCCTGTCCTCGACCGGAGAAGGCATTGCGGCACGGTTCGACACGATCACATCTCCAGACCGAGCACGGGACCAGCGGGACCGGCGGGCACTGCACGGCACATGAACGTCACTCTAGGCCATCGGAGCATCAGCGGAGAGTGTCCGACCGGACATTTGCCGCACGAACCTTTGGCCTCCATATGCCTCGCCGACGAGCGGGAGCATGGCGCGGGCCGGCACACTTCGGGTCGTTGCCCAGGGGGCCGAGAGGGTTCACGGTCGATCGACAGGGTGGGCCGGCTCCCGTACTGTGCGTGCCGACAACGGCGTCACTCATGGGGGATCGACATGGAGTACCTCTTCTATTGTCGCGACAAGCCGGGAACCAGGGCCTTGCGAGACGAACTTCTGGAAGCCCACTGGTCGTTCATGGACGGGTACGCCGAGGGCATGATCGCCCGCGGGCCGACCTTCGCCCCCGACGGCGAGACGGTGACCGGCAGCGTCCACATCCTCGACCTGCCGGACGCCGATGCCGCGCGCGTGTTCGCGTACGACGAGCCGAACCACCGGGCGGGCGTGTACGAGGAAGAAGTGCTCATCCGGCGCTGGCGCAACACGCTCGGCCGGAAGATGTGGGATTTCGAGGGGAGTTCGGAAGGCCACCCGCGCTTCCTGATCCTCGGCCACGGCAGCGCTGATTCGACCGCCGGTCGGGACGAGTGGCCCGAGAAGCAGCTGAGTCTTCTGGTCGACGGCGACGACCGGGAAAACCTGATCGCCTGCGGCCCGTTGCTCTCCCCGGACGCCGCCGAGGAATGGCTGGGCATCGCGATCCTGGCCGAGTTGCCGGACCGCACGGCCGCGGAGCGCCTGTTGACCCGCGAGCCGTACGCCCGAGCCGGCCTGTACGAGCACATCGAGGTCCACGACTGGTGCTTCGGCGGCCGACAGCAGGAGGATTAGGGCCTGTCCCGCAGACCTTGGTGACCCGCCGAGATCCGCCGATCGCCTCGGCGTCCATGACGATCAGCGGCACACCCGCCAAGTGGCAAGCGCCGTCCGGGGCCGCGCCCGGCGGACGTGCCGACGGCCACCGCCCCGGGACGAGGGGCGGTGGCCGTCGACGGGTTCCGCAAAGAGGCGCGTCGGTTCGGCGAGGGGCGGGTCAGTCCATCCGCACGATCGCCGCGACCGGGCCGCCGCCGGAGGGGCCCTGGTGCACGGCCGCGACCGAGACGAAGACGGCCGGGTCGCCGGTGACGGCCGCGGTCACGCCGCCGACGGTGGCCTTGATCTGGCGGTGCCAGTGCACGTCCGAGTCGTCGAGCATGATGTTGCGTCGACCGCGCACGCTGCCGCTCGGGTCCGCCTCGCACTTGAGGAACACGTTGACCAGGCGGTCGCCCAGGTCGGAGGTGTGCGGGCGCTCCGGCAGGTCGATGCCGGCCGAGCGGATCGCCGACCAGATGCCGTCCGCGTCCAGCGCGTCCTTCATCACGTCGTGGCCGACCCGGAACGGACCGCCCACACCGCGCACGTTGCCGACCACGACGATCTGCGCGCAGTCCAGCTCGACGCCGGAGGAGCAGGACGCCACCGACGAGTAGAGCGACAGGTCGCGGTGGATCTGCTCGGCGGTCGGCAGCTCGATCTCGCCGAGCGCCACCGCGATGCCCAGCGCGGTGGTGGAGTTGGACACGTCCATCGACTTGAGGGTGTCCTCGGTCCACACGTCGAACCCGCGCGCCTTGGCGTCGTTGATGGTGTCCAGCACCAGCAGCGGCGTCTTGGTCTGCACGTAGTGCACGTCGGCCGGGTCGGTGATGCCCGCGACGGCCATCGCCTTGCGTACGCCGGCGGCGACCTTCTCCACCATCGGCACCCGGCCGATGTCCTCGGGCAGGATCTGCTCGCTCATCGCGACGCCGACCGACACGCGCGGCTCGTCGGTGGGCTCGTACCGGTTCTCCGGCGCGTACGCGAAGACCGTCGCGTGCGGGGAGATCACACCGTCGGTACCGCCGGACCACACCAGCGGAACCTGCTGCGCCTCCTCGGCCGAACGCTTCCCCTTGGCGACCAGCACCTCGCGGAAGGCGCGGTCGGCCAGGATGCGGGTGTAGTCGTTGACCCCGCCGTTGCCCTCGGTCTTGCCGATGACGGCGAGCACGTCGTCCGCGGCGAACACGCCGTCGTCGATGAGCTTGGCCAATCCGGACGCGTCGGTGACGCTCTCGATGGCGACCTTGTGAACCTCGATCGGCCTGGGCACTCGTTCCACCTCGTTCATTGGAGTTCGCCGAATTCTTCGACGCCGAATTCTTTGCGGTCGAATTCTTTGTACTTCGTCACCTGCGACTGTCGCGGACGACGGGCCGTTACCCGTCCGACTCCACGACCGTCCCGGATTCGCCCGCCACCGCGGCGGTGATCCGGTCCAGTGACGTGATCACCGCGCGCCGGCCGCCCTTCTCGACGAAGCGCACCGCCGCCTCGACCTTGGGTCCCATGCTGCCACCGGCGAACTGGCCGGCCGCGGCGTGTTCGCGCAGCTCTTCGGGGGTGACCCGGCCGATCACCCGCTCGTTCGCGGTGCCGTAGTCGAGCATCGCGTTGGGTACGTCGGTGGCGATCACCAGCACGTCCGCGTCCACCGACACGGCGAGCAGGGCCGCGGTGAGGTCCTTGTCCAGGACCGCCTCCACGCCGCGCTCGGCGCCGTCCGCGTCGCGCACCACCGGAATGCCGCCGCCACCGGCCGCGATCGTGGTGAAGCCCGCCGCGACCAGCGTCCGGATGGCCGGCGCGTCGACCACCTCCAGCGGATCCGGCGACGGTACGACCCGCCGCCAGCCCTTCGCGCCCCGGTCCTCCCAGTGCTGACCGAGCGCGACGAACCGCTCCGCGTCGGCCTGCGGCAGATGCCGGCCGACCGGCTTGGTGGGGTGCTCGAACGCCGGGTCGGCGCCATCCACGAGCGTGCGGGTGACCACGGCCGCCACCGGTGCCGCCAGCCCACGGCGCCGCAGTGCGGCCTCCAGGGCGGAGACGATGGTGAAGCCGAGGGTGCCCTGCGTCTGCGCGCCGCACCAGTCCAGGGTCACCGGAGGAACGACGTGCGCGGTGAGTTCGTTCTTGACCAGCAGGTTGCCCACCTGCGGTCCGTTGCCGTGGGTGAGCACCACCTCGACGCCGGAGGCGATCAGGTCGGCCACCGCTTCCATCGCCACCGCGACGGCGGCCCGCTGGGCGTCCGGGGTGGCGCTGCCATCGGGTCCCGTCATGGCGTTGCCGCCGAGGGCGATGAGTACTCTCCCGGTGCGGGGAGTTGGCATGTGTCGAACTCTCCTGTTCCTGTCGTACGCGGGAGTCCCGTCCGTCCGGGACTTGGGACTCTAGGCCGGTCACCAGGTCGATGGCTTGGGAGTTTGTTGACCACAAACACCCATCGATCTGGCAAATCTTGCCGAGTGGTAGACGGCGGTGGATATCGCCGGCGAATCCGGACGGTACGCGCCGCCGGCGGCTGCCGAGCGCTGCGCAACGCCGGCGGGTCGGTCGGGCCCGCGGTCGGCCCGCCGCCCTCAGCAGCCCAGCCGGGCGTACCGTTCCAACCGGGCCGCACGCCGCTCGGCCGTGGGTCGGCGCAGCAGGCCGACCAACTCGTACTCCAGCACCTGCGCCAGCCGGGCCAGGAACGCGACCGGCTCGTCGGCCGCATCGGGCCGCTCGGCCACGATCCGGTCCACCACCCCGTCGCGCAGCAGGTCCAGCGACCTGATGCCCTGCGCGGCGGCGATCTCCGCGCCCCGGGACGGCGTCCGGTAGCGCAGCGCCGACGCCCCCTCGGGCGGCAGCGGCGACAACCAGCCGTGCTGGGCGCACAACACCCGATCGGCGGGCAACAGGGCCATGGCGCCGCCGCCCGCGCCCTGCCCGAGCAGCAGGCACAGCGTCGGGGTGGGCAGGGTGACCAACTCGGCCAGACAGCGGGCTATCTCGCCGGCCAGGCCACCCTCCTCGGCCTCCCGGCTGAGCGCCGCGCCGCCGGTGTCCACGACGCTGACCAGCGGCAGGTCGAGTTCGGCGGCCAGCCGCATGCCGCGCCGGGCCACCCGCAGCCCGGCCGGGCCGAACGGCCCGTGGCTCGACTGCCGGGCCCGGTCCTGGGCCAGCACCACGCACGGCGCGCCGCCGAACCTGGCCAACGCGAGCAGCAGGCCGGGGTCGCTCTCCCCCTGACCGGTCCCGTGCAGTGGCACCACCGCACTCGCCGCGTGTCGCAACAGGGCGCGGGCGCCTGGGCGTTCGGCACGACGGGAGAGTTCGACCGAGGTCCATGCCGGGACGTCGGCCAGATCCTCGACCGGCAACGGGGCGACGTCGGGCAGGTGTTCACGCGGGGCGGTGACGATATCCAGGACCCGTGCGGCCACTTCGCCGAGCCGGTCGGGCTCGACGACGGCGTCCACCAGGCCGTGCGCGTACAGGTTCTCCGCGACCTGGACACCCTCCGGGAAGGGTTGCCCGTGCAGAGCCTCGTACACGCGCGGGCCCAGGAAGCCGATCAGCGCGCCGGGTTCGGCGGCGGTGACGTGACCGAGTGAGCCCCACGAGGCGAGCACACCACCGGTGGTGGGGCCTCGCAGGTAGACGAGGTACGGCAGGCCGGCGCTCTTGTGCGCGGCGACGGCGGCACTGATCCGCACCATCTGGAGGAAGGCGACCGTGCCCTCCTGCATTCGGGTTCCGCCGGAGGTCGGCGATGCCACGAGCGGCAGCCGTTCGGCGGTGGCACGTTCGATCGCGGCGACCAGGCGCGAGGACGCGGCCACCCCGATCGAACCGGCCAGGAAGTCGAACTCGCAGGCCACCACGGCCACTCGGCGACCCTGGATACGGCCCTCGCCGGTGACCACCGACTCGTCCACGCCGCTCTTGGCGGCGGCGGCCCGCAGTTCGTCGACGTACCCCGGGTCCAGCCGCTCCGGGCGGTGCGGCGCGGTGTCCCAGCTCGTCCAGGTGTCGGGGTCCAGGACCAGCCGGATCAGCGCGTGCGCACCGACGCGGGTGCGGCGGTTCGGTACGGGCGCGGTCGCGGGCGCCGGCACGGACGCGGTGTTCATGCGCGCCGCGCGGCGTGCAGGGCGCGGGCGTCCTCGGCGTCGAGCCACGCCTGCACACTGTCCGTGTGCTGGCCCAGCGTCGGCGGGGCCTCGTGCCGGCGCCGACCGCCGTCCGCCGAACCGCCGTCCACGTCGGCCACGCCGTCGAGGCGGATCGGCGGGCCGGGCAAGGTGATCGGACCGAGAGTGCTGTGCATGACGTCGAGCAGCAGACCCTGCGACTTGGTCTGGTCCCACTCGTAGACCCGGTCGATCGTGCGCACCTCGCCGGCCGGTATGCCCGCGGCGGCCAGTTCCGGCAACAGCTCGTCCACCTCGCGCGCGGCGAACGCGGCGTTGATCGCGTCCGCGAGTTCGGCCCGGTTGACCACGCGGTCGGCGTTGACCGCGAAGCGCGGGTCGTCCACCGCCAAGCCGACCATCGGGGCGAACTTGGCCCACAACTTCTCGCTGCCCACCGCGACCTGGATGATCGCGTCCTTGCAGCGGTAGGAGCCGTACGGCTGGAGCGAGGGGTGCAGGTTGCCCTGCGCGTGCCCGACCTGGCCGGCCACGGTGTAGTTGGTGCCCTGGAAGGCGTGTACGCCGACGATCGCGGCGAGCAGCGAGGTGCGCACGACCCGGCCGAGGCCGGTGCGTTCGCGCTCGTGCAGTGCGGCGACCACGCCGTAGGCGCCGTACATCCCGGCCAGCAGGTCGCCGATCGGCACGCCGATCCGGGTGGGGTCGTCGGGGCCGGGGCCGGTCAGGCTCATCAGACCGGCCTCGCCCTGGGCGATCTGGTCGTAGCCGGGTCGACCGCCCTGCGGGCCGTCGTGCCCGAAGCCGGTGATGGACAGCACCACCAGGCGCGGGTTGAGCCGGGTCAGCTCCTCCATCGGGAAGCCGAGTCGATCGAGCACGCCGGTGCGGAAGTTCTCCACGAGCACGTCGCTGTGCCGGATCAGTCGGGCCAGCGTGCGTCGGCCCTCCTCGGTCTTCAGGTCGAGGACGATCGACTCCTTGTTGCGGTTGCAGGACAGGAAGTAGGTCGACTCGCGCGCATCCTCGGCCCCGACGAACGGCGGACCCCAGCCACGGGTGTCGTCGCCGCCGTCCGGGTTCTCCACCTTGATGACCCGGGCGCCCATGTCGCCGAGCATCATCGCGGCGTGCGGGCCGGCGAGGGCGCGGGAGAGGTCGAGCACGACGAGGTCGCAGAGCGGTCCGCTCACGTCGAAACACCCCTTTCTGCAAGTGTGCGGTGTGGCGCGTCCGTGCATCCGTGCATCCGTGCGGTGTGCGGGTGTGGTGCGTGACGCGTGCCGGCAGTGCATGTGTGCGCGGTGTGGGTGGCCGGACGAGATGCGTCGTCCGGCGCCGAATGCGTCCAAGCTAGGCGGCTTCGGGGTTCCGCTCCCCGTCAGTTACTGCCCAAGGAATCGCGCTCGCTTGGCAAAACTTGGTGTTGGACGCCCGGTGCGTCATGCGCGTCCTCGGGCCCGAACACCCGCCGGGCGAAGTCCACGAAGCGGGTCGGCGCACGATCGAGCAGCGCGGCCAGGGTGCGCGGATTGCCGGTCAGGCCGTGCCGGTCGTAGAAGGCGAACATCGCGGTGAGGGTGTCCAGCGCATAGCCGGACAGCCCGCCGGCACGGGCCTCCTCGCACCAGTCGCGCGGGTCGATCCGGCGTGCGGTCACCGGCCGACCCGACACCTCGGCCAGATGCCCGGCGATCGCCCGAGGGGTCAGCGCCTCGGGACCGGCCAGTTCGTACACCGCGTCCTCGTGCCCCTCCTGGCACAACACCGCGGCCGCCGCCTGGGCGACATCGCGCAGATCGACGGCGGCGAACGGCGCGTCCACCCGGTACGGCACCGCGAAGTCGCCGGTCCGCACGATCGCGTCGCGCGCGTCGAGGGTGTTCTGCTGGTACGGCCCCGGCTGCAACACGGTCACCGCGAGGCCCGACTCGAACAGGGCCTCCTCGACCCGCGCCTTCGCCTCGTGATGCGGCATCGCCCGCAACTGCGGCCGCAGCACCGAATGGAACACGAACCGCCCCACCCCGGCCCGCTGCGCCGCCGCGATCACCGCACGACCGATGGCCGGTTCGTCCGGATGCACGTTCGGGGCGATGTGATAGACCGCCGTACCCCCGCGCAGCGCCCGGTCCAGGTCGGCCGGTTCCCCGACGTCCCCCACCACGGCCTCGGTCGCCCCCGCCGCGAGCGCCACCGCGACCTGCTCGGGCCGGCGCACGAACGCCCGAACCAGAGCCCCACGCTCCGCCAACGCCCAGGTGAGCGCCCGCCCGGTCTTCCCCGCCGCACCAGTGATCACGATCATGCACTCACGCTAGGCAGCGGACCGATCCCCGGCACCGTCCGCCCTCGCCAACAGCCACCCCCGAACTCGGGCACATCCTGCCGAAGGCAGGACGCGTCGGCGTCACCCGGTCCAGGGGTTCCAACCGCCGATGGCCGCCGTTGCCGCAAGCGCCGACTCGGTGATCGTGCGGGTCCACTTGGCGCACGTGCGCGGCGGGAGGCGGCGCCGTCCGACCACGACGGAGACGGTGAAGCACTGCGCGCCCTGATGATCGTGGACCGGCGCGTGGATGGTGGCCACGTCGAGCGCCTCGTCGGGAACCTCGGCGGTGAACTCCTCCCAGTCGGCGTCCGGGAGGTAGTCGCGCAGCGTCGCGATGGTGGCGTCCGGCATGCCCGACGTCACGAGGTTGGCCAGCACGTCGTTGCGCGCGGCGGGCGCCGCGGTCAGACATTCGATCAGGAACCCGGACTCGCGCGCCTCGCGTACCACGCGGCGCAGCCTGCCGCGGCGTGCCGTGACGGGTACGAGCGGTGTGCGCTCCAGCCAGGTGTCCAGCGCCTGGTCCCCGTTCCACAGCAGCTCGGCCAGGCCCAGGGGCGGAACGGCGGGGAATCGATCACCCACCAGGTCCTGGGGGCGCCCGGTGCCGATCGCCCCGGCGCGGCCGACCACCACCGTCTCGCCGTCCCGGAGCGCGGTCAGCAGGCAGCTCAGACCGAGGTCCCGGTGCAGGTCGTTCAGGTGCGGAAGCAGCACGTCCAGCGGCGCGACGCCGACGTCCGCCGCTCGTCCGAGCCGGGCGATCGCCGCGCCGAGGCGGTAGGTCTTGTCGGCGGTGCGGTGCACGAACCCGGTCTCGGTCAGTGTCGTCAGGATGCCCAGGCAGGTGGGCTTGCTCAGGTCGAGGCGCTCCGCGATCACCGCCAACGACAGTGGCCTGCCCGCGTGGTCCGCGAGCAGATTGAGCACCTGGGCCACCCTCTCGGTGGGTGGGGAACGCCGCTCGGGCATCGCGCCTCTTCTGCTCGCCGGGACCGCATGGTGACGCGCCGCCGCCTCCGCCGGGCGCGGGCGACGGCGCGCGAGAAGGATTCCATATGTAGCACGGGGTACGCCGCGCGGAGCCCTCGACCGGGTGGACGACGATCGGCGCCAATTCGGCCCGATCCCACGCGAACCGCGTCACGCCCTCGACCTGCCGGGTGAACTCCGTCGTATGTCGCCGGGATCCCGGCGGGGACCTCACGTCGGCGTGGCCCGGATCGGGTGTGGGCCCCGGGTGGCGAGCAGGGCGCGGGCGGTCAGGGCTGCCCGGAGCGGGCCCTGGCGGTCGGGGGCGTCGGGGCTGACCCGCAGGAGGGACTCGATCAGGGCCAGGCGCTGGTGGACCGACTGGCGGCGCAGGAACAGCACCCCGGCGGTTTCGGTCTTGGAGCAACCACAGCGCAGGTACGCCTCCAGGGTGTCCACCAGGCCGGTGCCGCGCGCGGCGTCCGAGGCGAGCAGCGGGCCGAGCTGGTCCTCGACCAGGTCGGCGAGTTCCTCGGGGGTCAGCCGATCCAGCACCCGTTCCAGGGCCCAGGCGTCGGCGAGCACCGTGTCGGCGACGGCCGCGGACCGCACCGGCCGGAGCCGACGGGCCAGCCGCAGGGTGTCCCGCGCGGCGCGCAGGCTGTGCCCCACCCGGGCCACGTCGCGCACCAACGGCCCCAGCGCGGCGGTCGGCTCGTCGCCCGCCACCGTCGGCAGGCCCAGGCGCGTGGCCAGTTCGGCGACGTGCGTGTCCCGGTCGAGCGCGATCAGCGCGTACGCTCCGCCGGGCCCGTCGCTGACCAGGCCGCGGCCGCCGCAGGCACGCAGCCCCTCGTACAGCGCCGTCACCGCCCGTACCGGATCCGGCAGGTGCAGGGCGACACTCGCCCAGGCCGCCGTCCCGGCCGGAACCAGGCCGCAGACCGTCAGCCGCGCCGCCACCTCGCGCGGCGGCAGCGCGTCCCGCAGCAGTCCCTCGACGAGTTCACGACGCTCGCGTCCGACCCACCCGTCCCGATCCGCCAGCCGCAACAGGGCCGGCGCGAACACCTGCGCCGCGTGCTCGGCGACCTCCACCGCGACCTCGACGGTCGCCCCCGACCACGACCCGGCATCCTGGTGCTCGTCGGCACCGGGCCGTGCGGTTCCCGCCCCGTCCCCGGCCCCGCCCGCCGGCACGTCGGCCACGGCCGTCGCACGGCCCTCGCCGGCGCCCGCTCCCTCGTCGTCCCCGTCCGCCCCGCCCACCCCCGGAGCGCCCAGCAGCAACCGCCCCCACAGCGCCCCGCGCAGTTCCACCCCCGCCTCCGCCGCCGGTGCCCGCACCACCTCGGTCGGGGCATCGGTGCCCGCCCAGGACGTGATCGTGCCGTCGATGCCGGCCAGGACCACCGGTCGGTCGGTGAGCCGGGACAGGGTGCGGGTCAGCTCGTCCACGCCCGCGCCGCGGGCAAGCACTCCGGACAGGACCCGGACGATCTCGTTGATGTGCCGCAGCCGCGTCACCGCCGAGTCGAGGATGGCCGCGTTCACCGCCTCGGCGATCGCCACGAACGGAACCACCCCGCGCAGCACGACCAGCGGCAGCCGCGCCTCGGCCGCCGCGCGCACCACGTCGGCCGGCACCTCGCGGAACGTGCGACCCACCTCGAACGCCACCCCGGCGACCCCCGCCGCCGCGAGGTCGGCGACATAGCGCCGCCGCTCCCCAGCGTCCCGCCCGGCCAGGCCCAGACCGGTGGTGAGCAGCAGTTCGTCACCGCGCAGCAGCGGCGCGATCTCGTAGATCTCGCTGGAGTGCACCCAGCGCACCGGGCGCTCCAGATCGGCGCGCCGATCCGGTACGAAGGGATCGGCGGCACGCAGCAGGGGGTGTGCGAGGACCGCTCGCAGGGACAGCGGCATGGACACTCCGTCCGGAAGATGCGCCAGTATCCCGGTCACCGTGTCCGTTGTCACGGCCCCGCGGCCCGAGGAACCTTCGGTGATCACCCCAGATCACCACTCACCACATCGCCGGCACATCCGCACCGCACCCACATCGCGGTACCCGCCCCACCACCCCATCGCCGTGCTCCGCTCCGCCCCACCGGAGGTCTCCGTGGCAATCCTCGAACAGCCCCCGCAACCGACCGGACCGACCCCTCCCGTCGACCACAGCCAGTCCCTGGAACCGGTGCCCGACGAGGCCCGTGACTCGACCCCCGCACACCAGTTCTGGATCTGGGCGGGCGCCAACATCGCGCCGATCAACTGGGTGCTGGGTGCCCTGGGCATCGTGCTCGGCCTCGGCCTGCTGGACACCGTGCTGGTGCTGGTCGTGGGCAATCTCGTGGGCATGGGTGTGTTCGGCCTGTTCGTGCTGATGGGCCAGCGCACCGGGGTGACCCAGATGGTGCTGGCCCGGGCCGCCTTCGGCCGGCGCGGCGCGTACCTGCCCGCCGCCGTCCAGGGCGTCATCTCCGCCGGGTGGTGTGCGATCAACACCTGGATCGTGCTCGACCTGGTGATGGCGCTGCTGGACAGCGTCGGCTACGTCGGCGGCAACGGCACCAAGGTCGTGGTCGTCCTGGTCGTGATGGCCGCCCAGATCGCGATCGCCGCGTCCGGCTTCGGCGCGATCGCCGGCTTCGAGCGCTGGACGGTGCCCGCGACCCTGGTGGTGCTGGCCGCGATGACCGTGGTGGCCTGGACCCGGCTGGACATCGACTGGGGTCACACGAGCACGTTGAGCGGCGGCGACCGGTGGTCGGCGATGAGCACGGTGATGACCGCGATCGGCGTCGGCTGGGGCATCACCTGGTTCGCCTACGCCTCGGACTACTCCCGCTTCGTCCCCCGCACCACCTCCCGGCGCAGGCTGTACGCGGCCAGCGTGCTGGGCCAGTTCCTCCCGGTGGTCTGGCTCGGCGTGCTCGGCGCCTCGCTGGCCACGGTCAACGCCAAGGCCGACCCCGGCCGGCTGATCGTCGACTCGTTCGGCGGTCTGGCGATCCCGGTGCTGCTCCTGGTCCTGCACGGCCCGATCGCGACCAACATCCTGAACCTGTACAGCTGTTCGTTGTGTGCCCAGACCCTGGACATCAAGGTCTCCCGGCGCGTGTTGTCCTGCCTGGTGGGCGCGTTCGCCACCGTCTTCACGCTGTTCCTGGTGTTCCGGGCGAGCCTGGCGCACACCCTGGACACGTGGCTCGCGGGCATGGTCACGTGGGTCGCGCCGTGGGCGGCGGTGATGCTGGTGCACTTCTACGTCTTCGCCCGGCAGCGAATCGACGTGCCCGCGCTGTACGCCGCGCCGCGTCGCGGTCTGCTCGCGGACGTGCGCTGGTCGGCGATCGTCGCACTGGTGTGCGGCATGGTCGCGACCTGGTGCTTCGAGTACGGCGTGCCGCAGGCGCTGCGCGGCCCGGGAGCCGAGGCGATCGGCAATGTGGACCTGTCCTGGTTGGCCGGCTCGCTGGTGGCGGGCGGCCTGTACCTGGTGCTCGGCCGCCGCGAACGAGCCGTGCGGTGAGCCGCAGGTGTGCGGGGACCGCAGGTGTGCAGTGAACGAAGGCGTGCAGTGAACGAACGAATCCATCGCGACCCCCTGGAGCGATCCGACATGCAGGGCAACAGCCGCACCGTGACCGACTGCCGGCTTCCGGGCCGCCCGGAGCGCGTGGACATCGCGGTCGAGGCCGGCGTCATCACGAGCATCACCCCCGCCGGCAGCACTCCCCCGTCCGGCCCCGTCCTCGACGCCGCCGGGGCCCTGGTCACCCCGCCGTACGTCGAGCCGCACATCCACCTCGACACCGCGCTGACCGCCGGACAGCCGCGCTGGAACGTCTCGGGCACGCTGTGGGAGGGCATCGAACGGTGGTCCGAGCGCAAGGCCGTGCTGACCCGGGAGGACGTACTGGCGCGCGCCGAGGAGGTGTTGCGCTGGCAGGTCGCGAACGGCGTGCTGCACGTGCGCAGCCACTGCGACGTGACCGACCCCGAACTGACCGCGCTGCACGCCCTGGTCGAATTGCGCGAGCGGGTGCGCGACGTGCTCGACCTCCAGGTGGTGGCCTTCCCGCAGGAGGGCATCGTCTCCTTCCCCGACGGCGAGCGGCTGATGGCCCGCGCCGTCGAGGCGGGCGCCGATGTGCTCGGGGCGATCCCGCACTTCGAGGACACCCGCGAGGACGGCGTGCGCTCGTTGCAGATCGTCTTCGAACTGGCCGAGCGGCACGGCCTGTTGGTGGACGTGCACTGCGACGAGATCGACGACGAGCAGTCCCGCTTCGTCGAGGTGGTCGCCACCCTCGCGCACCGCACCGGCCTGGGCCGGCGCGTGACGGCCAGTCACACCACGGCGATGGGCTCGTACAATGGCGCCTACAGTCGCAAACTCCGCCGGATCGTCGCTCGTTCGGGCATCCACCTGGTCTGCAACCCGATGGTGAACCTGACCCTCCAGGGCCGCTTCGACGACTATCCCAAACGACGCGGCCTCACCCAGGTCAAGGAGATGCTCGCGGCCGGGGTCAATGTGGCGTTCGGCCACGACGACGTGATGGACCCGTGGTTCCCGCTCGGGACGGCGAACCCGATCCAGGTCGCGCACGCCGGCATCCTGGCCGCGCAGTTGTCCGGACAGGACGAGATGGACGAGGTGTTCGCGATGGTCACCGAGCGGGCCGCGCGGGTGCTCGACCTGGGCGAGCGGTACGGCCTGGTCGTCGGTCGCCCGGCCGACTTCCTGCTCCTGCCCGCCGATTCGCCCTTCGACGTGCTGCGCCGCCAGGTCCGCCCGACTCGGGTGATCTCCCGCGGCCGCGTGGTCGCCGAAACCCCCGCGACCCCCACCCGGCTGACCTGGCCGGGCCGGGCGCCCGAGGACGTCGACTTCGTCCGACGCTGACCGGTACGGCCGCGCCCCGGGGATCGGGGGCGCGGCCGTTTCGTCGGCGATCGAGGTCTCGCCGAGCCGGCCCGACCGCCACGGAGCCCGGGCCCGACCGTCGCAACGGTCGGGCCCGGGCTCCGGTCATCCAGGGTCGACGGGCGCACGAGGCATGGTCTCGGCCATCGCGACAACCCGCGCCGTGGCGTGTCGCTACAGCAGGTCCACCGCCGGGTAGGCATCGCCGCCGGACAGCACCGCATAGCCGGGACCGCGGTCGAAGAACGGCTCGACCTCGGGCCGGGCCGCGCGAACCGAGGCGCGCAGCGCGGTGGTTGCCGCCTCGTCCACGGCCAGGTCGTCGCCTTCGCCGGTGAGCACGACGCCGTAGTCGTCGGCCGCGGCGGCGCGCGAGACCTTGCCCCACCGCACGTCGCGCAGCACCGATTCGGTCTTCCGGTCCAGCGGGTCGCCCCAGCCACCACCGCCGGTGGTGCGGATCCGGATCACCTCGCCGGCCTTGACCGGTTCGTCGTCGACCAGGCCGTCCATCTCGCGTTCGTTGGGGCCGCCCGGGTCGATCACCACCTGGAAGGAGCGTCCGGCCTTGCCGCCCTTGACGCCCCAGCAGGACAGGATCGAGCGGTCGGCGATGGACATGAAGGACGCGTCGAGCAACATCCGGATGTGCTTCTCGTAGCCCAGACCGCCGCGGAACTGACCGGGGCCGCCGGAGTCGGTGGCCAGCCCGAGCCGTTCGACCAGGAACGGGAAGCGGGATTCGGTGAATTCGGTGGGCAGGTTGCGCGAGTCGGGCACCACGTGGATGGTGTCCTCGCCGTCCGCGTAGTAGCGCCCGCCGGAACCGCCGCCGAGCACCTCGCGCATCAGGTACGAGCGACCGTCCGCATCGTGCCCGTACACGCCGGTGTAGCGGATCGTCTCCTGGTCGGCCGGCATCTTGCCGTCGACGGCCTTGGCCAGCACGCCGGCGAGCACGCCGAGCAGGCGCAGGATGACGAAGGTACGGGCGTTGGTCGGGGCCGGGAAGATCGGCGTGAGCAGCGTGCCCTTCTCCGGGAACTTCATCTCGATCAGCGGCACCACGCCCTCGTTGACGTCGAGTTCGGCCATCCGCTCGGGGGTGTCCGCGAGGTTGCGCAGGATCGGCGCGAGCCACTTCTTGAGGAAGTTGCCGTCCGCGTAGTCACCGCAGTGGTTGATCGGGCCCTTGGCCTGCCTGGACGTGCCGGTGAAGTCGATGACGATCTTCTCGGGCGTCTTGGTCAGGGTGATCCGCTGCGTGTGCAGCATCGGCTCGTCCACGCCGTCGTGTTCGGCGTAGTCCTCCCACACGTACTCGCCGTCCGGGATCTTGGACAGGATCTCGCGTCGGTAGGTCTCGGTGGTCTTGTCCAGGATCGCGTCGAAGCACGCCTCGACGGTCTCCCGGCCGTAGCGCTCGAAGAGTTCGCCCAGGCGGCGCGAGCCCATCAGACACGCCGAGCACTCGGCGTCCAGGTCGGCGGCGAGCGAGTCGGGCATCCGCGAGTTGCGGGTCATGATGCGCAGCGCGGCCTGGTTGGGCACACCCTGGTCCCACAGCTTGATCGGCGGGACCATCAGGCCCTCTTCGTACACGCTGGTCGCGCCCGAGGGCATCGACCCGGGGCAACAACCGCCGATGTCGTCGTGGTGGCCGAAGGCCTGGACGAAGGCGACCACCTGGCCGTCGGCGAAGACCGGCACGGTGACGCACAGGTCGGGCAGGTGGCCGATGCCGCCCTCGGACTCGTAGACGTCGTTGTGGAAGAACACATCCCCCGGACGCATCGTCTCCAGCGGGAAGTCCCGGGCCACGGGGTGGACCAGCGCCGAGTACGAACGGCCGGTCAGCTTGCGCAACTTGCGGTCGTGGATGCCGGCCCGGAAGTCGTGCGCGTCGCGGATCATCGGCGAGCGCGAGGTGCGGCCGATCGCGGTCTCGACCTCCATCTCGACCGAGGCGAGGGTGCCCTCGACGATCTCCAGGAGCACGGGGTCCACACCGTGCAGCGCATCCTGCGGGGTGGTGGCGGTGGCGCTCATGCTCAGGCTCCCTTCGAGGCGGTGTCAGCGGTGCTGCCGGCGGCGGTGTCACGGGTGACGACGACGTTGCCGTAGGCGTCCACGCGGGCGTCGAAGCCCGGGTGGATCGGGATGGTGGAGCCGAACTCCTCGATGATGGCCGGGCCGCTGACCAGGTCCCCGGGGGCCAGTTCGGCGCGGGCGTACACGGCGGTGTCCAGGTAGCCGTCGCGGTCGACGAAGCACACCGGACGGGTGCCGGTCCGGGCCCGCTCGACGCCGCCGTCGCGCCCGGGCAGTTCGCGCAGTTCCGGGCGGCGGATCGGGCCGACACCGGTGACGCGCAGGTTCACCCACTCCACGGGCTGGCTCGCGTCGCCGCGGAAGTTGTAGCCGTACAGCTGCTCGTGCGCGGCGTGGAAGCCCTCGGCGACGGTGTCGGCGAGTGCGGCGTCGAACGGGCCGTCCGGCACCGGCACGCGCACCTCGAACGCCTGGCCGAAGTAGCGCAGGTCGGCGGTGCGCACGTAGCGGTGGTCCTCGGCCGCGAAGCCCTCCTTGTCCAGGGCCTCGCCCGCCTTGGCCGCCAGTTCGGCGTAGATGCCCGCCACCTTGGGGTGGTCGAGATCCGGGTGGCCTCCGACGGCGGTCTGCACGTAGTCGCAGCGCACGTCCACGGTGAGCAGGCCGAATGCCGAGACGTTGCCGGGGTCGCGCGGCACGATGACGCCGGCGAGGCCGAGGATGTCGATGAGCCGGCACAGCAGCAGGGACCCGGAGCCGCCGAAGGTGGCCATGGTGAAGTCGCGCACGTCCAGGCCGCGCTTGACGGTGATCTGTCGCAGTGCGTTGGCCTGGTTCCAGGCGGAGATCTCCAGGATGCCGGTGGCGCACTGCTCGACGCCGATGCCCAGTTCGGCAGCGAACTTGGTCAGGCCCTCGCGGGCGGCGTCCACGTCGAGCGGGATCTCGCCGCCGAGCAGGTGCGGGGGGATCCGGCCGAGCAGGACGTGTGCGTCGGTGATGGTCGGCTCGGTGCCGCCCTTGCCGTAGCACAGCGGGCCGGGGTCGGCGCCGGCCGAGCGGGGGCCGACCTTGAGCGTGCCCTCGGGCGAGATCCAGGCGATCGAGCCGCCGCCGGCGCCGACCGTGACCACGTCGATCATCGGGATCTTGGAGGGGTAGCGGCCGATCGAGCCCTCGGTGGTCAGCGTCGGCTCACCGCCCAGGACCACCGACACGTCGGTCGAGGTGCCACCGCCGTCGCAGGTCAGGACCTTGTCGAAGCCGGCCTTCTCGGCGATCAGCGCGGCGCCGAGGGCGCCGGCGGCCGGGCCGGACAGGACCGTGGTGATCGGCTGGTGCACGACCTCCTCGGCGGAGAGCACGCCGCCGTTGGACTTCATGATCGCGAACGGCACGCGGCGTGCGGCGTCGGTGCCGCCGGCCGCGGTGGTGAACTCGTCCAGGCGCCGGCGGATGCCGCTGACGTAGCGGGCCACACGCGGCTTGACCGCGGCGTCCACGAGCGTGGTCATCGAGCGCTCGTACTCGCGGTATTCGCGCAGCACCTCGGAGCTGATCGAGACCACCGCGTCGGGGTGCTCCTCGCGCAGGATCTCGCGCATCCGCAGCTCGTGCGCGGGGTTGGCGTAGGAGTGCAACAGGCACACACCGATGGTCGCGATGCCCTGCTCGCGCAGCCGGCGGGCGGCGGTACGGGCGCCCTCCTCGTCGAACGGGCGGACCTCGTTGCCCTTGTAGTCGAACCGGCCGCCGACGGTGTGCACCAGGTCCACGGGCACGATCCGGTCGGGCTTGACCCAGAAGTAGGAGTTGCCGTAGCCGTCCGGGACCGCCTGGCGGGCGATCTCCAGGATGTACTCGTAGCCCTCGGTGGTGATGAACCCGAGGCGGTCGATCTTGTCTTCCAGGAGCTGGTTGGTGGCCACCGTGGTGCCGTGCGCGACGGCGGTGACGTCGGCTCCGGTGCAGCCGAGCAGGCCCAGCACCTTGTCGATGCCGTTCATGAAGCCGTCGGCCGGGTCGGCGGGCGTGGACGGCGTCTTGGTGGTGACGAGCTCGCCGGACTCCTCGTCCAGGGCGACCACGTCGGTGAAGGTTCCGCCGGTGTCGATACCGATCCGGATCCGTCGGCGGGGTCCCGCCGTTGCGGCAGGCGTCATCAGCGCGCTCCAATCGGAGGGGGCAGGGAAATCGCATTCGCGGAGGGCGGGTCGCCCGGCTGCTGTCAGCGATTCAACTTCGCCGCGCCCCGTCACGGAATCGGCAACTTCTGCCAAGGGACTCGGCAACAGTTGGTGATTCCCGTGAGCGGGGCGGTGACTCCCACGAGCGGACGCGATGATCCCGACGGGCCGGAGCGGTGCCTGCCGCGGGCGACTGCCGCCCTGAGGTCTGGACCAATTCTCGGGCAAGGTCTGGACCAATCCCCCGAATACTCCCTTTCACCCGCCCCGAACGAGCCCCGAACTCACTGAAAAGAAGGGGAAGTTCCCGGAAACTTGGCGAGGCTCGGATAAGGTCGGCGCAGGCGGATGTCGCAGAGGGTGACTCCACGACACACCGACGGGGAGCAGCCGTGGTCGAGCGTGAGCAGGACGAGTGGATCTTTTCCACGCCGCCGGCGGGCGAGTCGCCCGAGGACTGGGCGCCGACCGGTATCGACGTCACGGTGCCCAGCGTCGCCCGGGTCTACGACGCGATCCTGGGCGGCAAGAACAACTTCGCGGTGGACCGGGCGATAGCCGACGAGGCCCTCAAGGATCTGACCAACGAGGGCGCCTGGGCCAACCGGCACATCCTGGCCCGCGGCGTGCGGTACATGGCGTCCGCGGGCATCGACCAGTTCGTCGACCTGGGATCGGGACTGCCGACGGTGCAGAACACGCACGAGGTCGCCCAGCAGGTGAACCCGAACGCCGCGGTCGTGTACGTGGACAACGACCCGATCGTGCTCGCCCACGGTCGTGCCCTGCTCGCCGAGAACCACCGCACCCGGGTGGTCACCGCCGATCTGCGCGACCCGGCGGACGTGCTCGCCCGGCCGGAACTGCGCGAATTGGTGGACCTGACGCGGCCCGTGGGCCTGCTCCTGGTGGGCGTCCTGCACCACCTCGCCGACCACGAGGACCCGGCCGGCCTGGTGCGCGCCTACCGTGACGCGCTGCCGCCGGGCAGCTACATCTTCATCACCCACTTCTGCGACTCCACGCCGGAGGGGCGGGCGCTGGAGAAGATCTTCCTGAGCCGGCTGGGCAGCGGTCGCTTCCGCGCCCTGGAGGAGATCGAGGGCTACTTCGACGGCCTGGAACTGGTCGAACCGGGCGTGGTCCTGCTGCCGCTGTGGCGTCCGGACGAGCCGGTCACCGAACCGCTCACCCCCGAGGGCCACCTGTCGGTCGGCGGCATCGGCCGGTTGCCCCGATAGCCTCGACGTCCCGGCCGTCGCCGCGGCCGACCCTGTCCGGACCCCTCGGGAGCACCATGAAGATCGCCATCCTCGACGACTACCAGGACGTGGCCCGCGGGCTGGCCGACTGGGATTCGCTGGGCGCCGACGTACGGGTGTTCACCGAACCGTTCGCGGACGCCGTCGAGGTGGTCGACGCGCTGGCGGGCTTCGAGGCGATCGTCGCGATGCGCGAGCGCACCCGGTTTCCGGCCGAAGTGCTGGCCGGGTTGGCCGACCTGCGGCTCCTGGTCACCACCGGACCGGTGAACGCGGCCATCGACGTCGCCGCCGCGCGCGAGCTGGGCATCGTGGTGTGCGGGACGGGTTACGTCGCGTACCCGACCGCCGAGCTGACCTGGACGCTGATCCTGGCCGCCGCCCGGAACCTCCCGGCCGAGGTGCACTCGATGCGCACCGGCGGCTGGCAGGTCGGGCTCGGCGTCGGATTGCGTGGCAAGGTGCTGGGCTTGCTGGGCCTGGGCCGACTCGGCACCGAGGTGGCCCGGATCGGGCAGGCGTTCGGCATGGAGTGCGTGGCCTGGAGCAAGAACCTCACCACCGAACGGGCCGCCGGACACGGCGTGACCGCGGTGGCCCGGGAGGAGCTGTTCGCGCGCGCCGACGTGCTCTCCGTGCACACCGTGCTCAGCGCCCGCACCCGGGGCCTGGTCGGCCCGGCCGAGCTGGCGCTGATGAAGCCGACCGCGATCCTGGTGAACACCTCGCGTGGCCCGATCGTGGACGAGACCGCACTGCTGGGTGCACTGCGCGCGAAGTCGATCGCCGCGGCGGCGCTGGACGTCTACGACATCGAGCCACTGCCCGCCGACCACCCGTTGCGCGGCCTGGACAACGTGATCCTCACCCCGCACATCGGCTACGTCACGCGCGAGTTGTACGAGACGTTCTACCGCGACGCGGTCGAGGACATCACCGCCTTCCGCGCGGGCCGACCGATCCGCGTGCTCGCCTAGCCGGTAGCCGGTCACTCGGGTTCGGCGGGCCGGCCCCGGGCCGCCGGCGCCGAGTACCGTTCGTGGATCACGATCACCTGGTCCGGCCCGGATCCGGTCCCGGGTCGTCCGGGTCGGCGCCTCGGTCGTCGGCCGTGCGGGTGCGGCCGTGTACCTGCGTGGGATGAGCCCGGTGCGGCACATGCGCCGCGCCGGAGGCGTCCGGGCGCAGCCACCGCAGGTAGCCGAACACGCCCACCACCGCCAGCGTGGCCACGGTCGCGCAGATCGCCGCCAGCTCGACCGCCGCGGAGCCGGTCAGGACCGCGGCGACCAGCAGGCCCATCGCGGCGCCGCACGCCATCAGGGCGGTCCATTTCGATATCGCCATTCCATCGGGTGCCCGCACGTGTACGTGCGCTCGCATCCGGCGACGGCGCGGAGCCGACTCGGGAATCGGGTCCTCGAACACGCGCAGCAGCGCGACGAACTGCTCGTCCTGGAGCAGCGACTTCTCCAGCCGCGCAAGAGTCCGACGTTCCCGGCCCGAAAGCGAAGGTCCGTCCACCACATCCACCTCCCACCCGGGAGCGCGGGGCGGGACCCGTGAGGCGGGGTGCGCCGGGCGGTATCCGCCGAGGCGAACCGTTCGCCGGCGGGACCGACCGGCGGCCCGGTCCTGGGTTCGGATCACTCAGATTCGGATTGATCGATTCGGATTTCTGACCTCTTCGCCGATTGGTGCACCTCTTCGGATCGCCGGTGTGGAGCATCGATGCGTCTCGCCGCGACCGGCTGCGCTACAACCGGCGCAGCCCGACGACGCCTCGCAACGCGAGCATGAGAGCCATCAGGCACGCCACGCCGCCGACGATCACGTTGCTCGTGATGGTGCGGGTGGTGTCGACGGCTCCGGTCACGGCCCAGGGGGCCACGATCGTCCAGGCTCCGATGCAGAACGCGGCCCAGCTCATCGCATGCGTGCGTTCGTAGGCGGAGCCGAAGCCGCCCATCAGGAACGCGAGCGCCACGCCGGTGATCAGGTTGGCCGTCGCCAGAGTCGTGAAGCCGTTGAACCCCACGATCCATGGGGAGGCCGCCAGGTAGACGCCGCACAGCATGCCCAGGGCTTCCGCCCCCTGTGCCACCGGGCCGGTCGTGGCCCGTTCGGAGTGAGCTCGAAGTGTGACTATGTCCGGATGCTGTTCAATCGGTGACGATGTCGGCGAGGACACGTCCACCACCCTCTTTCCGAGGAATCACGGTCCCCTGGTTGATAGCCGACGCACTCCCGACCAATCCCCCCGAACTCGAATATTTACCGCATATTTTCCCCACCGTGCGCTCGCCGTGAGCTGCGGATTGACACGGCCGCTACATATCGAGAAAACTGGATGCAACATACCCGGAAGGAACCCCGTGGACCCGCTGGCCATTCACAAGGCGCTCGCCAACCCGGCGCGGCTTCGGTTCATGCACTGGCTGAAGGAGCCCGCGAAGTACTTCGACGAGAACTCCTACCGCCGGCAGGGCCTGGGCTTCCACATCGGCGTCTGCGTCGGCGACATCCAGGCGCGGGCCGGACTGGCGCAGTCGGTGGTGTCCGGCTACCTCCAGACGCTCAAGGACGCGGGGTTGCTCGACTCGGAGCGCATCGGCAAGTGGACCTACTACCGCCGCAACGAGCAGGCGATCGCCGCCTTCGCCGAGCACGTCCGCACCGAACTCTGACGGACGCGGGACCGAGCCGCCACACGCCCGGCACACCCGCCCGTACCTCTCCCGGCACCGGCGCCCTCATCGGGGTGCTCCCATGTCTTCACGCATCTACATATCTCGATATGTATCGAGAGAATCGAAAGGCCACGATGAGAAACACCTCCCTGACGGTCCCGACCCTCGCCCTGGGCGTGTTCGGGATCATCACCACCGAGATGGGCATCGTCGGCGTGCTGCCCCAGGTCGCGGACGATCTCGATGTCAGCGCCTCCACCGCCGGTCTGCTCGTCGGCGTCTTCGCCCTGGTGATCGCGGTGTCCGGGCCGTTCATGACGCTGCTCGCCTCGGGCCTCGATCGCAAGACCGTGCTCGCGACGGCGATCGCCGTGTTCGCGGTGTCGAATGCGGTGTACGCGCTGACCACCCGGTTCGAGGTGATGTTCGCGTTCCGGATCATCCCCGCCGTCTTCCACCCGGTCTTCTTCTCGGTCGCGCTGGCGACCGCGGCGAAGCTGGTGCCCGCGCGGGACGCGGTGCGGGCCACCACGCGCGTGTTCGCCGGCGTCACCGTCGGCTTCGCCTTCGGCGTGCCGCTGACCTCCTACCTCGCCGAGCACCTCTCCCTCCAGGCGGCGTTCTGGTTCGCCGCCGTGGTCAACCTGATCGCGTTCGTGGGCATCCTGCGCTTCCTCCCGGCCATGCCGGTGGAGCGGCGACACTCCTACGGCGCCCAGGTGGGCGTGCTGCGCAGCGGCCGGATGTGGCTGACCATCCTGTCCGTGGTCCTGGTCTTCGCGTCGATGTTCTCGGTCTACGGCTACTTCGCCGAATACCTGGACGAGGTCACCGACCTGGACGGGTCCTGGGTCGGTGCGCTGCTGATGGCCTTCGGCGTCGTGATGATCCTGGGCAACTTCGCCTTCGGCGCGCTGTTGCGGCGCAACCCGGTCCGCACGGTGCTGCTGTTTCCCGCCCTGTGCCTGGCCGTCTATCCGCTGCTGTACGCGGTCGGCCCGTATCCCGCGGCGATGGTGGCTGCGGTACCGATCTGGGGCGCGGTGCACGCCGGCGGGCTGATCGTCAGCCAGAGTTGGCTGGGGCGCGACGCCCGGGACTTCCCCGAGTTCGGCAACAGCCTGTTCATCTCCTTCTCCAACCTGGGCATCACCGCGGGCACCACGGTCGGCGGTTGGGTGCTGAGCGCCGCCGGAGCGCGCGAACTGGCCTGGGTGGGCGCCGGCTTCGCCCTCGCCGCACTGGCCGCGATGCTGCTGCGACTCGGCCTGGACCGGATGCGGCCGCGCCGGCGCTCCGCCGAGACCGCGCCGGCGCCCGCCCGGAGGCCGACGCCGGCCACCCGCGCGCCGGCCGAACCGGTGTAACCCCGCGCGGGTGGGGTGCGACGTTCAGGGCGCGGGATCCGCGAGCGCGGCGATCAGCGCACGATACTCGTCCTTCATCGGCAGCTCCCGCTCCACCCGCACCCGCCGCCGGACGGCCGAGACCTCGACCTCGCGAACCGGGTCGTAGCCGGTCCGCTCGAAGCGCTCCCACCACACGCCGACCCCGCGCCGCTGCCACGCGGGCAGTTCGTCGAAGTTCACGCCGTGCGCGAAGAGCAGCTCGTTCTTGTCCGCCTTCGAGCTCCGCGCCAACATCTGCGTGGCGGCCCGGGCGGACTTCCCGTCCTTGCGCAGCGTCCAGTAGCACCAGCCGTTGAGCGCGCACCGCGCGGCATCGACCTGCCGCCAGGAGAAGTAGTCGACCACGTCCCCGACGCTCGTCCCCATCCAGATCCGGCTGTCGAAGTGGGCCGGTATCCCCGCGTGATGGGTGAACGTCGCAGAGGCGATCCCGGCGGTCACCGAGACCAGCTTCTCCACCTCCCGGCCGAACATCTCGAACGACGGGTCGAGCAGGATCGATATCTCGTCGCTCTCGGTGTAGGCGTAGCGGGCGTCCAGTTCGGTGAACAGCGCCTGTGCGGTCTCGGCCATGAGTGCGCCGAACCGCTCGTCGAAGGGCTTTTCGAAGTGCTCCTCGGTGAAACGCGAGAACGACCGACCGTCCACCCGGATCACCGTCCACGCGCCGGGCAGCAGCACCAACGAGTGAAACCACTCCCGCGACCGTTGCATCGCCTCGAACCGATCGGCATCCATAGCCCCGTCACCCCTCGTTCGCCGCCTCGACCACGAAGCCGCCCGCGCCGTCGAACCGCACGACGTACAGGGCGTCGAACCCCTCGTCCGCCCCCGGCGCCCGCAGCCGCCTCAGCGTGGCACGAACCCCGACCTCGGGCACCCGGGTTTTCCCCACCCGCTCGGCATTGCGCGCCAGGGACCCGACCGGATCCGGCGGAAACCAGTAACCGACCACGTCCGCACCCCACACCCGGGCGAGTTCGATGATCGGCCGGCGATCCTCCGGCGCGGGATTGGTGTTGTCGACGGCGACGTCGCGACCGGCCGCCAAGGCCTCCTCGATCAGCCGCTGCTGCCGACGCTGTCGGTTCCGCGCCCGGGGGAAGTCGTCCTTGCTCACGTGAACGTGCGTTGCGGCCAGGACCATCCGGTGGAAGGTCGACTTGCCCGACGCCTGGAGGCCCATCAAAATCGCCACCCGCATGCTCGCTCTGTCTCCTGCTCTCCCGTTCGCTCGCGGGAATCGATCGGGTGAGGCGCAGACTAGAGCCCGGAGGGACGATCGGGTTGGGTCGTTCGGGGGTTTGGTGAGTGGGCGTGTGCACACTGTGAGCATGGAAAAGCTCTCCTTGGATGCCCAGGTCCGCGAACTGCTCAAGCTCGCCGCCGCCTCGTCGACGGGGCGCAGCGCCCACACCGTGTACGGCGGCCACGAGCACGTGTTGCGGCAGACCCTGATCGTGCTGACCGCCGGCACCGTGCTGGCCGAGCACGAGAACCCGGGCGAGGCCACGCTGCTGGTGCTGCGCGGGCGGGTCGTGCTGGTCAGCGGCGAGACGTCGTGGGAGGGGCGGTCCGGCGACTTCCTGGTGGTCCCCAAGACGCGGCACAGCGTGGAGGCGCTGGAGGATTCGGCGGTGTTGCTCACCGTGGCCAAGCGCGACTGACCGGCGCCGGTCGCGGATCGGCGTCCGGCCCGGGCGGGAGAGCGTGCTGCCCGGGTCGGACGGGATTCACCTGCGCGGGGCCGGAGCGCTGCATCGGCTGCTCCTCGGCGTCGATCGCCGTGCCCTCGTCCATTGTGTTCCATGGCCGTGACCGGGTGCGAGCAGGGTCGACCGTGCCGGTGGCCGCCCGCGGCTCGCGTGGCACGACCCGGGCCGGCCCGCCGGCATCATGGCGGTGCCGAAGCAGCCCCGATCCGAAGTAGGCAAGCACGTGATGAACCTGTTCGACGTCGAGACGCTACCGGTCGGCCCGTGGCGCAACGGCGGCGGCGACACCCGCGAAATCGGGTCGCAATCGCCGACGGACTCGGCGGAGGCGGACTTCGACTGGCGCGCGAGCGTCGCGACGATCGCCGCCGACGGGCCGTTCTCCGCCTTCCCCGGCGTCGACCGCACGATCACCCTGTTGGCGGGCGACGGCGTACACCTGGTCGGCGACGACGGGCTCGACCACCGTCTGGACCGACCCGGCGAGCCGTTCGCCTTCTCCGGTGACACGGGACTGCGGGCCACGCTGCTCGGCGGCGACACCCGCGTGCTCAACATCATGACCCGGCGCGGGCAATGGGCCGCCCGGGTGCGCCGTGCCGATGCACCGCTGCTCCCGGCCGCCGGTCACGCCGGCGTGGTGTACGTCCTGTCCGCGCCGGCCGGCGACGGGTCCGGGTCGGCGCTGCGGGCGGGGCAGGGGGCCTGGTGGACGAGCGGCACCGCCGGGCCGGCGGTGCCGCTCGCAAGCGGTGCGGTCGCACTGTGGGCGGACCTTCGTCCGCTGTAGGGGTGGCTGTGCCGTAGCGCCTACCCGGCGGCACCGACGCCGTGCTGCCGACGCGGTGTCGCCGATCGGGTAGCGCTGACGTGCGGACGATTCAGGGCATCGTGCGCAGGTGCGCCGCAATCGTGTTGGCCAGGGCGTAGCCGGCGGTCGCGTCCCAGTTGGCCGACCACGTCATCGCCCCGCGGATGCCGGGCCAGGTGGTGGCGGGTCGGAAGCTCCCGCAATTGGTGCCCGCGGCCAGGCAGTCCAGGGCGTTGTTCACCACACCGGGCGAGACGTAGCCGCTGCCGGCCGCGCGCCCGGTGGCCGGTACGCCGAGCGCGACCTGGTCGGGGCGCAGCCCGCCCTGGAGTTGGATGCACGCCTGGGCGGTCAGGAAGTCGACGCCGCCCTGGGCGTAGAGCTTCCGGTCGCAGCCGAACATGGTTCCGGAGTTGTAGTACTGCATGTGCACGATGGTCAGGATGTCCTTGATGCCCAGGGCGAGTTGGAAGTACGCGGCCTGGTCGGACTGCATGTCCAGGGTCTGCGGGGCCATCGTGATGATCAGGCTCGTGCCGATCTGCGCCCGGATGGCACGCAGCGCGGTGGCCATGTACGTGGGGCTGACCCCGTTCTCCAGGTCGATGTCGACGCCGTCGAAGCCGTATTCGCGCAGCAGCGCGGTGGTGGTGCTCGCGAAGGTGGCCGCCGACGCGCTGTCGCCGACCCAGACCGCGCCGAGTTCGCCGCCGACCGACAGGATCACCTTCTGTCCGCGGGCGTGCATGGTGGCGACGTCGGCCTTGAGGTCGGCGTTGGTGTAGCCGCCGAGCGCGGTGGACAGGCCCGGGTCGACGCCGAAGGTGACCGCTCCCCAGCGGGTGCGGTCGGCCTCGGCGAAGGCCACCGCGACCAGGTTGTAGGACGCGGGCACGTCGCGCAGGCGCAGGTTCGCGGAGCCGTTGACGAAGTTGTGCCAGTAGCCGGTCATCACCCGCTTGGGCAGGCCGGTCGGGTCCTGGCCGGTGGGCCCGTCCGGACCGGTGGTGACCGTGACCGGCGCCGAACGCGCGGACGTTCCGGCGCTGTTGGTCGCGGCGACGGAGAAGGTGTAGGTCGTCTCGGGGGTCAGGCCCGGTATCTCGGCGGCGGGGCCGGTGACCGTGGCCACCTTGGTGTCGGCGCGGAAGACGTCGTACGCGGTCGCGCCGGGCACCGCGGACCAGGTCAGCGAGACGCTGCGCGCGGTGCTGCCGGCCGCGGCCAGGCCGGTGGGTACGGCCGGGATCGTGGTGTTGCCGCCGGGGCCGACGAGCGAGACGTCGTCCGCGAGGTAGGCGGGTTGTCCGTACCAGCCGTTGAGGTGGAGCGTGACGCTGGTGGTGTTCGGGCCGGTGCGGAACGTGGTGGTGAGCTTTTGCCACGTGGTGGCCGAGGAGGTCCACGTGGAGACGTCCGTGGTGCCGGTGCCGCTCGCACCGAGGTAGATGTACGAGCCCTGGACCCAGGCGGATTCGGTGTAGTCGGAGTTCGGTTGCACCGCCACGGTCTGGCTGCAGCGGGCGTTGTCGCCGCCCGCCGGGGTGGCCTTGAGGGCGCCGGTGCCGGTGTGCACCGGCGTGCTTGCCGGACTGCCGGAGCCGGCGGAGCAGGTCCAGCCGGACAGGCCGGACTCGAAGCCGCCGTTCACCACGAGTTCGGCGGCGGCGGGTGCGGGAGAGGCGAGCGCGAGCAGGCCGGCCGAGGCCATCGCGCATGCGGTGAGCAGGGTGGTGACGAGGCGGCGCGGGGTGCGCCTGCGGCGTGCGGCGGCCTGGTCCGCGCGGCCGCCTGGGGGACGTATCGGTGCCATCGTGGGGTGTTCCTCCCGTACCGGCCCGGGCGATTGCCTGCGGGCGTGGGCGTGCGTGGAAGGGAGGGTGGACCCGGGTCGGCACCGCACTGCCTGATGGGACGTCAGGCTGCCTCGGCGCAGGGCGTGCGCAGGCCGTCCGGGCGCACCCGAGGGTGCCGGGGGTGCCTGTGTGTCAGACGAGTTGACCGCCGGTGCCCGCGAACTGTCAATAGGTCTGGACCAATTGCCTCGGCGCGACCTCGCCCCGGCCTCGCCTCCGCCGCGATCACGCCTCGATCCGCGGGCGGCGGTGGGTTCAGGCGCTCGGCACGGGCCGCGGTGGTTGCGGGCCGGTGTAGCGGGCGATCGGGCGGATGATCTTGGTGTCCTCGGCCTGCTCCAGGATGTTCGCGCACCACCCGATCACCCGGCTCGCGGTGAACGTCGGGGTGAACATGCTCCGCGGGATCCCGCACAACTGCATCACCACGCCCGCGTAGAACTCCACGTTGACGTGCAACTCGCGGCCCGGCTTGAGTTCGGCCAGGATCCCGGTCACCCGACGGTGTACCGCGGCGGCGAACTCCACCAGTTCCACGCCCTGCGCGTCGGCGTGTTCGGCGAGTTCGGCGGCGATGTCGGCAAGCATCACCGCGCGCGGATCCTCGGTGCGGTAGACCGCGTGACCGAAGCCCATGATCCGCTCCCCCGCCGCGATCCTGGCCCGCACCCACGCGTCGATCCGCTCCGGCGAGCCGATCTCGTCCAGCGCCTCCAGGGCCCGATCCGGCGCACCGCCGTGCAACGGGCCGGAGAACGCGCCGATCGCGCCGACCACCGCGGAGACCAGATTCGCCCCCGAGGAGGCGATCACCCGCGCGGTGAACGTGGAGGCGTTGAAGCCGTGGTCGATGGTCGCGATCAGGTAGCGCTCGATCGCGGCCACCTGCGCGGGCTCGGGTTCCGTTCCGGTCACCAGGTGGAGCCAGTTGGCCGCCGTGGACAGGTCGGCCCGCGGCTCCGGCGGCTCGGCGCCCGCGCGGATGCGGTACAGCGCCGCCAGGATGGTCGGGGTCACCGCGCCGACCAGCAACGCGTCCGCCGCCCGCCGCCGCGGATCGCACTCCCACAGCGGTGGCAGGTTGCGCGCGGCGCCGATCAGCGACAGCGCGGTACGCAGTCCGGCGAGCGGGTCGAACCGCTCGCCGGCCATGGCGATCGACGGCAACACCGGCCGCAGTTCCTCGGGCAACACCCGCAGGCGGGCGATCTCCGCCGCGAACGGCGCCCGTTCCTCGGCCGCGGGCAACCGGCCGTGTACGAACAGGAACCACACATCCTCGAAGGTGCGGGTGCCGGCCAGTTCGATCGCCGAGTACTGCCGGTAGTGGTAGAAGCCCTCGTTGCCCCGCACGTCGCCCAGTTCGGTGGTGGTGACCACCACCCCCTTCAGGCCCCTGGGTACGTCGATCCGCTCGTCACCGGCGACCGCCATGACATGCCTCCCATCCTCGGCGGAGCCGCACCGGCCCGCCCACCAAGAATGTCGATCACGCCATCAAGTATCGTCAATGTTGATTACGTCAATGTGTGCTGGAGGTGCGGACGAAATGGCTGGTCGGCGCAGGGTTCCGGGCGAGGGAAGTGAGCGGGATTACCCCGCCGACTACCTGACCACCGCCCAGGCCGCGCAGCGGTTGGGGGTCAAGCCCGAGACGATCTACGCCTACGTCAGCCGCGGATTGTTGACCAGCGTGCGCGACGAGTCCCGGCAACGCGGCAGCCGGTTCGCCACCGCCGAGGTGGAGGCGCTGGCCGAGCGCACCGGCGGGCGACGCGACCCCAACGGCTCGATCGAGCGCATCCACACCCACCTGACCCTGTTGGCCGACGACCACCTGTACTACCGCGGTCGAGACGTGCGCGAACTCGCCGAACACCGCCTCGAGTCGGTGGCGCACTGGCTGTGGCGGGCCGAACTCGCCGACGTGCCCTCGTTCGAGGTCTCCGCCGAACGGGCCGAGACGGTCCGTCGCACGGTCGCCCTCCTGCCGGACACCGCCCGGCTGATCGACCGCATCCGGATGATCGTGGCCGCGACCGGCACGACCGATCCGCTGCGCTACGACCTGTCCGAACCGGCGGTCGTCCGCGGCGGCGAGACCCTGCTCGCGGTGATCGCCGACACCCTGCCGCCGTGTGCGGGCGCGCAACCGCCGACCGGCCGCACCCTGGCCGAGCGGCTGTGGCCGAAACTCACCGCCCGGCCGGCGACACCGGAACACGTACGCCTGCTGAACGCCGCGCTGGTGCTGATGGCCGACCACGACCTGGCGGTGTCGACGCTGGCCGCGCGGGTGGCGGCGAGCGCGCGGGCGGACGTGTACGCCGTGGTGTCCGCCGGCCTGGGTGTGGTCGACGGCCGCCACCACGGCGCCGCGATCGGCCTGACCCACCGCTTCCTGCGCGACGCGCTCGACCCCGCGGGCAGCCCCACGATCGCGGTCGCCGACCGCCTCCGCGCCGGCGAACACCTGCCCGGCCTGGGCCACGTGCTCTATGTGGACCGCGATCCGCGCGCCGACATGGTGCTCGACCTGCTGCGCGAGCAGGCCCGGGACGACGACCGGGTCGCCCGGGTGGTCCGGGCCGTGGACGCCCTGACCCGGGAAACCGCGGCCCGCGAGAACATGTTCGCCAACGTCGACCTGGCGCTCGCGGCCCTGACGCACGCGATGGACATGCGACCGGATGCCGGCGAGGCGATCTTCGCGATGGCCCGCTCGATCGGCTGGCTCGCCCACGCCCTGGAGGAATACCGGCAACCCGGCCTGCGCTACCGCGCCGTCGGCGTCTACACCGGCCCGCGTCCCGCCACCGCCGGCGACGCCGGCAACCCGAAGGCACGTCGGGACTGAGCGCCGCCGTCCGGACGCGGGGACGATTCTCCGTTCGGATCGCGGCCGGCGGCGTCAGTGCCCCTCGGTCCACGTGCGCAGGCCCATCAAAGGCGCGCTCGGCACCGACGACCCCCACTCCCGCTCGCCGGAGGGGGCAACGGCTCAGGCCGTGTCCCCGCCGACGGCCGGAGCCGGGAGCGGGGCGGCGGCCGGGGCGGCGGGCACCGGGGTGAGTCGCAGCGAGACGACGTACGAGACCACCACCGCGAGGATCACGAGCGGCATCACGGTAAGCCCCTGCGACCCCAGCAGCAGGGTGGCCAACAGCACCGAGGTCATCGGGAGTTTCAGCATCGCCACGCACATGGCGCCGATACCCATCGCGAATCCGGACGTCAGGTCCAGCCCGGGGAGATGGGACAGGGCGATCCCGCCCACCGCGCCGACGAACATCGAGGGGAACACGAGGCCGCCGCGGAAGCTGCTCAGTGACGCGCAGTACGCCGCCGATTTGCACACGATGAGCAGCACGAGCGCGCCCACCGAGTATCCGGCGCTGTCGGCGAGCAGTGGGTTCAGCCCGTGCTGCCCCGAATACAGCACCCCCGATGCCTCGTATCCCGATCCTTCGGCGTACACGAACGCGGCCACTCCGACGATCGCGCCCATCATCACTGTGGCCGGCACCCTCCACTGCTCGACGCGCGCCTGTGCGTAGAGGGCGCCCCGACGGATGCCGGTGCCGAGGAAGGCCGCCGCGAGCCCGATGACGAGAGCCCAGCCGAACGACGCGACATCCGGCACGTCGGCATGCGGCACGTCGTCAAGAGCCAGCGAGTACGTGCCCAGGCCGGTCCACGAGCCCAGACCGATGAAGACGAGCGAACCGATGCCGGCGGCCAGCAGGCCCGGCACCAGCACCATCCCGAGCATCGGCCCGGCGAGGCCCGAAGCCTCCATCAGCAGGAACGCACCCAGGAGTGGTGATCCCAGCAGCGCGCTGACCGCGGCGAAACTCCCGGCAGCGCCCACGATGGCGCTCGCCTTCGGCTCGATGTCCGGCTTCACCAGCCGTGCGCCGAGCACGGCGAGGCCGGCGCCGAGGGTGATGAGCGGCGCCTCGGGTCCCAGGACGACGCCGATCCCGAGGGAGACCAGCGCCGCGAGTACGATACCGGGCAGTTCCACCGCGGACGGCGCGCCCGCCGAGGAAACGCCCTCGGCCGGCTTGTGCCCGCCTTCCCCCGGTAACCGGCGAATGATCAGGCCGACCAGCAGACCCGCGACGGCGAGCAGCGGCACCGGCCACCACGAGGGCGTGCCGTCGAAGCCCAAGGCCTCGGGCAGGTCGGTATAGGTCAGCGACTCCAGTCGGGAGACGAGGGCGAGGAATCCGAACGCCGCCGCCGAGATCGGCACTCCCAGGACCGCCGTCATCACCAGAAGCCCCACGTATCCGCGGGCACGGACGGGCGCGAAGGGGTCGAGTGGCGCGGTTTCGGGCACTCCGGCGGGCGTGGCCGACACTCTCATCGTCTCCTCAGCATCGGAACCCGCACGAAGGCGTCGGCTCACAAGCCTTTGTCCGGTGATACCACGCGGAGCAGCCGGCTCCGCGTACCCGGCCCGCGGCACTCCGGTACGTCCCGCACCGTCATGCCCCCGGCCCAATCGCACCGCGACCGGCCGAGGCCCCGCCCCGGGCCGACGCCACGGCCGTGCCGTTCGGCAATCGGGCTTCGCGGCCGCGGGAGCGCACCGGTCGCGCGGCCCCGAAGGGCATGAAGCCGGCGCCTGCCGGATAGTGGATCGGGTAGGGATTCGGCTGAGATTGGACTCTCATGGACCGCTACCCTCCCATCGCGGAACACGGCCTGATCGGCGATCTCCAGACCGCGGCACTGGTTTCCTCACAGGGCGTCGTCGACTGGTTCGCCGCGCCCAGGTTCGACTCCCCCAGCATCTTCGCGGCGTTGCTCGACCACGATCGGGGCGGCTTCTTCCGAGTGGCCCCGGACGTCTCGGAAGCCACCTGCAAGCAGCTGTACTATCCCGACACCGCACTCCTGGTGACCAGGTTCATGTCCCCGGACGGTGTCGGCGAGGTGATCGACTGGATGCCGCCGAACACCAGCCGAATACCCAGCGACCGGCACACCCTGCTGCGCGCCGTGCGCACGGTGCGCGGCACCGTGCGGTTCGACCTGGAATGCCGACCACGCTTCGACTACGGCCGGGCCGCCCACCGGCTCGATCCGGGAGCCGACGGTGGCGTGTTCCGCGCCCCGGGCGTCACCGCGTACCTGCAGAGCAGTTTTCCGCTGGAGCGGGACGGCGACGACATGCGGGGTTCGGTCACCCTGAGCGTCGGCCAGGAGGCGGGCGCAGTCTTCACCGTCTGCACCGGCGGCGGCGAGGCCCCACCGCCGTTCACCGTCGCCACGGGCACCGAACAGCTGTGGCACGCCGCCGACTTCTGGCAACAATGGGTGCACGGCTCCAACTACCGCGGCCGCTGGCCCGACATGGTCAACCGCTCCGCCATCACCCTCAAGCTGCTCACCTACGCCCCCACCGGCGCGCCGGTGGCCGCGGCCACGATGGGCCTGCCCGAGCAGGTGGGCGGCGAGCGCAACTGGGACTACCGCTACACCTGGGTGCGCGACGGGTCGCTCTCCGTCCGGGCCCTGCTCGACCTCGGCTTCGTCGAGGAGGCGACCGACTTCACGCACTGGCTCGGCGACCGGCTCCGTGCCTCGGCCGGGCAGGAGGGCGAGCCGCTCCGAATCATGTACCGGGTCGACGGTGAACCGCTGTCGACGGAAGAAACCCTCGACCACTTCGAGGGCTACCGGGGCTCCGCACCGGTGCGGCTCGGCAACGCGGCCGCCGACCAGTTGCAGTTGGACATCTACGGCGAGGCCCTCTACGCCCTGTCGGAGGGGCGCGAGATCGCCACACAGGCCGGCTACCGAGGCTGGAAGACCATGGCCCGCACGCTGGACTGGCTGGCCGACTCCTGGGACCGGCCCGACGAGGGCATCTGGGAAACGCGCGGCGGACGCAAGGACTTCACCTACAGCCGGGTCATGTGCTGGGCGGCCTTCGACCGCGGCCTGCGGATGGCAAGGGATTTCGGCCGACCCGCCGACACCGTCCGCTGGACCGAGGCCCGCGACACCGTCATGGAACAGATCATGGAACACGGCTGGGACGAGTCCGCTCAGGCCTACGTCCAGCACTACGGCGGGGACGCCGTCCTGGACGCGTCACTGCTGCTGATGCCCCGGGTCGGCTTCATCGCCCCCAGGGACCCGTCCTGGTTGTCCACCCTGGACGCCATGGATCGCACGCTGGTCTCCGACAGCCTGGTCTACCGGTACGACCCGGCCGCCTCTCCCGACGGCCTGCGCGGCTCCGAGGGCACGTTCAGTCTCTGCACCTTCCTCTATGTGGACGCCCTCGCCCGGGCCGAACGCCTGCGCCCCGCCCGGTACACCTTCCAGAAGATGCTCACCTACGCCAACCACGTCGGCCTCTTCGCCGAGGAGGTGGGCCCCACCGGCGAACAACTGGGCAACTTCCCACAGGCGTTCACCCACCTTTCACTCATCACGGCCGCCTGCACCCTGGACGAGGCCCTCGACCAGCGGCGCGTCTGACGGTCCACGAGCGCACCGAGCGGGCCCGACCGTCGACCGCACGCCCTGCGGGTCGGCGAACCACCCGGCGGAGCGCCCGGATCGAGCGGCCCGGTGGGGCGGAGCCGGCGGTGTCACTCCCCGACGTCCTCGTCGGTCAGCGGTTCCAGCACGCCGTGGGTGTCGAGGCGATACAGCACGACCAGCGCCGGGCCGATCAGCACGATGGCGATGAGCGCCACGAAGAGCATCCACCGCAGTGAGGCGCTCGCTCCCGCCGCCTGCCGCACGGTCAGGGAGGTGGGCACCAGATAGGGGCGCTGGGCGAACCCCCAGGCGGCGACCATCGAGGCCACCGAGGCCACCGAGGTGTACCGCGCCCATCCGGCATGGCGGCCGGAGACGAGCCAGGCCGTGGCGGCCACGGCAACCGCGGCGAAGACCACCAGCAGGAGCCCGATCCCGTGGGTGAGTCCGTGATGGACGTACGACGCGTGCTCGTCGGTCACGGCCAGGCCGAGCGCGCCCACGACCACGAGCGCGCCGATGCCGATCCAGGCACGCACCCGGAAGTAGCCGATCAGGTCGGGGGCGTCGAAGCGACGTGCGTCCGAGGTGAGGAACACCGCGCCGAGGAACGCGGTGGCCGCGACGGCGAGCAGTCCGGCGAGGATCGAGGTGGTATTGGCCCAGGCGTCGGCCGAGGCGGTGGTGCCCGGCTCGACCCGGCCGGAGGCCACGCCGCCTGCGGCGGCGCCCAGGAAGAACGGGGTGAGCAACGAGGAAACGGCGAACACGGCACCGTAGATCCGGCGTTCGGCCAGTCGCCGGGTGGGCTTGCGCAGCGCGAACCCGGCGCCGCGCAGGACCATGCCGACGACGGCCAGCGCCAGCGGCAACCACAGCGCGGTGAACACCGTCTGGAAGAACACCGGGAAGCCCGTCCACATGAGGACCAGAACGAAGATCAGCCAGACGTTGTTGACCTCCCACACCGGTGCCATCGCGTGGTCGATCAGCCGGCGCGGAGCCTTCCCGCGCTCCGCACCGCCGGCCAGCAGGTCCCAGAACCCGGCGCCGTAGTCGACGCCGCCGCCGCAGGCGTACGCGGCGATGACCGACAGCAGGATCCAGGCGACGAGGTCGGCGGTCACGGCACGCTCCCGGGATCCGGTCCGCTGCCCGGTCCGGCGGGCGGTGCCGGGGACTTCGGGCCGGCGCCGACGAGTTCGCCGCGTGGACCGTACGGGGCGTCGCTCTCCGGTCGGTCGTCGAGCGCGCGGGCGGCGCCCGAGTCGGCGAGCCGCCAACGGCTGCGCATCTTGAGCAGCACGCCGAGGAACGCGCCGAAAACGAGAACGTAGACCACCACGATGACGCCGAGCACGGTCCACAGCGCGGCGGCCCGGGTCGGGGTCACCGCTTCGGAGACCCGCATGTTCCGATAGACGATCCAGGGCTGTCGACCCACCTCGGTGGTGATCCAGCCGCACTCCACGGCCAGCACACTGGCCGCACCCGCGAGGGCGGCGCATCGGAAGAACCACCGTGACCGCGGCAGGTCACGGCGGCGCAGCCGGCACCAGCCGTACCACAGCGCCAACAGGATCAGCAGGCTGCCGATGGTGACCATGATGTCGAAGGCCCAGTGCGCGATCGTCGCCTGAGTAGGCGTGGGGCGGTCGGCGGAGGGCACGGCGGTCAGCCCGGCCACTTCGGTGTCGGGGCTGAAGCCGGCCAGGATGGAGTCGAGTTGAGGGATTTTGAGGCCCCCCTTGACGCTTCCGTCCGATTGCAGCCGGCCGAACATGTACTCGGGTACGTGCGTGTCGGTGTCCCAGACGAGTTCCGTGGCGGCGAACTTGACCGGTTGCTTGTGGAAGACCGACCGAGCGATGGAGTCGCCGAGCACGAACTGCACGGGGGTGAGGACGGCGGCGATCGTGAACGGCACCCGGAACCCGAGGAGGTGGTAGCGGTCGCGGCGACCGCGCAGCCAACCCACCGCGTAGACGCCGGCCACGACGTAGCCGGCGGTCAGGAACATCGCGACCACGAAATGCCAGTACTGGGGTCCGAACATCGGCGTGAAGATCGTCGATCGCACATCGACGTCGGTCGGCTTGCCGGTCGAGTCGAGGGTGAAACCCGCAGGGGTGTTCATCCAGGCGTTGGCGGCGATGATTCCGAACGCGCCGAGCAGCGCCGCGAACGGCAACGGGACGCCGAGCCAGAAATGCGTCCACGGCTTCAGCCGGCGCCAGCCGTACAGGTAGATCGCGATCAGGATCGCCTCGAGGAAGAACGCCCACGCCTCCACGCCGAATCCGATGCCGAAGACGTCGCCCCACCGGCCCATCATGCCCGGCCACAACAGTCCGAACTCGAACGACAGGACCGTGCCGGTGACGATGCCGACCGCAAACTGGACGGCCATGACCGCGGACCAGCGCCTGGCCAGCAGCATTGCCACCGGATCGTTTTTGCGCAGGGCCCGGTGGTGCATCACCAGCGTGATCAACGGCAACGCCACGCCCAACGGCACCAAAATGATGTGGGAGGCCAGCGTGAAGGCCATCAACTCCCGTGCCGGAAGCAGCTGTTCCGGCGCCGAGGCCAGAATCGGTGAGCCGGGGTTCATGCGGGCCTCGATGGGTCGTGCCGGGTGATCTCGGGGTCACTCGGCGGACCGGAAGGCGGACCGTGCCGCGCATCGGGCTGCGCAGCCGGTTGCGGGTCGGGCCGTGGGTCGGGCTGCGGGTCGGGTGAAAGGAACGCGCGTTCGCGGCGGGATCCGGTGGCGAAGACCACCGCCCAACTGAGCAGTGCCCCGATCCGGCTGCGGAAGCCGGTGAGGAAAACGATGTGGATGAACAGCCAGATCAGCCAGCCGATCAACCCGGATGCGTGGAACCGGCCCATCCTGACGACCGCTTTACCACGGGAGATGTACGCGGCGCTGCCGAGATCCACGTATCGGAACGGACGCGTCTTGCCGGTCCTGCCCTCGACGGCGTGCCGGATCCGGCGGCCGGCGTAGGCTCCGCTCTGCATCGCGACCTCGGCCAGACCGGGCAGCTTGTCCAGGCTCATCAAGTCGCCGACCACCCGGATCTCCGGATGGCCCGCGATCGTGAGGTCGGGCTCGACTCGGATGCGTCCCGCCCGGTCCTGTTCCGCCCCGGTGGCCAGGGCCAGGACCGTCGCCAGCGGCGGTGCCTCGACCCCGGCCGCCCACAGCACCGTGCGAGCCTCCACCCGCTCGGTGCCGCCGTCCTTACGGCGTACGGTCAGGCCCCGGTCGTCGACGTGGGTGACGATCGTGCCCAGGTGCACCTCCACGCCGAGATCGTCCAGGGTGCGGGCAGCCCGCCGGGACAGGACCGGGCCGAAGGGGGCGAGCACCGCGTCCGACGCGTCGAAGAGCAGCACCCGCGCCCGACTCGGGTCGATGCCGGAGAACTCCCGATTGAGCGTGTGGCCGGCGATCTCCCGAATCTGGCCCGCCAGTTCGACCCCGGTGGGGCCGGCCCCCACCAGGGCGAAGGTGAGCCAGTGCGCGCGCTCGCGCTCGTCCTCGCTCGCCTCCGCCGTCTCGAACGCGCGGTAGAGCTTGCTCCGCACCCTCAACGCGTCTTCCAGCGTCTTCATGCCGGGGGCGTGGGCCGCGAACTCGTCGTGCCCGAAGTAGGACTGGCGCACGCCGATCCCCACGATCAAGTCGTCGTAGGGGAGGGCGAGCACCCGGCCGTCCGGCCGCTCGGCGTGCACGACCCGTCGGGCGACGTCCACGTCGGTCGCCGTCGCTTCCAGGCACCGTACCCGGTCGTGCCGGCGCAGGACGGCACGCAGCGGCTGCGCGATCTGCCCCTCGGACAGAATGCCGGAAGCACACTGGTACAGCAGGGGCTGGAAGAGGTGGTGCGCACAGCGGTCGACCAGGGTCACCGCGACCGGGGCGCTGCGCAGGGCCCGTACGGCGAACAGCCCGGCGAAGCCGCCGCCGAGGATCACCACCCGCCGAGGGGTCACGTGGTCCTCCACGACGCCCTCACCCCCCGGTGGCGAAGCCGGGGAAGAGCGTCATGCCACCGTCGACATAGATCGTGGTGCCGACGACGTAGTCCATCAGGTCGGAGACCAGGACGGTGACCGCGTCGGCGATGTCCACCGGATCGCCGACCCGGCGGTAGGGAATCAGCCCGAGGAGATCGGCCTCCGCCTCGGGAGTGGCCCACGCGTCGCGGTTGATCGGGGTACGGATGGCGCCCGGGGCGACCGCGTTGACCCGGATCCGGTCCGGGGCGAGTTCCTGTGCGAGGGTCTGCATCAGCATCAGGACGCCGCCCTTGGACGAGGCGTAGTTCACATGGCCCGCCCACGGGATGATCTGGTGGACCGAGCTCATGCAGACGATCTTTCCCGCCGAGCGGGAGACCTCCGGGACCACGCCGCGGCGCTTGAACTCCTTGGCCGCCTCCCGGGCGCACAGGAACTGACCCGTGAGGTTCACGTCCAGGACCTTCTGCCACTGGGCGAGCGACATCTCGGTGAGGGCGGCGTCCCGTTGGAGCCCGGCGTTGGCCACCATGATGTCGATCGTGCCGAACTCCTCGACCATGCGCGCGACCATCGCGACGACCTGGTCCTCCTGCGAGACGTCCGCCTCGTGCGGGTACGCCCGTACGCCGAAGGACTCGATCTCCCGGACCACCTCGTCGGCGGTCTCCGGGCCGGAGACGTAGTTCACGACGACGTCGGCGCCCGCCTGTCCGAGTGCGATGGCGGTCGCCTTGCCGATACCGGAATTCGCCCCCGTCACCAGCGCTTTCTGTCCCCTGAGGATGGGTGGCAACACCGGCCGGCCGGGCCCGTCCACACCTGTGGTCATCGTGTTCTCCCATCATCGCCCGCACCGCGACGCCGAAGCATCACCCTCTCCGGCGGCAGGCCGTACGTCGCCGATCGACGCGCCCCGCCCACTCGATCGGAACAGCCGCACCCCTCGGATGGCGCAGGCCCGGGCTCGCCCGACGCACCGCCCGGGTCCGAACCCGGGCGTGGTCGCCGGCGCTCGTGCGGGCGGCCCGGGACGGTGACCCGTCGAGCGCCCGGCCGAACGTGGTGCGTCCGGGCGGTCGCGTGTCGCCGCTTCGTGGGATCAGGCGAACCGGCCGGGGGTGCGGCCCGGTCCGGGTGGGCCGGCGTAGCACTGGGCGATTTCCAGCCAGCGCACCGCCTCGTCGCCCTCGGCCCGGACGGCGAGGTCGTCGGCGTGCCGGCGTCGGGTGACCAGGAGGCAGAAGTCGAGCAAGGGGCCGGTCACCCGCTCGGCCGCGTCCTCGGGGCCGTACGTCCAGGCACCGCCGACCTCGGGCCCGCCGCTCAGTTCGACCCGGAACTCCCGCTCGGGCGGGCGCAGATCGTGCACGAAGTAGGCGTAGTCACGGGCCCGGACGCCGATCCGGGCCACGTGGCGCAGCCGGGCGGTGGGCGGGGGCCGTACGCCGAGGGTGTCGGCGACGTCCTGTCCGTGTGCCCACGTCTCCATGATTCGGGCGCCGGCCATCGACGCGGCGCTCATCGGCGGTCCGTACCAGGGCAACCGCCCGCCCGCCGGTACCGCGGCCAGCACCTTGGCCACGGCGTCGCGACCGGCGCGCCAGCCGGCCAGGATGCGATCCGGCGGCTCCGCCGCGCCGCGCTCGGCCGCTCGGTCCACGAAGCCGTCGGGGTCGGCCGCGGCCTCCGCGACGGCGACGGCGAAGCCGGCCGGATCGCTCGCCGCGAGCCGGACCTGATCGTCGGTCCACGCCAGGTGCGCGATCTGGTGGGCGATGGTCCACCCCGGCGCGGGCGTCGGCATGGCCCACGCGTGCGGTGCCAACCCGCCGACGAGCCGGTCCAGTGCGGCGCTTTCCGCTCCGAGGTCGTCCAGAACGGCCGCGAGATCCACCATCGTCCCCGTCCTCCCATCACCGACCGACGTTCCCGCGACACGCACGCGAGCCCGACCGTCCCGCCCCGTGGCCACGGGATCCCGGCAGCGTTTCATCGCCCCTACCCGCATACAAGCCCCACCGCGCTTCAGGGAACGCAACAGGAGTCCCCCGGGGCGGTGTGGGCGGGGGCGTGGGGGCGCGGGCGTGGAGGTGGGGGCGCGGGGGCTTCGAGGCGGAGGCGTTCGTGGAGGGGAGGTGCGACTCGGCCATGTGCACATGGTGAGTGCGCGCGCACGCGTAGTATGTACCGCGTGGTTGGGGAGAGTGGTTCCGAGGTGGTTCGGGTCGTGATCGTCGACGACCATCCGTTGTTTCGGGCGGGGTTGCGGGCGGCGCTGGAGAGTGCCCACGACGTCGTGGTGGTCGCGGAGGTGGAGACGGCCGCCGCGGTGCCCGAGACGGTCGCCGAGTACCGTCCCGACCTGGTGGTGATGGACCTGTCCCTACCGGACGGCTCCGGCATCGAGGCCACCCGGCGGATCGCCGCCGACACGCCCACCGTCCCGGTCCTGGTGTTGACCATGTCCGACGACGACGGCAGCCTGCTCGCCGCGATGCGTGCCGGCGCGGGCGGCTACCTGGTCAAAGGCGCGGGTCGGGACGAGGTGCTGCACGCGGTGCGCACGGTCGCGGCCGGCGGCGCGGTCTTCGGGGCGCAGACCGTACCCCGGTTGACCGCACTGTTGGCGAGTGGTGCCCCGCGCACCGCCGAGCGGGTGTTCCCCGAGCTGACCGAGCGCGAATGCGAGGTGCTCGACCTGCTCGCCCGCGGCCTGGACAACCGCAACATCGCCCGCAGGCTGTTCCTCGCCGAGAAGACCGTGCGCAACCACATCACGCACATCTTCGAGAAACTGCACGTCGGCACCCGCGCGGAGGCGGTGGCGCACGCCCGCGACTTCGGCTTGGGCGCCGACTGATCCGGCACCCGCGCGGCGCCGCGTCCGCGCACCCGGGCGCGGGCCGCCCCGGGACACCGGCCGGGCCCGAATCGGGACCTCGATGGGACCGGTGCCTCGTGCGCACGGGACCTCGCGACGGCCATCCTGGGACGTCCGAACCCCGCCGGGCCCCGTACACCGGAACCACCCGGCGTCGTCCGGTCCCACCCGGCTCCACTCGTCCGCGCCGTCGTTCGCCGACGTCTCGTGAGGAGGCGCCAGATGCCCATCGGCAACCGAGAGCAACGCTCCGGTCTCGACCGGGCCTACGCGGTATGCGGCGCCTCCCTGGCCGGCGGCCTCGTCACGCTGGTCCTGCTGCTCACCCACCTCGACGACCCCAGGATGTCCCCGCGCCCCGCCCTGATCGGCGTGGCCACCCTCCAGGGCGTCGCCTTCGCGCTCTCCGGGCTGTTCGTGCTCTCGCGTCGATCCGCGCCCGGCCTGGGCTGGTTGCTGCTGTGGACCGGCCTGTCCTACCCGCTGGGCAGCGCGGTCCTGTTCGGCGCCGTGTTCGCCGACGCCGGACCCGGTTGGTCCGCCGTGGCGATCACCGTGTGGCTGGTCACCGACTGGGTGTTCCTGTTCGGGATGTACGCGCTGCCGCTGTGGCTCCCGAACGGGACCCTGCCCAGAGCCCGATCCGTCCGGATCTACGCCGTGCTGGTCGCCGTGTGGAGCGCTCTGCACGCGTACACCGACCACGCCGGGTCGGACTGGTACGGACTGCCCAGCTTCCTGCAACACGGCGCCTGGGCCGACGCGCAGCGGTGGCTGGACGAGTGGCTGACCCCGCGGATGGAGCTGATTCCACCACTGGTCATCCTCACCAGCCTCGCGGTGATGACCGTGTGCTGGGTGCGCTCGCCCGGACCGCACCCGGTACGACTCGTACCGCTGTTGCCCTACCTGTTGTGGCTGGCCGTGAGCTTCCTCGGCTACCACCTCGAACTCTCGGATCTGCTCTATGACTTCCTTCTCTACGCGGGCGTGCTGGTCTGGCAGCTGTGCTTCGCGTACGCCTTCGCCCGGGACCGGCAGTGGCACCTCGACCGGTCCACGCGCAAGGTGCTGGCCGCCTTCTCGCTGGCCGCGGTGCTGATGGGCGGCTACTTCGGGATCGCCGTCGCGCTCTCCGGCACACTGCCCGGCGCGCGTACCGCCGGCGCACTGGTGATGGCGGCCGGCGCGCTGGTGATCGGCGCCCTGCTGCGCCCGACCATCGGCTGGGCGATGCGCGTCGTGGACCGCTTCTACTACGGCGAACGGGCCCGGCCCTACCAGGTGGTCCGCGACCTCTCCGAGCAGTTGAGCCGGGCACCGGCACCCGGCGCGGCGCCGACCCTGCTCTGCCGAACCGTCGTACACACCCTCGGTCTGCCCGGCGCAGGCGTCGTGGTCGCCACCCGACACGGGGAACGCGAACTCGCCCGGATCGGCAGCGCCGACGCCGACCGCGTCGACTTCCCGCTCACCTACGAGGGTGCCGTGATCGGCCGGCTCTCCGCACCGCCCCGACCCGGACAGGACACCCTGGATCGCCAGGACCTGGAAGTACTGCGCTTCCTCGCCGACCAGGCGGCGCCCGCCATCGCGTCGCTGCGCCTGTACGAGGAACTCCAGGAGACCCGCGAACACATCGTGCTCGCCCGCGAGGAGGCCCGCCGCCGGCTGCGCCACGACCTGCACGACGGCCTGGGCCCCGCGTTGTCCGGCACCCGGCTCCAGGTCGACACCGCGCGGGCCTGCGTACCGCCGGGCACTCCGGCCGAGGGCACGCTGGCCATCGCGTCGCGCAGCATCGGTGAGGCGATCACCGAGTTGCGCCGGATCACCGACGGCCTCGCCCCCGCCGCACTCGCCCGTCTCGGTCTGGCCGGCGCACTGCGCGAATGTGCCACGCGGCTGGACGGCGGCAACGGCACGGATCCGCACATCCGGGTCGCCTTCGACCCCGATCCGCCCCCGCCGCTGCCCGCCGCCGTGGAGGTCGCGGTCTACCGGATCTGCGGCGAGGCGCTGACCAACGTCGTCCGGCACGCCCGGGCCCGCAACGCCACGCTCGACGTCCGGGTCACCGACACCCGCGTCGTCCTGGAGGTGGTCGACGACGGCATCGGGAGCGTGGACCGCGAGCGCGGCGCGGCGACCGAGGGCGTCGGCCTGGCCTCGATGGCCGAACGCGCCGAGGAACTCGGCGGCAGTTTCACCGCAGACGGCGACGAGCACGGCACCGTGGTGCGCGCGGTCATTCCACGACCCGGGACCGACACCCGGGACCAACCCGGGACCGGCCCGGGACCGTGACCACATGCGGGCGAACCGAGACCGCGCGAAGGTGGAGGAGAGGTGATCGACCCGATCACCTCGTCCCTCACAGAGCACGGAGATCGATCATGTCGACGACCCCACTGCCGAACGGCGGCGAACCACCGCCCGGATCGGATCAGCCCGACAAGCACTTCGGCTGCCACCCGCCGAACCACGTGTGCGTGGCCGCGGAGCCCGAGGATTCGTCGGAACCGACGAATCCGGACGGCGGCCATCCGCCGCATCGGGCCGATGCACCGGGCCGACCCGCCGAACCGGACACGCATCATCCGCCGTCCGGCTGAATCGGCACATTCCGACCGCCGCCCCCACCGTCCTCGACGGTGGGGGCGGCGCCGTGTGCACGGCGGGCGGGCTCACCCGGTACGGCGGTGACGGGTCGGTGCGGCCAGGGCGGCGCCGGCCGCGCCGGTGTGGATGACGTCGGAGAGGGCCTGCAACTGGGCTCGGATCAGCGCCGCGACCCGGGGGTCCGCAGGCCGTACCGATCCGTCCGGTCCGCCGGTCAGCGCGTCGGGGGCGCCGCCCACCACCACCTCCGGGTGCGGCACGACCAGGTTGCCCAGACCGGCCAGGATCCGCACGGTGTCGGTCAAACCGCGAAACCCGTGCAGCCGACTCGCCGTGACCACCATCACCGCGATGCCCTTCCCGGACAACGACGCGTCCCCTCGTGGGCGCGAGGCCCAGTCGACGGCGTTCTTGAGCACGCCGGGGATCGAGTGGTTGTACTCGGGGGTGGCGATCACCAACCCGTCCGCCCGACGGATCGCGGTACGCCACCGGCGCACCGCCGGCAGCTCCGGATGCACGTCCAAGTCCTGGTTGTACAGCGGTAGTTCGCCCAGCGTCGGATAGACGTCGAAGCACATGCCGGCCGGCGCGAGCGCAGGCAGCGCGGCCAGCAGCCGGGTGTTGTCGGACCGGGCGCGCAGCGAACCGGAGATCGCCAACACGCGGGCCGGGGAGGCGGAGACGGGAGCGGACGCGGGAGCGGTTCCGGGCGCGGACATGAGTGGCCTTTCGTCGAAGCGATACGTCGGAAGCCGGTGTCGGTGACCGGTGTCGGTGGCCGAAACGTCGGAAGCCGGCGCGTCGGGAGCGGGTATGGCGCCGGCCGATACGTCAGGGGCCGATACGCCGGGAACCGGGGCGTCGGGCGCCGGTGGCTCGGGGCGCCGGAACCTCAGGCGCCCGTACCCGCGCCGATACGCCCTCGGTCGGTGCGTCAGGCGCCGGTGCGGCTGTCCAGCAGCGTCGTGTCGTGACGCCCCGCGCGGAAGTCCGGGTCGTCCAGGATCTCGGCGAGCAGCGGCGCGGTGGTGTGTATGCCCGGGCCCTCGACCCGCAGTTCGCCCAGCGCGCGGCGCATCCGGGCCAGTGCCTGGTCGCGATCCGGTCCCCACGTGACGATCTTGGCCAGCAGCGAGTCGTACTCCGGGCGGGCCTGGGATCCCGGGAACGCGTGCGTGTCCACGCGGACGAACGGGCCGGCCGGCGCGTCGAAGGCGGTGAGCGTGCCGGGACAGGGCGCGAAGTCGCGAGCCGGATCCTCGGCGTTGATCCGGACCTCCACCGAGGCCCCTCGGGGCCGCACCCGGTCCTGGTCGAGGCCCAGCGGTCGGCCTGCGGCGATGAGCAGTTGTTCACGGACGATGTCGATCCCGGTCACCGTCTCGGTCACCGGGTGCTCGACCTGGATCCGCGAGTTGACCTCGATGAACGCCGCCTCCTCGCCACGGACCAGGAACTCGAAGGTGCCCGCGCCCCGATAGCCCACCGCCCGGGCCCCGGCGACCGCGTGTGCGGCCAGTCGATCGGCCTGGCCGGCGGGCAGGCACGGTGCCGGGGACTCCTCGACCAGCTTTTGGTGTCGGCGCTGCACCGAGCAGTCCCGCTCGCCGAGGTGGACCACGTTGCCGTGTCCGTCGGCCAGGATCTGGATCTCGATGTGACGGGCACCGGCCAGGTAGCGCTCCAGGTAGACCCGGTTGTCGCCGAAGGCCGCCTGGGCCGTGGCGCGCGTCGCCCGGAAGGCGGGCAGCAGCGCGCCGGCGTCCGGCACCACCGCCATCCCTCGGCCGCCGCCGCCCGCGACCGCCTTGACGATCAGCGGGAAGCCGATCCGCCGGGCCACCTCGGCGGCCTCGTCGGCGGTCTCGACCGGGTCCGGCGATCCGGGCAGCACCGGCAGCCCGGCGTCCGCCATGAGCCGCCGGGCCGTCGACTTGTCCCCGAGCCGGGCCATCACCTCGGGCGCCGGGCCGATGAAGACGATCCCGTTCTCGGCGCAGATCGTGGCGAAGTCCGGGTCCTCGGAGAGGAATCCGTAGCCGGGATGGATCGCCTGCGCACCGGTGTTGCGGGCCGCCTCGATCACCGCCGGCGGGTAGAGGTAGCTGCGGTGGGGGTCCGCAGGGCCGATGTTGACGTGCCGGTCGGCGGCCCGTACGGCGGCCGAGTCGCGATCCGCGCCGGAGTGCACGACGACGGTGGCGATGCCCATGTCCCGGCAGGTGCGCACCACGCGGAGCGCGATCTCGCCCCGGTTGGCGATCAATACGGTGTCGAACACGGCAGCTCACCTCGCCGAATCGGAGTGGGGGCCGGAGCCGGGGCAGCCGGGGCCGGCGGCCGGATCGGCAGCGGATCCGGCGTCGGGATCGGTGGTGGGATCGGGGTCGAGTTCGAGCAGCGGTTGGTCGTACTCGACGCCCTGGCCGTTGTCGACCAGCACCGCCGCCACCCGACCGTCGCGGTCCGCCTCGATCGGGTTCATCAGCTTCATCGCCTCGATGATGGCCACCTGTTGGCCGGCCCGGACCATGTCGCCGACCTCGACGAACGGTGCCGCTCCCGGTTCCGGCGCGCGGTAGAGGGTGCCGACCAGCGGCGCGCGGACCAGGTGGCCCGCAGGTGCGGCGGCCGGCGGCGGGGTGGGCGCGGGCCCGGCCTCGGGCCCGGCCTCGGGCCCGGGCGGGGTGGCGGCCGGGATCGGCGGCTGCCCCGGGGTGTGCGACCAGGCGACCTCGATGCTCTCTCCTCCGGATCGCAGCACGATCTGCGTGGGCGGTCGCGGTGCCTCGCTCAGCACCTGACCCAACGTGGTGCACAGGACGGCCAGGGTGGCCGCCCGGCCTCGGTTGTCGACGCCGCTCATGCCGATTCCTCCTCGTAGTCGTGCGCGTCCGCCCGGTCGCGGTCGAGCCCGTCGCCCTCCGCGGCCGGCACCGCCGGTAGTCCGAAGGCGCGAAAGCGTCGCCGCCGCAGCACCACGCGCTCGGCCGGTTCGACCGTCGCGAGCTCGGCCACCGTCTCCAGGACCGCGTCCCGCAGGGCCAGGCTCGCGGCGGCCGGATCGGCCTGGGCACCACCCTCGGGTTCGGCGATCACCCGGTCCACCACGCCGAGTTCGAGCAGCGAACCGGCGTCCAGACCGAGCGCCCGGGCCGCCGCCGGGCTCTGCTCGCGGGTCTTCCACAGGATCGCCGCGCAGCCCTCCGGGCTGATCACCGAGTACAGCGCGTTCGCGCTGATCAGCACCCGGTCGGCGACGCCGAGCGCGAGGGCGCCGCCGCTGCCGCCCTCGCCGGTGACCACGGCCACCACGGGCACCCGCAGTCCGGCGAGCACGCGCAGGCACTCCGCGATCGCCCCGGCCTGGCCCTGCTGTTCGGCCTCGATGCCCGGGTGCGCGCCCGGGGTGTCGATCAGGGTCACCAGCGGCACACCGATCTTCTCGGCCAGCCGGGCGAGCCGGACCACCTTGCGGTAGCCGGCCGGTGAGGCCATCGCGAAGTTGGCCCGGACCAGGTCGGCGGTGGTGTGGCCCTTCTGGTGGCCGAGCACGAGCATCGCGCGGCCCTCGACCAGGCCCAGACCGCCCACGATCGCCGGGCAGTCGCCGCCCGCCCGGTCGCCGCGCAACTCGACGAACGCGTCCATCCAGTAGGCGAGATGGTCCCGCGTGGTCGGCCGGCCCAGGTCCCGCGCGGCGGCGACCACCTCGTGCGCGGGCCGAACGGCCGGCGCGCCCGATTCGGGGACCGCGACGGCGCCCGACACCGAGGCCCGGGCCGGCCCGCTCGCCGCCACCCGATCCGGCCGGGCCGCCGGCGCCGCCGAAGCCCGATCGGACCGCACGGCAGCGCGGACAGGCCGCCCACTCCCCTCCGCCGGATCCGGCCCGACGGCCCCGCGCGCCGCGGCCAGGAGCACCGCGAGCGTGCGGCGCAGCTCACCGCGCGGGCGCACGGCGTCCACCAGGCCGTGCCGAAGCAGGAACTCCGCCCGCTGGAACCCCTCCGGCAGCCGCTCCCCGATGGTCTGCTCGATCACGCGGGGTCCGGCGAAGCCCATCCGCGCGCCCGGTTCGCACACCACCACGTCGGCCAGCGTGGCGAACGAGGCGGCCACGCCGCCATAGGTGGGGTCGGCGACGACGGTGACGGTGAGCAGTCCCGCCTCGTCCAGTTCGGCCATCGCCGCCGAGGTCTTGGCCATCTGCATCAGGGCCAGCGCGCCCTCCTGCATCCGGGCGCCGCCGGAGGAGGTGACCACGATCAGCGGCACCCGCCGGGCCAGCGCGGCGTCGGCGGCCGTGCCGATCGCCTCCCCGGCGGCCACCCCCAGGCTGCCGCCCATGAAGGCGAAGTCCATCACGGCCAGCACCACCGGATGCCCGGCCAGCGTGCCGAGCGCCACCCGGACCGCGTCGTCGTGCCCGGTGGCCGCGCGGGCGGCGGCCAACCGGTCCGGGTACGGCCGGAGGTCCTCGAAGCGCAGCGGGTCCTGCACGGTCGGGGTCGGGGTGAGCGGCCGGGCGCTGCCCGGGTCGAGCAGCGCGTCCAGCCGCCGGGCCGCGTCCAACGGGGTGTGTGCGCCGCAGCGGGGGCACACCCGATCGGCACGCTCGAAACGTTTGCGGTACACCAGGGCGCGGCAACTCGGGCAGATCAGCCAGTCCGGCGGTACCCGGTCGGCGGCCGGCCCGGAAGCGGTGGTCATCGCGTTCTCCCCTGTTCGTCGCGCGGCGCGGTGCTCGGGGCGGCGTGCCGCAGCGGGGTGATCTGGTGGATGTCGTAGTCCCGGCGCAGTCGGGCCACACGCTCCGCGTCGACCCGCTCGCCGCTCTCGAAGATGGTGAGCAGCTCCTCGAAGTAACGTTCGTGGTCGGGCGCCGGTGTGGACTGGAAGAGCATCCGGGCCGGTCGCGTGGTCGGGTTGCCGAATGCGTGCGGGCACCCGGGCGGTACGAACATGCAGCTCCCGGCGCCGGCCCGGACCGGTCCCCGGCCGGTCTCCGAGCGCCAGGTTCGCCAGTCGTCGGTGGTGCGCCGGCGGGGCTCGAAGGCGAGCACGTCGAGTTCGCCGTCGAGTACGTAGAAGAACTCCTCACCGTGCCCGTGCACGTGCGCGCCGACGTCGAAGCCGGGCGGCACCACCACCTCGAAGGTCGAGGTGTGTCGGGCGTGCGCGCCGGTGACCTTGTAGGTGACCTCGTGTGCGGCGGTCACCAGCCGCCGGCCCGTTCCGGGCGGGATGATCAGGCCGTCGACCATGACGGCACCTCCTCGACTGAGGACCGGCGATCGAGGCCGCCCGGTGGTCCGGATTCGACCCAGGTGCCGACCGCCATCTCGGCGGTGATCCCGGGGCCGAAGCCGGCCACGATGCCGCGTCCGCCGGCGGCCGGTCCGCCCGCCGCGAACAATCGGTCCAGGGCGTCGAGGACCACCGCGCTGGCGATGTTCCCGTACTCGGTGAGGGTGGCCCGGCTGTGCCGGAACGCCTCGGGGGCGACGCGGAGGAATGTGCTCAGGTCGTCCAGGATCCGCGGACCGCCGGCATGCACGATGTAGAAGTCCAGGTCCGAGGCGTCCCAGGCGTGCCGGGCGACCAGTTCCTCGATGACCGGTGCCAGTGGCTCCATCGTGGCGGGCACCCGCTTGTCCAGGCGGAAGTGGAAGCCGGTGTCCTTGACCGCGTAGCGGATCCAGTCCTGGGTGTTCGGGATCAGGTGGGAGGCGTTGCGTTCGAGCCGGATTCCGGTGCCGCCCGCGCCGCGCACCACGGCCGCCGCGACCGCGTCGCCGAACAGGCCGTCGCAGAGCAGCGAGCCGATGTCGGCGTCGGCGGGCTGGTAGCACAGCGAGCAGAACTCGCAGGCGACGATCAGCGCGTTGAGGCCGGGATGGGCGGTACAGAAGTCGTGCGCCCGGTTGATCGCGGCGCCGCCGGCCGCACAGCCGAGCTGGGCGATCGGCAGCTGGCGGGTGTCGGAGCGCATGCCCAGTTCGTTGATCAGCCACGCGGTCATCGACGGCATGCCGAATCCGGTACACGAGACGTAGATCAGCAGGTCCACGTCGCGTACGTCCAGTTCCGCGTTGGCCAGGGCCCGGCGGATCACCGGGGGCACCCGCAGCCTGGCCTGCTCGTGGTAAAGGAGGTTGCGGGCCTCGAAGCCGGGATGGCGCAGGGTGCGCTCGATCGGCTGGACGAGATGTCGTTTGCGTACGCCGGTGTTCTCGATCAGCCGCAGCGCGAGCGGCAGTCGGGGGTTGTCCGCGTGCAGTCGGCGGGCGATCTCCAACGACTCGTCCATGGTGATGACGTTCTCGGGGACGGCCACGGCGGGCCGGCACAGAATACTCACGAGTGGTCTTCCTTGCCTGGTGCGAAATCGCGGAGAACCGGACGCGGTTCTCCGCGGTCTTCGGTGGTTTCGGTGGTTTCGGTGGTTTCGGTGCCGCGCCCGGTCGCCACCGCGGGGTGGACGTCGCCGGGCGCGGCACCGGCATCGGTGCGGTCCGCTCGGCTACCGGGCCGCCTGCATCGGGATCGACCGGGGCGGGGCCACCCGGTGTGGGGCCTCGATCGCACCGTCGGGCAGCAGCGCGCCGGTGTCCTCGAAGATCACCACGCCGTTGCACAGCAGGCTCCAGCCCTGCTCGGGATGGCTCTGTACGACGTGTGCCGCGAGATGGTCGGAGGCCGATGCGGCGGGACAGGGGGGAGAGTGCCGGCACATGGTCCTGGTCCTTCCGGGAGTGCCGTGGGTGGCGGCGGATCGGTGAGCCGCCACGGGGTGGGTCGGTTGTTCGGTCACACGCCAACCGTGCGCCTCCCGCGGTCCCGGGCGGATGAGGCCACAGCCCCGAATCGACGGCCGATGTCCCGGGTCGGTGGGGCGGGTCGAGGTGGGCGGGTCGGGCATCCCGTTCGCGCGCGGCCCGGCCGGCCACGCGGTCACTCGCTCACATGTGCGGAATATGCTGCCGGGCGTGAACGACGACGAACCGATCCTCAAGCGGAACAGGTGGGGGCCGAGCCCCTACGTATTCAACGTCCGCAACCCCATCGGTCTGGCACTGACCGTGATCACCGTGGTCTTCGTCGTGGTCATGCTGGTCCTGATGAACCGGCACATGGGGCCGTTCGCGCGGCCGTCCGCTCCGGAGCGGCCCCCGTCGGAGGGCTGGGAGTGGTCACCGACCCGGCAGCCGACGCCGTGGACGCCACCGACATCGCCCGCGACGCCGCCGACGACACCGACCGAATCGGCGCACCCGTAGGGTGTCCCGGTTCGGGGTGGGGCACGTCCGCGGTCCCGGCTAGCCACGCCATCAGTCCCGCCGCGCCGCCGCCTTGTCCTCGCGCAACCGCCGGGCCCGAAGCACCAGTTCCAACTCGAAGCGGCGATCCGGTTCGTCCATCTCGTCGCCCAGCAACTCCCGGATCCGACGCAGCCGATAGCGCACGGTCTGCGCGTGCACGCCCAGCAGCGCCGCGATCTCCGGTGCGCCGCCGCGCGTCTCCAACCAGGCGAGCAGGGTCTCGGCCAGCCGACGCGAGTGTGCGGGCGCGCAGTTGTCCAGCGGTGCCAGGCAGCGGCGGGCCAGGTCCTCGATCAGCTCCTCTGGCGGCAACAACACCAGCGCCTCGGTGTGTTCGGTGCAGCGGATCACCCGCCCGTCCGGCAGTTGCCCGCGCTCCATCAGGCGCAGTGCGGTGCACGCCCAGTGCAGCGACTTGGCCGCGTCGGCCAGGGGCACGGCCGGCCCGATCGCGCCCGACCAACCCGCCATCGCCCGGCGCAGCAGGTCGGAACGCCCGGCCGCGTCCGGGTCGGGCAGGATCATTCGGGGCCGTTCGCACTCCATGTCCAGGAGCACGTCCCGGCCCACCGCCGGCGCGACCGCGTCCGGCGCGGGTCGCAACAGCACGCCCACGGCGACCTGTTCGGGCAGTGGCCAGCCGATCCGGGCGGCGTGTTCGGCGAGCGCGCCCGCCGGTTCGGTGCCGTACTCGGTGAGCATCAGCTTGATCAACCGCTTCTGCGCCCACAGGCGTTCGCCCACCTGGCGGGCCGCGGCCTCGGCGTAACCGTGCACGGACTGGGCGACCAGGCCGTCGAGGTATTCGAAGCCCGCCTCGGCGAGTTCGTACATCGCGGGCGGCGGGATCTCCACCTGTTGGCCGATCTCGGCCAGCCGCCGCCACGCGAGGCGCACGCCGAGCCGGTAGACCGCCTGCAACGAGTCCAGGCTGCGCCCCTGGAGCACCTCGGCGCGGCCGAACATCTCGAACAGTTCCAGGCGTTCGTGCTGCCGGTCGTCGGTGTCGAGCAGGTGCGAGACGAAGTCGGCCAGCGCGCGTCGGATGGCGACCAGGGCCATCGGTTCGCCGGACTCGTCCGGGATCAGCGGGAGTGCGGGGTACTCGACCCGGATGTCGCGCAGGATGCCCTGCGCCAGGTCGGGGATCTCGGCCAGGGCCAGATCGGCGAACCGGCGCAGTTGCGGCCGAGGTACGTCCCGCCATGCGGTGCGCACCGTCATGTCGCCTCTCCCTCGCGGCGGGTGGCCCGCGCCCGTGCCCGGGGCGTGGACGCGTGGTCCGACCCGTTTCCCGGCATGCGGGGTCGGCATCAGGGCTGTGGGTTCGGCGCGGTGGGATCGGTGCGGAACGACACGAGCGGGACGTTGGGTTGTTCGGGGGTCTTGTGCAACGCGGCGACGATGCCGAACGCGGCACCGACGGCGAGGGCGGCGGCGAGGATCACGGTCAGCGCGGCGGCGAGCAGTCTGTGCATGCTTCGACGAGCCTCTCGATCGGAGGGCACCCCGCCCATTCCCATGCACCGGCTCCGTGGTGAACACAGTGTGCGAGCCGTATTGACACTCCGTCAAGGGTGCGCCTACGGTTCCCGGCCTGAGACAGACGTGCACGTCCGCTCGGGCCTGTCTTCGATCCCGCGTCGGGCTCCGGGGCGTCCGGTGCCGTGCATCGGCGGCCGGGGAAGCGCTCGCATAGTGGTTCCATTCGGGCGGTTCACCGGGGTGGCGAGGTGCGGTGCCGGGCGTCGCGGTGCTCGGCGTGGGATCGAAGACAGGCCCTGGCCCTTTGCCGTCAGGAGTGCCGGATGCGCCGCACCTTTTCCTCCCGTTCCCCGATTTCGTCCCTGGCCGTGCTCGGAGCCGGAGTCTTCCTGCTCGTGCTGGCCGCGATGCTGGCCTGGTACGTCGAGCCGCAGGCCGAGCGCACCCCTCTCGACATCGACGACACCGTGGTGTTCGCCGGTACCGGGAGCTATTTCGACACCACCGCGCTGCGGCCGGTGCACGGCGAGACGCTCACCGTGACCCGCCGGGTGGTGGGCAATGTCGCGGAGGCCGAGCGCAGCGGCCGGGCGGTGTGGGACGTGTCGACGACGATCGACACCCCGGCCACCCTGGCCGAGCACGACCCGCGTCGGTCCTACCAGTGGACGGTGGCCCGCTGGGTGACCGACCGGCGTACCAATGCTCCGGTGCACTGCTGCGGGGAGACGCCGGCGTTCCGGGGCGAGGCGTTCCTGAAGTTCCCGTTCGATCTGGAGAAGCGGCGATACCGCTGGTGGGACGAGACATTGGGGGCGGCGATCCCGCTGGACTACCGCGGCACGGTGAAGGTGCGCGGACACCGCGGCTATCGCTTCACCGGCACCGTGCCGGACACCCGGGTCGGCGACCGACAGGTCCCGGGTGCTCTGGTCGGCGTCGCGCAACCGCAGGTGCTCGCCGAGGAGTGGTACGCCAATGCCGGTGTCGATCTGGTCGTCGACCCGCGTACGGGCCGGGTCGTCGATGCCCGTATCGCCCCGCGCAAGACCCTGCGGGCACCCGGCGCGAGTTCGGCTTCGGTGGTACTGCTGGACAGTTCCGAGATCCGCTTCACGCCCGAAACCCGGCGCCGCCAGGTCGATGCGGCGCGGCGGGACGGCGCCAAGCTGGTGTTGGTCGGCGAGACCGCGCCGATCGCCGCGGGCAGCGCGGGGGCCGTGCTCACCGCGCTCGGAGTGCTGTTGGTGGTCCGCGGATCACGGCGCGGCTCCCCCGAAGCCGAACCGGTCGCCGAGCCGGCCGCCGATCGGGGCGCGCGGGTGCGCACCCGTCGGTTGCCGCGGCTGCGCCGGAGGGCTGCCGGGCGGGGCGACTCCGGGCGGCCGGCACCGAACTGAAGGTTCGTCGGTGATCGCGGCGGCAAAGTTGTCACCTGCGTGAGTAGCCGCGGCACACGGGGGTGGCGAAAACTACGAACTCACCCCGCACATCCCGCACTTCCCATGCACTCGACCCGCGTTCGATCCAGGCCCGATACGAGTTGGAGCTCTCATGCCCCGGCACGTGCCTCCCGCGCTGCGTCCGACGCCCCGCTCGACACCATCCGAACCGCCGCCCGACCGGTCCCCCCGGCCTCGCCGGATCGTCTTCCTGGCCCGTCGCGACCTGGCCAACCCGGCCGCGGGCGGCTCCGAACTGCTGGTCGATCGACTGGCCGACGGACTCACCGCCCACGGCCACCAGGTGACCCTGCTGTGCGGTGGGCCCGCCGCCGACCGCGACTACCGCGTGGTCTCGGTCGGCGGCGACACCGACCACTACCTGCGCGCCCACCGTGCCCTCGATCGCCGCGTCGGCGGCTGCGACCTGCTCGTCGAGGTCTGCAACGGCGTGCCCTACCTGAGCCCGCTGTGGCACCGCGGCCCCACCCTGTGCCTGGTCAACCACGTCCATACCGACCTGTGGGGAATGCGGTTTCCGGGGCCGGCCGCGCGGCTGGGGCGGCGGCTGGAGCGCTGGGGGCTGGCCGGCGCGCATCGGGGCAACCTGATCGTCGCGGTGTCCGGCTCGACCGCCGCCGCACTGCGCGCGATCGGGGTCCCGCCCGACCGGATCCGCGTGGTGCACAACGGCGTCGAGGAACCCGGGCCGCGGGTCGCCAAGTCGCCGGAGCCGCTGTTCGTGGCGGTGGGCCGGCTGGTCGAGTACAAGCGCATCGACCTGCTGCTGCGCCTGTGGGAGCGGGTCCGGCCGGTGACCGGTGGCCGTCTGGTCATCGTCGGCGACGGCCCCGAGGGCGACCGGCTGCGCGCCCTCGCCGGGCCCGGCGTGCTGTTCACCGGCCGGGTCTCCGAGGCCGAGAAGCACCGATTGTTGTGCTCTGCCTGGCTGTTGCTGCATCCCTCGGTGGTCGAGGGCTGGGGGCTGGTGGTGACCGAGGCCGCAGCCCGGCACACCCCGGCGATCGGGTTCGACATCCCCGGTCTGCGCGACTCGATCGACGACGGCGTCACCGGGGTCCTGGCCCGGGGCGAGAGTTCGTTCGCCGCCGCGTGGTGCACCCTGGCGCTCAGTCCCGGGCGATGCGCGGCGATGAGCGCCGCCGCCGGGCTGCGGGCCGGCCGGTTTCGCTGGACCGCCACGGTACGCCGGTTCCGGGCCGTGGCCGCCGAGGCCGCGTCCGCTCCGGGCGCCGGCGGCGACACCGCGTGGTGATCGCGTGAAGGACCCGTCGCTGCGTAGGTCGATCGCGCTCTTTCGGGCCTTCCGGCAGGAGCGGCACGACCCGGACCGTTGCTACGGGCTGCTCGCTCGCGACGCCGCCGACCAGGTCGAGCGGCATGTCCGGGTGCGCGGTCGGGTGGTGGTGGACGTGGGCGGCGGCAGCGGGCACTTCACCCGGGAGTTCCGCCGGCGCGGAGCCCACGGATACCTCTTCGAACCGAATCCGCGGGAACTGGCGCCGCGCGGCATGCCGCCCCGGGGCGCGGTACTGGCCGACGGCTACCTGCTGCCGCTGGCCGACGGGGTGGCCGACGTGTGCTTCTCGTCCAATGTGCTGGAGCACGTCGCGGATCCGCAGACCTTCCTGAGCGAACTGGTCCGGGTCACCCGCCCGGGCGGGTTGATCTACGTCGCCTTCACCAACTGGTACTCCCCGTGGGGCGGTCACGAGTGGGCGCCCTGGCACTACCTGGGCGCCGAGCGCGCCCGGGCCCGGTACACCCGGCGCACCGGCCGTGCCGCCAAGCACACCCTGGGCGAGAACCTGTTCGCCGTGCACATCGGGCCCACGCTGCGGCACGTCCGGGCCCGCCCGGACGTGGTGGTGGTCTCGGCCCGCTCCCGCTACTGGCCCGTTCTGCCCGGGGCGGTCACCCGCCTTCCCGGGCTGCGTGAGGTCCTCACCTGGAATCTGCTCCTCATTCTTCGGCGGTGCCCGTGACGGCGGCGCCATCGCCCGACGCACCCGTCGGTCCCGCCCGCCGGCATCCCGGCGCCCGGGCATCGCGCGCGCTCCGCAGGAGGCACTCGTGACCGATACGACCCTGTCCCTCCCTCCGGCCCGGCCCGGTCGGCCGCCCGCCGAGGCGCCGCCGGCCGAACCACCGGCCGACCGACCGCGCCGGCGGATCTGGCTGCCGGCGTTCTGGGCGGTCGTCTTCGTCGCGTTCCTGGCCAAGGCACCGGGCCGGATGACATTCGAGACCAAGCTCGGCGTGGTCACCGACCCGTGGAAATTCATCGGCGACCTGGGCAGTCTGTGGCACGACCGGGGCGGCTTCGGCGGCCTCGCCGACCAGTACGTGGGTTACGCCTTCCCGATCCTGCCCTACTACGCGCTGGCCGATCTGATCCACCTGCCGATCTGGCTCGCCGAACGCCTGTGGCTCTCGCTGATCGTCAGCACCGCCTTCTGGGGCGCCCTGCGGCTGGCCGAGCGATTGCGGGTGGGCACCGCGCGCAGTCGGCTGCTCGGTGCGGTGGCCTACGCGCTGTGGCCGACCTTCACCATCGTGATCGGGTCCACCTCGGCCGCGGTGTTGCCCGGCGCGCTGCTGCCGTGGGTACTTCTGCCGCTGACCTCGCCGCGGCTGAACCCGCGTACGGCGGCCGCCCGTTCGGCGCTGCTCATCCCGTTCATGGGCGGCGTCAACGCCGCCTCGACCCTGGCCGCGCTGCTGCCGGTCGGGCTGTACCTGCTCACCCGCCCGGCCGGGCCGCGCAAGTGGGCGCTGATCGGCTGGTGGGTCCCCGGCCTGCTGCTCGCCACCGCGTGGTGGGTGGTCCCGCTGCTGCTGCTCGGCATCTACGGCGAGAACTTCCTGCCCTACATCGAGCAGGCCGAGACCACCACCGGCACGATGTCCGCGACCGAACTGCTGCGCGGTGCGGGCGACTGGGTCGCCTATCTGCACTTCGGCGAGCCGTGGCTGCCCGCCGGGTGGACCGTGGCGACCACCGTGGTGACCATCCTCGGATCGGCCTTCGCCGCCGCGCTCGGCCTGGCCGGGCTGGCCCGCCGGGACCTGCCCGAGCGCCGCTGGCTGACCCTGACCGTGCTGATCGTGGCGCTGATCGCCCTGGCCGGCTACGGCGGTTCGTTCGGCGCTCCGTTCCACGGCACCGCCCGGGAGTGGCTCGACGGGTGGCTGCGTCCGTTCCGCAACATCTACAAGTTCGAGCCGGGCCTGGCGCTGGCCCTGGTGCTCGGCCTGACCCACCTGGTGGGCACGGTGGGCGAGCGGAACCCCGTCCTGCCCCGACCGACCCGCCGGTTCGCGCCCGCGATCGCCGCGCTGCTGATCCTGCCCGGCCTGGCCTGGCCGTATCTCAACGGCACGGTGCTGCAACCGGGCGCCTTCACCAGGCTGCCCGACCACTGGCGCCAAACCGCCGACTGGCTGGAGAAGCACTCCCCGGACAGCCGGGCCCTGGTGGTGCCCGCGACCGCCCACGGGCTGTACACGTGGGGCTCCCCGATCGACGAACCACTCGACCCGCTGGCCGATTCGCCGTGGGCGCAGCGGGACTTCGTCCCGTTCGGCACGCCCGGGGTGCGGCGGGCGACCGACGCGGTGGAGCAGGCGCTGCTCACCGGCGGCACGGTGCCCGGATTGCGGGACTTCCTCTCCCGCGCCGGGCTGTACACGGTGGTGGTGCGCAACGACCTGGATCCGGACCAGATCGGCTACGTCCCGCCGGCCACCGTCACCCGCACCCTGGAGACCTCCGGCTACCACCGGGTCACCGGATTCGGGCCGTTGATCACCGGCGGCCGGATCCCCGAGGACACTCCCGTCCAGGTACAGGGCCTGTTCGGCCGCCGGCAGGCCGTCGAGATCTACGAGCCGGCCGCGGACACCCCGCGGCCCGGCCGGGTCGGCAGCCGCGCGGTGGCCGACACCGCGGTGCTCAGCGGCGGCCCGGAGGCGCTGCTGCAACTGTCCGCCGACCCCACCCTGCGCGATCGGCCCACGGTGCTCGCCGGCGACGCCCACCCGGGAATCGATCGACCCGGCACCCGGCTCGTCGCGGACGGACTGCGCCGCGCGGACACCCGTTTCGGGCTGATCAACGCCAACACGTCCTACCCGTACACCGCGAAGGAGCGAAACCCCTCCGACAGCACGCAGAACGCGGGCACGAAGCCGAAGCAGATCCTGCCCGTCCACGGAGCCGAGCACCAGAGCACCGCCGAGTTGCGCGGCGCGGCGTCGGTGAGCGCGTCCAGCAGCGGCAACTGGCTCTTCCACCTGCCGCAGTTCGACCCGGTGAACGCCTTCGACGGCGATCCGGCGACCGCGTGGGCCGAGGGCAGTCCCGGCGAGCCGGACGGTCAGTGGCTGAAGGTCGCCTTCACCGCGCCGACCGACATCCCCGCGTCGCTGTCGCTGACTCCGCTGGCCGGCGACGGCATGCGTGCCGCGCCGACCCGGGTGCGGATCGAGACCGATCGCGGCGCCAGGGACAGCACGCTGCAACCCGAGGGCACCGCCCAATCGGTGCAGGCGCCCCCGGGGTCGGCCAGGTGGCTCAAGGTCACCATTCTCGACGCGCGGATCGCGCGCTCCGGGCTGTCCGGCGCGGGATTCGCCGAGGTGGCCATCCCCGGCGTACAGGTCTCCCGGCTGCTGCGCCTGCCCACCGACGCGGACCGGAGCAGCGCCGAGACCTCGGTCTACTCGCTGCACCGCGACACCGACCCGGGCGGGCTCTCCCCGGTGGCGGCCGAGGACGGGCTGCACCGCCGGTTCACCACCCCGCAGGCCGGCGACTTCGCCTTCGACATCCGCGCCGTGGCGACGCCGGGCCCGGAACTGGACCGGCTGGTGCTGGGCGCCGCGCCCGGGCAGGCCAAGCGGATCACCGCGACCGCCGACTCGACCGGTCGCACCGGCCGTTCGCTCAGCCCGCGCAACCTCGTGGACGGCGACCTGACCACGGCATGGATCGCCGGGGACCGGCCGGTGGTCCACCTGAGCTGGCCGGACCGCACGATCATCGATCAGCTCGTCTTCGGCCCGGCGAGCGGGCTGTCCAGCCGACCGGAGGAGGTGCGGATCAGCTCTCCCGACGGCTCGGTGACCACCACGGTGGACGAGAACGGACTGGCCCGATTCGGGCCGATCGACACCGACCGCATCACCGTCACGATCACCCGGACCGCACCGCTGACCGTGCACAACCCGCTCGCCGGCAAGCGGCTGCAACTGCCGGTCGGACTCAGCGAGATCCACATCCCGGCACTGGCCGGTCTGCGCACCCGGCCGCCGGACCCGACGCTCGGCTTCACGCTGCCGTGCGGGCAGGGGCCCCCGCTGGCGGTGGACGGCGTGCTGCACGCCACCGCCGCCGCCGGGTCGGTGCGCGACCTGCTCGAACGCCGGCCGGTTGCGGTCAGGTTGTGCGCAGCGGAGGCATCCGGCGGCTCCCTGCCGCTGGCTCCGGGACCGCACACGGTCGAGGCCGGCAACCAGGGGCCGCTGGAGATCACCGACGTGACCGCGACCCGAGGCCGGCTCCCGGCCACGGCCCGGCAGTCCGCCCGCTCGGCCACCGCCGCCGACTGGAGCGGCGACCACCGCTCGGTACGGATGGGTGCGGGCGAGGCCACCTATCTCCAGATGTACGAGAACCACAACTCCGGTTGGAAGGCCACGCTGCACGGCAGGGAACTGCGTCCGGTGCGCATCGACGGTTGGCAGCAGGGCTGGTTGGTGCCCGCCGGCGCGGCCGGCACCGTCGAACTCGACTACGAACCGGGCGGCATCCACCGAGCCGGGCTGATCGGCGGCGCGGTCGCCCTGGCCGCCCTGATCGCGCTCGCCTTCGTGCGACGCCGGCGGTTGGAGCCGGCCGGGCTCGACGAGGCGCCGGCCGACCCGCCGCCGCCCGGACGCATCCTGGGCGTGCTCGCGCTCACCGTCGTGATCGCCGTGGTGGCGGGCCCGGTGGCACTGCTGGTGCCCGCGCTCGCGGTGGTCGCCCACCTGCGTCACCGGCTGCTCGCCCCGATCGCACTCGTGGCGATGGCCGGCGCCGGGATCGCGGCGGCGGTCGGCGCGGACGAGCCGGTGGTCGACGGTGCGGGCGCGTTCGGACCCGCCGCCCAACTGCTCGCGCTGATCGCGCTGTGCGCGGCGCTGGTGACCGCGGGCGGCCCCGACCCGGGCGGGCTGCCCGCCGGCGCATCCGGTCCCCGGCACGGCCGTTCACCACGCCGGGCACGGCCCACGTCCCCGGACGCACCCGAGCCTTGGGGACCACCGGGGCCGGGCGAGGCGAGGGTGTCCGCGGCCGGGCCCGCGTCGACGGCCGAACCGGCGCCGCCCGACCGAACCCCGGCCGGCGAAGCACCGACGCCGGGGCACGCCCACCCGGAGCGGGACGACCACACGGCGCCCCTGCCGAGCCACCCGCGGCGGGACGACCACACCGCGCCGCCACCGGGCCGCCCAGCCCGGCACGGCCACGTCCCGCCCCCGCCGGCCCACCCGGACCGGGAGGCCGACACCGCGCCGTTGCCGACGCCGCCGTCCGGCGGCAAGGAGGCCGACCGACCATGACCGCAGCCCGCCCGGCGCGGCCCGGACTCCCGGTGGAGCCGGCCCTCGCCCGGATCCCGTTCCCGCTCGTCGACGAGATGTCCCGGCAGGGTCAGCGGCCCGGCGAACCGATCGGGGTGCACATGGAGATCCGGCTGCCCGGACAGCCGGATCCGGCCCGACTGCGCACCGCGTTCGGCACCGCGCTGCGCCGACACGGGCGCATCCTGGTCCGCGAGGCCCCCGGCCGGTGGTACCGGCGGCGCTACGAATGGGAACTCACCGCCGCCCCCGACGTCGAATCGGTCCGCTTCCCGCCGGCCGGGCCGGACGCGTTGGCCCTGGCCCGGGCCAGGGCCCTGGACGAGGCGCCGCCGCTGTCCCTGTCCCCGCCGGTCCGGCTGGACGTGGTCCGCGCGTCCGCGACCTCCGGCGGGTGCGTACTGCTGTGCACGATCCACCACACCGCCCTCGACGGACCCGCCTTCCTGCGCGTCCTGGCCACCGCCGCCGAGGTGTACAGCGGAACCGGCGCGGAACCCGCCCCGGTCCGGGCCGCCCCGCCCGGCGCCGCCGGCTCGGGGCCGCCGCTGGATCCCGGCCCGCCACCGGCCCGCTCCGCCCGGGTCGCGCCGGCCCCCGCACCGCTCGCACACCAACGCCGGGGCAACGGCGTCCTCCTGGGCGAACTCCCGGTCCACCCACGCCCACCCGACGCCGACCACACCGTCAACGACCGTCTCCTCGTGGCCACATGCCTGACCATCGCCCGGTGGAACCGGCTGCACGGCGCACCGGCCCGGCCGATCCGGATCACCATGCCGGTCGACGACCGCCCCCGAGGCGTCGATATGCCCATCGGCAACGGCACCCGACTGGTCGAAGTCGCGTTCGGCGCCCGCGAGTACGCGCCCGCACCGAGCCCGGAGGCGATCGTCGGACTGCTTCGCCGCACGGCCTGCCGGACCAGGCGGCTCAGGGCCACGCCGGGTCCCGCACTCGGTCGCGGCGTGGCCCTGCTCGCCGCCCCGGTCCTCCCGGTCGACCTGCGGGCCGCGATCACCCGCGGCCTCGGTCGCGCACTCGCACCCTGGACCTCGACGACACTGCTCAGCAATCTCGGACGGATCCCCTATCCGCTGGACTTCGGCGACGCGGGCCGGGCGGAGGCGGTCTGGTTCACCGCGCCCACCCGCATGCCCCGGGGCCTGACGATCACCACGACCGGCATCGCGGACCGCCTGTACGTGGGACTGCGCTGGTCCCGCGCACTGCTCGACGACGCGGCCGGACAGCGGCTGTACGGCCTCTTCGCGGAATACCTCGACATCGTCTCGGCCGCCGCCCTCACCGCCGCCCCGGTCCCCCACGAAGGTGGTTCACGATGACCGCCACCCGCTCGGCCCGGCTGCGCGAGTTCTACGAGGACCCGGCGGTACCGGTCGCCTCCGGCTCCGAGCGCAGCCGACGCCAGGCCGCGATGCTGGCCCGCGCCCTCGGCCCCGGCCCGGCCCTGGTGGTCGACGTCGGCTGCGGCGACGGCTCGGCGGCCTCGATCGCGGGCCCGATGCCGGCCGGCCACACCCTGATCGGCATCGACTGGTCGCAGGAGGCGTTGCGCCGGGCGAGCACCCGCATGAAGCACCTGGTCCGCGGTGAACTGACCGATGAGGGGCTGCCGTTGGCCGACGCGAGCGTGGACGCGGTGCTGTTCGGCGAGGTGCTCGAGCACCTCGTGAATCCGGATGCCGCGCTGGACGAACTGCGCCGGGTGCTCAAGCCGCGCGGCCACCTGATGCTCTCCACGCCGAACCTGGCCGCCTGGTACAACCGCGCGTTGCTGCTCGCGGGCGTGCAACCGGTCTTCTCCGAGGTCAGCCTGCGCGGCATCCACGGCCGACCCGGCTCGCAGGTGGTCGGCCACCTGAGGCTGTACACCGCCCGCGCGCTGCGCGACTTCCTCACCGCGTCGGGCTTCGAGGTGGTCCGCACGGCCGGTGCGCCGTTCCACGGCGTGCCACGGGTGCTCGGGCCACTGGACCGGGCGGCGTGCCTGACCCCCTCGCTCGCCTCGATCCTGCTCGTGCACGCCCGGCGGGTCTAGGCCGTGTCCGGGCCCACAGCGCTCACCCCGTTGCGGCGCCGGGCGGGGTGCTGACCATGTGGTGGGGAGTGGCCGCGGCGCTGGTGGCCAACGTGCTCTACAGCACCGGATTCGTGCTACAGAAGCGGGCGTTGGGCAATCTGCCGGCGCTTTCGGTCGGCCGACCGCTTCGACTGCTGCGCCTGCTCCTGGGCAGCCCGCTGTGGTCGGCCGGCTCGCTGGCGCTGGCCGCCGGCTTCCTCGCCCAGCTCGCCGTCTACCGCACGCTGCCCATCGCCGCGGCGCAGGGCCTGTTCGTCGCGGGCCTGGTCCTGCTGCTCCTGTTGTCCTCGGCGGTGCTGGGCGAGCGTCCCGGCGGACGGGAACGCGCGGGCGTACTGGCCGTGCTCGCCGCCCTTGCCATGATCGTCGCCTCGTTGCGAGATGCCGATCCGGTCGGCGAACATGCCCCGCTCGGCCGGTTCCTGGCGGTCTGCCTGCCGGCTCTCGCGGCCGGCCTGTGGCTGTACCGCGCCGCGGACCGGCGCGCCCGCACCCCCGGCGGCCCACCCGCCACCGGCGTGGCCTACGGCGTCGCGATGGGCCTGCTGTACGGGGTGAGTTCGTTGGCGATCAAGGGCATCTCCGGCCGGCTCGGCCGGCACGGCATCGGCGCCACGGCCCTCGACCTGCTCCACTCCCCCTACCCGTACCTGCTCGTCGGCATCGGCGCGGCCGGCCTGGTGTTGTCCCAGACCGCGCTGCAACGCTGCCGGGCGTCGCTGCTCGTGCCGGTGTGCACCACGGTCTCCGCCCTGCTCATCGCCGGGCCGGGCAGCTTCGCCTTCGGCGAGGCGCTGCCGGACGACCGGGTCCGACCGGCCCTGCGCCTGCTCGGTGGCCTGCTCGCCGTGACCGTCCTGCTGCTCCTGCCCCGGCACGACCGGGACACCGGCCCCGCGGAGGACATCGACCCCGCGGAAGACGCGCACCGCACACCGGAAGTCACCGCCTCGCCAGAGGAGTCGCCCATGCAACCCGACGATCCGCTCCTCCGGATCCTGGCCTGCCCACTGGACAAGGGACCACTCACCCTGCTTCCTTCGGAGGACGCCTTGTACAACCCGAGACTGCACCGCCGCTACCCGATCGTCGACGGAATCCCCCAACTCCTCCCCTCTTCCGGCGTCCGGGTCTCGGACGACGAACACGCCCGACTCACCCGACGGATCGCCCCATGACGCTCGCCGCCCGGCTCGCGCCCCGGGTGCCCCCGCGACTGGTCATCGCCGCCGTCGACGTGCTGTACCCGCGCTTCGAACCGGAGTTGCGGCGGATCGCCGACTTCGTCCCGCGCGGCGGCACCGCCGTCGACGTGGGCGGCTGGTACGGCCCGTGGTCCCGGCGACTGGCCGGGCGCGCGGAGTCGGTGGTGACGGTGGAGCCGGTACCGCATCTGGCCGCGTTGCTCGACACCGGCACGCCGGCCAACGTGCGCGTGGTGGGCGCCGCGGCAGGCGACCGCGCCACCGGCACCGTCGCGCTGTGGTTGCCACCGGGCGACCGCGGTGATCGCGGCGTGTCCTCGCTCGTGCGCAGGCGGATCCACGATCGGGCGCTGGACGTACCCTGCGTGCGCCTGGACGATCTCGGCCTGACCGACGTCAGGTTCGTCAAGATCGACGTGGACGGCAGCGAATCGGCCGTGCTGCACGGTGCCCGGGACATCCTGAATCGGGATCACCCGGCGCTGTTCATCGAGTTGGAGGCGCGCATCCAGTCGCCCACGCCGGTGCTCGACTTCCTGCACCGACTGGACTACCGGGGCTGGGTGTTGCCCGGCCGGCACTGGCTGCCCCTGGCCGACTTCGATCTGGCCGGCCATCAGGCGCGCACGTCGCATGTGGCCGAACGCGGCCTGCTGCGCCGCACGTTGGCACCGTTCAGCCGGCGTTACGTCAACTCGGTGCTGTTCCTGCCGGAGGCTCGGCAGCCGGGTCCGGGGGCGGGCGGCTGACCATCGCGGCGTGGCACCGGGCGGCCCGCGCACGGGCGCCGTGTCGGTGCTCCCGGACCGGTCGCGTTCACAACAGGCCGTGGTCGTGTGCGTAGATCGCCGCGTGGGTGCGGTCGCGTAGACCCAGGCGGGACAGGATTCGGGAGATGTGGTTCTTGACCGTGCCCTCGCTGAGGAACAGCCGGGAGGCGATCTCGCGGTTGGTCGACCCGGTGGCGATCAGCCGGAGGACCTCGGTCTCCCGCTCGGTGAGTACGCCGGGGTCGGGTCCGGGCCGGCCCGGACCCGGATCACGCGCCGGCGCCGGCTGCCCGGGCCGCGGCGCCGGCGGTTCCGGGCGGGTCATGCCGGCGGCCAGGCGTCGGGTGATCGACGCATCGATCTGGGCGACGCCGGCCCGGGCCAGCCGTACCGCGGCGGCCAGTTGCGCCGAGGGCAGGCTCTTGAGCAGGTAGCCGACCGCGCCCGCGCGCAGCGCGTCCGCCACGTACTCGTCGTCGTCGAACGTGGTCAACATGATCACCCGGCACAGCGGTGCGCGCTCGCTCAGCCGCGCGACCGCGGTGACCCCGTCCAGCACCGGCATTCGGACGTCCATCAGGATCACGTCGGGCTGTTCGGCCATGGCCGCGGCCACCGCCTGGCGGCCGTCCGAGACCGCGCCGATCACGGTGATGCCCGGTTGCACGCCGAGCAGCGAGGCGATGCCCTCGCGGACCAGTTCCTGATCGTCGACCACCAACACCCGTACCGGGTCCTCCTCGTGCCCACTCATCGGCTCGACGCCCCGACGGCAACCGGAACACGCGGCACCGTGACCGTGACCACGGTGCCGCGTCCCGGTGCCGCGTCCACCTCGACCCGGCCGCCGAGCAGGTCGACCCGTTCGCGCATCGCCCGCAGGCCGAAGCCGTCCCGGCTGCCGGGCGGACGATCGCCGAGGTCCGCGCCCGGTGCGAAGCCGCGCCCGTCGTCGGCGATCACCAACCGTGCCTCGCGTTCGCCGTACCGTGCCGACACCGCGACGTGTCCGGCGTCGGCGTGCCGGTGCGCGTTGGTCAGGCCCTCCTGCGCGGCCCGATACAGCGCGGTGAGCGATTCGAGGTGGAATCCGCGCTCCTCGCCGCTCACGTCCAGGGTCACCCGGGCGGGGCCGCCGTCGACGTGCCGGACCAGCTCCGCAAGCGCCGTGGACAGCGAGAAGGCCCCGTCCTCGTCGCGCAACGCCCGTACGGAGGCCCGAACTTCGTCGAGTGCCCGGCCCGCGGACCAGCGCGCGTCGGCGATCGCCCGCTCGGCGGCCGGCGCATCCCGGTCCCGGAACACCGCGGCCTTCTCCAACTGGATGGCGATCGCGGTCAGGTGATGGCCCAGCCCGTCGTGGAATTCACGGGCCAGTCGGTTGCGTTCCCGGGCGACAGAGAGCTGCTCGACCCGGGTCGCGTACTCGGCCAACCGTTCGTGTGAGTCCCGCAGTTCGCTCAGCGTGTCGGCGAGCCGCGCCCGGCTCGCCTGCTCGCCCACCGCGATCGAGGCCATCACGACCGCGAGCGCCAGGCCCAGGCCGGACATCAGCAGGTCGGTGACGATGTCGGTGCGCAGGTACCACCCGGGCACCCACAACACGTTGCCGAGCAGGATCACCCCCACGCACACCGCGCTCAGCAGCACACCGACCCGCCGCCCGAAGGCGACGAACGCGGTGAGCGGAACCAGCACGAACAGCGCCCGGGACACTCCGGAGCGGTCCAGCCCGGCCGCCGCCGCGAACAGCGCGAGCCGGCCGATCAGAAGCGGCACCGCCTGCCGCGGCGGCGTGCGGACCGGGTGCCGCCGCACCTCCCGGCGATCCAGCGCAATCAGGAGCAACAGGCAGCCGGCGAACCCGGCCAGGCGCAGCGCCCGGACCGGACCGGGCGCGATCACCCCGCCGTAGAGTCCGCCGAGCAGCACGACGGCGTAGACGGTGGGCGGCACCCAGGGCATGGGCCGGGACGCCCCCGTGGTCGGGGTCGGCGGTGACGACGCGGCCATCCTGGCACCTCTGTTCGATCCCGAGTGCGGTGCGCCGAACGATACCGGCGGAGACCGCACGCACGACCGGTGCGGCGCAGGTCGTGCCCGTCCTTGGCCGAAGGTCATGTGCCGTTCGGCCGGTCCGATCGCGGCCGCGGGTGGAGCCGGGCGGTCGCGGACTGGCCATTCGGCATCTGTGGGCCACCGTCCGGCCCTTCCTAACCTCGGATCGGCGGGGTCCCGGGCTTTCCGATCGCACCGGGTTCACCCCGCTTCACCTGTCCATTCGGATGCGCTCCGGTCGTTCCGATCACCCCACGAAGGGCAAGATCTTGCCGAAGACCACCCGCCCACTCGTCGTCGCCGCGGCATGGCTGCTGACCGCGACGCTGGGCTCGACGGCGGCGAGCGCCGTACCCCCGTCCGATGCGGTCGCCGGATCGTCGTGCAGCGTGCGTGTGCCCGGCGCGGAGTACGTGATCGGCGCCTGCCTGGCCGATCTGACCACGGCCGGCACCGAGGCGTCCGGGCACACCGACCCGAACGACTGGGCCGGCCTGGAGGCGCCCGGCACGGTCGATCCGTCCGGCGTCGAGGGCGTCCAGCTCGACGGCTACTTCCCGGACACCTCGAAGACCAATACCAATCATGGGTGGCATCACGACGCCCAGTTCGTGATCCGGCTGCCGGAGAAGTGGAACGGCGGCCTGGTCGTCGCCGGCCCACCCGGCGTGCGCGAGCAGTACGCCAACGACCGGCTGATCTCCGACCACGTGCTCGCGCGGGGCTTCGCCTACGCGGCCACCGACAAGGGCAACACCGGCGAGCGGATCTTCGAGGACGGCCGGCGTCCCGGCGACGCCATCGCGGAATGGCACGAGCGGGTGGCCCAGTTGACCGTGGCCGCCAAGCAGGTCGCCGCGCGGCACTACGGGCGGCGGCCGGCGAAGACCTACATGGCGGGCGCCTCTGCCGGCGGCTACCTGGTGCGGTGGCAACTCGAACACAATCCGGGCCTGTTCACCGGCGGCGTCGAGTTGCACGGTGTGCTGCTCACGCCCGCCGCACCCAACATCCTGGACACCGCGCCGGCCGCGTTGCGCGCCTACCCGAGGTATCGCGACAACGTGCCGGGCGCACGGGAGGAGATGTACGCGGCCGGCTACCCGGCGGGCTCCGAACCGACGTGGGAGTTCCACTACCGGAAGTTGTGGGACTCGCTTCAACGCATCGTGCGCGAGGAGATCGACCCCGGGTACGACGGCCCCAAGGAGGGCGGCACGCCGTTCTGCCCGCCGAACACCATGGAGGGTTGCGACACCGACTACGTGTACGCCGACCGTCCGGCCGCCGTGCACAAGGTGGTGGAACGGCTGTCCCTGACCGGGCGGATCAAGCGTCCGCTGATCAGCCTCCAGGGCACGCTCGACGCGTTGTTGCCGATCACGAAGAGTGGTGACGTGTACGCGAGAATGGTCGACGAGACCGGGCGCGGCGGTCTGCACCGCTACTACCGGGTCACCGGCGGAATGCATGCCGACGGCCTGTACCCGGCGCTGCCGAAGGTGGCCCAGGCGATGTCGCCGTGCTTCGCCTCGGCGTTCGACGCCCTGACCGCCTGGACCACGCGCGGCACGCCGCCGCCCGCGAGCCACACCGTCCCGGCGGCTGCGGAAGGGGCGGACCGGGTCAACGGCTGCGGACTGTAGGGGTGCTCGTCGGCTCGCGCGGAGTGCGGCCGGGTCACGGGGGCGGCGGCGGGCCGAGTGGAGCGGAATCGGGGCCCTGACGCGCCGGGAGTGGGGCGGCCGGCCCCGGCGGCGCCGGAACCGGCCGTGCCCGACGTGCGGGGCGCGCTCAGTGCGGCGTCGCCACCGGCGAGTCCTTGGTGATCGTCACCCCGGCGGCCGGGCCGACCCCCTCGGCGCCGGGTGCGGGTGCGGGTGCGGGTGCGGGTGCGGGTGGGTTGATCGTGTCGACGTCGTCGTCGGGTGCCGGGGCGGGTTCACCCGCCAGCACCTTGCGGGCCCGGTCCCGGTTCAGCACGCCCTCCCAGGAGGCCACCACCAGACTCGCCACGCTGTTTCCGCACACGTTGGTCAACGCGCGGCACTCGCTCATGAACTTGTCGATGCCGAACACCAGCATGATTCCGGCCACCGGAACGTGCCCGACCGTGGACAACGTCGCGGCCAGCACGATGAACCCCGACCCGGTCACCCCCGCCGCGCCCTTGGAGGTCAGCAACAACACGGCGACCAGGCTCAGTTGTTGCCCCATGGACAGCGGTGTGTCGGTGGCCTGTGCGACGTACAGCGCGGCCAGCGTCAGGTAGATGCAGGTCCCGTCGAGGTTGAACGAGTACCCGCTCGGCACCGTCAGACCGGCCACCTGCCGCGGCACGCCCAGGTTCTCCATCTTGGTGATCACCCGGGGCAGCACGCTCTCGCTGGAGGAGGTGCCCAGCACGATCAGCAGTTCGTCCTTCATGTAGCGCAGCAGGTGCAGGATGTTCAGCCGGATCGCGGCCATCACCACACCGAGCACCACCACCACGAAGAACAGGCTCGTCCCGTAGAAGATCGCCACCAGTTTGCCCAGGCTGGTCAGCGTGTCGAGCCCGTACTTGCCGACCGTGAACGCCATCGCGCCGAACGCGCCGACCGGTGCCGCGTACATCACGATGCGCAGCACCGCGAACAGCACCCGGCCGGTCCGCTCCACGCCGACCGCGATGCCCTCCGCCGGGCGTCCGACCAGCTTGATCGCGATGCCGAAGAGCACCGCGAAGAACAACACCTCGAGCACGTCGCCGTCGGCGAAGGCGCCGACCACGCTGCTGGGCACCAGGTCGGTGAGGAAGTGCCACCAGGACTGCGCCTCGCCCTTGTCGATGTAGCCCTGCGCGGTCGCGGAGACCTTCATCGAGCCGACGTCGGCGTGCACCCCGTCGCCCGGGCGCAGCACGTTCATCACGACCAGGCCCAGGATCAGCGCGATCGTGGTCAACGCCTCGAAGTAGACCAGCGACTTCCAGCCGATCCGGCCGGCGCCGCGCAGGCTGTCCACGCCCGCGATGCCGGTCACCACGGTCACGAAGATGATCGGCGTGATGATCATCTTGATCGCGTTGACGAACGTGTCGCCCAGCGGGCGCAGCTGTTCGCCGGTGTGCGGCCAGGCGGCGCCGACCACGATGCCGGCGAGGATGCCGACCAGGACCCACACGTACAACAGCGTGTACCAGGGCCGGCGCGCCTGCGCTGCCCGGACGGGCGGCGAGTCGGCGGGCGGCGGCGGGTCGGCCGCGCCGGCGGCCGGGTCGGTCGTGGTGGCCTGGGACATGAGGGGCCTCCCGGGAGGGGTGTCGGGTCGAGCGGACGGGAACGCTGCGACACCGGAGCCGGCACCGGGCCGGGCCCCGCCTCGCCCGGCGGGCCCGGCCGGTGGTCGAACCGGTCGGGCGGCGGAAACATCGGCGAAACAGCGCGTTACGGCACGTAGATTGGCGCGACAGGGGCGGAGGTCGGTGGTTACGCGCATTACGCGCACGACGAAATTCCGGCCGAATCGTCGGAAAACGCCTGAAATGCGGACGATGGCCGTCTTGCGAGACGGGCCGGACGTCCAGTGATAATTCGCGCATGGCCAACCAGAGCATCGCTCGGCAGGTGCTGCTGTGGCAGCTCGCCCTCGTCCTGCTGCTCGTCGCGGCGGGCTCGGGCGTCGCCGTCCATGCCGTACGCCGCTCCGGCGAGCAGACCGCCCGCGAGCGCGCACTCGACGTGGCCCGCACGCTGGCCCGCGCGCCCGGCATCGCCGAGGCCGCCGGCTCCGCCGACCCGACCGCCCGGCTCCAGCCGACGGCCGAGCGGATCCGCAAGGAGAACGGCGTCGATTTCGTGGTGGTGATGAGCGTCGACGGCACCCGCTTCACCCACCCCGACCCGACCAGGATCGGCAAGACGTTCCTCGGTCACATCGACGCCGCGGCCCGGGGGCGCACCTCGACCGAGACCTACACCGGCTCGCTGGGCCCCTCCGTACGCGCCGTCGTGCCGGTCCTCGGCCCCGACGGCCGTCCGATCGCGCTGGTCTCCGTCGGAGTCACCAACCGCCGGGTCGACGCGCTGGTCGGCCAGGACGTCCCGCTGGTGCTCGCGGTCGCCGCCGCAGCGCTCGCCGTGGCCTGTGCGGCGAGCATGGCCGTGCACCACCGGCTGCGCCGGCAGACCCTGGGTCTGGGACCGGTGGAGCTGCGGCGGGTGTACGAACACCACGACGCGGTCCTGCACGCCGTCCGCGAGGGCCTGATCGTGGTGGACTCCGCCGGCCGGCTGGTGCTGGCCAACGACGAGGCCGTCCGGCTGCTCGCGCTGCCGGACGCGCCGGAGGGGCGGCACGTGGGCACCCTGGGTCTGGACCGCACACTGGCCGACACGCTCGTCGCCGGCCGCACGGTCGGCGACGAGATCCACCTGTGCAACACCCGGGCCCTCGCGGTCAACATCAGCCCGACCGGCCGGGACGGGCGGATGGTGGCCACCTTCCGCGACCACACCGAACTGCGCGCCCTGGTCGGCGAACTCGACCAGGTCAAGGGCTTCGCCGAGGCGCTGCGTGCATCCGCACACGAGACCGGCAACCGGCTGCACACGATCGTCGCGCTGATCGAACTCGGGCGCGGCGAGGAGGCGATCAGATTCGCCACCGGGGAACTGACCGCCGCCCAGGACCTGGCCGACGAACTCACCGCCGCCGTGCACGAACCCGCCCTGGCCGCACTGCTGTTCGGCAAGCACGCGCAGGCCGCCGAACGCGGTGTGCAGCTGACCGTCACCGGCGGGCCGGCGACCGACCACGACGGGCCGGACCCGCTCGACGCGCTCGCTTCCCGGTTCGAACCACGCGACCTGGTCACCGTGCTGGGCAACCTGGTCGACAACGCGATCGACGCGGCGGTGTCCGCGCCGCCGCCGCGCACCGTGCGGGTCACCGTCGGCGCCGACCCGGACGCGGTCGACGGCGGCCTGCTGCTGCGGGTCGCGGACAGCGGTCCCGGCATCGACGAACCGCTCGCCACCCGGGTGTTCGAGCGCGGGTGGAGTACCAAGGAGAGTTACGGATCCCAGGACCGCGGTCTGGGTCTGGCCCTGGTCCGGGCCACGGTGGCCCGGCATGCCGGCACCGTCGACGTCGCCCGCGGCGAGACCGGCGGCGCGGTGTTCACCGTGCGCCTGCCCGCACTGCCGGGCCAACGTCCGGGGGAGGAAGCATGATTCGCACCCTGATCGTCGAGGACGACCCGGTCCTGGCCGAGGCGCACGCGGTCTTCACCGGCCGCATCCCGGAGTTCGAGGTGGTCGGCGTCACCGGCAGCGGCACCGAGGCACTGCGCCTGTTGTCCACCCGCCGAGTCGACCTGGTCCTGCTCGACCTCTACCTCCCGGACCTGCACGGCCTCGACCTGTGCCGGACCATGCGCGCCCAGGGACACGACGCCGATGTCATCGCCGTCACCTCTGCCCGGGATCTGCGGCTGGTGCGCTCGGCGGTGTCACTGGGCGTGGTGCAGTACCTGCTCAAGCCGTTCTCGTTCGCCGCGTTCCGCGAGCGCCTGGACGGCTACGCGGAATACCGCCGCCGGATCGGCGCGGCCGGTGCCGCGCCGACCGCCACCGGACAGCGCGAGGTCGACCAGGCGTTCGCCGCGCTGCGCCGAACCTCCGAGGCGGCGCCGCTGCCCAAGGGCCTGGCCGCCGCCACCTTCGAGGCGATCGTCGCGCACCTGAGCACGGGCGCGGTGACCTCCGCCGCCGACATCGCCGACGCGGTCGGCGTCTCCCGCCCGACCGCCCGCCGCTACCTGGACCACCTGTCCGCCCGCCGCCTGGTCTCGCGCGAACCCCGCTACGGACGCGCCGGTCGCCCCGAATACATCTACCGCTGGCACACCCCACAACCGGACACGTCCGGCCCGCCCGGACCCGGATAGGCCCTGTTCGGCACGCCCGGAAGCGAGGCCATGAGCGAACACTTGGCCGCATCGGGGCCCCGCCCCGCCGATGCCGGGGTCGAGACGCTCCGACCCGGTATCGCCATCGGCCGGTTCAGGACTCGAGCGCGTCCGAGAGGCGCACGAACGTGTAGCCCTGTTGCAGGAGTTCGGGCACGGCCAGGCGGATTCCGGCGGCGGTGCCGCCGCGTGGGTGGTTCATGTGGCCGATCACCACCGAGCCCGGGCGTACGTCCCGCATCGCCTTGCGAACCTGCTCGGGGGTGAAGGTGGCGCCACCGTCGGCGTTGACGTGGAAGCTCGCGAAGCGTTCGCCGACGTCGGTGACGATCCTCGCCGCCACGTCGTCGCAGTAGGCCGTCCCGGAGCGGAAGAACCGCGGTGGCCGGCCGAGCAGTTCGGTGAGTTTGGCCCGGTTGCCGGTGATCTCGTCGTAGACCTCGCCCGCATCCCTGGTGCCGGGAATCCCGTACGCGGCGCGGCCGGACACCGACAGCGGCAGATGCCGGGTGCCGTGGTTGGCGATCTCGAAGAGCGGGTCGGCGGCCAGTTGCCGGAGCGTGGGCAGGTTCTCGTCGACCCAGCGGGAGTTGACGAACAGGGTTGCCGGGACCGACCGTTCACGCAGGAAGTCGATCAGTGCGCGGTCGTACTCGCTGCCACCCTTGCCGCCGCACGCGTCGAAGGTCAGCGCAGCGACCTTCCTGGTGCCGGGCAGGCGGGACAACGACCCCGGCACCTCCAGGCCCCAACTCGTGGGCACCTGCCTGCCGTACCGGGCGACGATCTGCTCCCGGGTCGGGACGGCGGCCGGCGGCGGGCCCGAGGGCTGCGGCGGTGTCGGCTCCGACGGGGCGGGGCGAGCCGCCGCCGGCGCCGGCGGTGCCGTCGTCGTCGGCGCGGTTGACTTCCCCGCATCCGAACACCCCGCCAGAAGCCCGCCCAACGCGGCTGCCAGCACCACCCGTCGGCCCACGTCCATCGCGCCGTCCTCCACATCCGCGCGACGCCAACCGCCGTGCGGGTTCACCCTAGAGCGTGTCCTCGATCCCGCCCCGAGCGCCACGACGCGGGAGCGAAGACGCGCCCTGGAAGATCACCCCCGCGCCCATCGTCCGGTACCCGTGTGGCACACCGCCGAGTGTCGTCGGCGCCCGCTAGCGTCGCGGTATGACTGTGTACATCTCCCTGACCCTGGACTGCGCGAACGCGCCGCTCGTGGCCGACTTCTGGAAGACGGCCCTCGGTTACATCGACGAACCGCCTCCCGCGCCGTTCGAGACTCGCGCGGAATGGTTCGCGTCGTTCGACCTGCCCGACGACGAGTCGCCGGACGACTCCGCGTGGTTGTGCGATCCGAAGGGTGTGGGGCCTCGGCTGTCCATCCTGAAGGTGCCCGAGCCCAAGACCGTGAAGAATCGGCTGCACATCGACATCCGGGTGCCCGGACACGGCTCGCCCGAGGAGAGCTGGGAGCGCATCGGCGCCGAGGCCGCGCGCTTGGTGGCCGCGGGCGGCACCATCCTGCACGAGTACACCGGCCACCACTTCCTGATGGCCGACCCCGAGGGCAACGAATTCTGCGTCGCGGCCGGCCGAGCGCCGAACTGACCCACCCGCGGCACCGTCCCGGGCCGGCACCCTCCCGGGCCGGCGCCGGGCGGCCGTGGGTCGTGGGCCGGACACGTTCGCGATTTCTCCCGCCCGTTCGTACAGGCACAAGCAACCCATCCGCTGTCACTGGCGGTCAATGGCCGGTTACCTATGGTTGACGAGGCCGGCGGCTCCGGGGTTTCATGCACCGGTGGGAGAACGTGTGCACGGCGATACTTGGGGGCTCGCAGAGGCCATGGAGTTCATCGAACGAGGGCCGGAAATCGGCAGGTTGCGCACGGCGCTCCGGGAGTGCGCCGCCGCACGTGGCGGTGTCGTCCTGGTGGACGGCGCCGTGGGTTGCGGCAAGAGCGAGATACTCGGCTGGGTCGGCGAGCAGGCCGCGGCCATCGGCGCCATGTCGCTGTCCGCGACCGGATCGGCCGCGCCCCGCGCCCGACCCCTGGCGATCCTGGCCCAGTTCCTCGACGGCCCGGCCGTACCGGCCCGACTGGCCCTCGCCCTGGGTCGGTTGGTCGAGGACGAGGACACCACCCGCGCGGCCCGGCGATTCACCACCGCGATCCACGAAGTCGCCCTGCGGCAACCGGTGGTGGTGTCCCTGGACGACGTGCAACACGCCGATGCCGCCTCGGTGCGGTGCCTGTTGCACCTGGCTCGGCATTCGGGCCGGGCCCGGGTTCTCGTACTGTTCGCCCGCTCGCTCGACTTCGCCCTGGCGGACCCGCAGTCGGACACCGAGTTCCTGCGCCAACCCGACCTGGCTCGCATTCGCCTGGCCCCGCTGACCCCGACCGGCGTGGCCGAACTGCTCGCCGAGCACCCCGACGTCCCCGACCCGAACTCGGGCCCGGACCCGGATCCGAACTCGGCCCCGGATTCGGATTCGGGATCCGCCTCGGATCGAGCCCAGTGGTACCACGAACACACCGGCGGCAACCCGCTGTTGCTGCGCGCACTGATCGCCGAGCACCGATCCGCGACCGGTGCCGCGACACCGCCGACGCCCGGCGGCCCGTTCAGCCAGGCCGTGCTGACCTGCCTGCGCCGAGGCGGGGCCGGCATGTGGCGGGTGGCCCGGGCCGCGGCCGTCCTGGACGCCGGCGCATCGGCCCAGGTGCTGTCCCGGATCGCCGACACCACGCCACGCGCCACCGCACAGGCCCTGGGCGCACTCTCCGGCGCCGGCCTGCTGGACGGGGACCGACTGCGCCGCGCGGCCCGCAACGCGCTGCTGGACAGTCTGGATCCGGCCGAACACGGCGGCCTGCATCGTCGCGCCGCCGCCGTGCTGCGCTACGAGGCTGCCCCGGCGGCCCGGATCGCCACCCATCTGCTCGCCGCCCGCGAGGCCCCCGACCCGTGGGCGGTGGGCGTGCTGCGCGAGGCCGCCGAGGAGGCGTTGGACGAGGATCGGGCCCACCGGGCGATCGCCTGCCTCGAACTGGCCGCCGAACAGTGCCGCGACCCCGCCGCGCGTGCCGAGACGCACGTCCGGCTCGCCGAGGTCACCGGGCGGCTCAACCCCCACGCCGCCGAACAGCGGTGCCTGGGCGAGCCGTTGACCGCGCTGGCCCTGGGCGACCTGCCCGCGTCGAGCATGACCCCGCTGGCCCACCAACTGTTGTCGCACGGCCGACTGGACGCGGCCCGCCGGGTCCTCGACCGGCTCAAGGAACACACCGACCCGCGGGCGGAGTGGGTCGACCACGTCGAATCGGATCTTCCGCACCCGTGGCTGTGCCACCCGCAAGCGGCCGCACCGTTACCCGATCCCGTCGAGCGCGTCGAGGCCGCCGAACACCTGTTACGGGTGTCCGGGTTGACCGACGTGACCCTGTCGCCGCTGGTCGCCGCGCTGCACCTGTTGATCGACCGGGACCACGCGAGCCGCGCGGAAGCCCACGCCCGGGCCCTGCTTGCCGAATCGATCCGGCGCGAAGCTCCGGGCTGGCAAGCCGTGTTCGGCTCGGCATGTGCCCAGGCGGCGTTGCGCCGGGGCCGGTTGCCGGAGGCGGAGACGTACGCGCGGCAGGCGATGGCGGTCCTGCCCGAGCGCGCCGGGAGTCTGTTCCTCGGCGGCCCACTGGCGAGCCTGATCTGCGTATATACCGAGATGGGCGACTATGCGGCCGCCGCACACCAGGTGAACCAGCCGGTCGGCAAGGACCTGTTCACCGGCCTGCACGGACTCGCCTACCTGCGCGCCCGGGGCAGATTCCTGCTGGCCACCGACCGGGTCCGGGCCGCACTCGCCGATTTCCTCCAGGTGGCCTGGCTGGTCCACAGCTGGGGAGTGGACCAGCCGTTCTTCGTGCCCTGGCGCACCGACGCCGCCGAGGCCCTGCTGCGACTCGACGAGACCGAGCGCGCCCGGGACCTGGTGACCGAGCAGCTACGGCTGTGCGGTCCCGGTGGCGGCCGGATCCGCGGGACCACGCTGCGGCTGCACGCGATGACCGTCGACGTCGCCGAACGCCCGGCGCTGCTGACCCAGGCGGTCGAGGCGCTGCGCCGGTCCGAGGACACGTTGGAGTTGGCCCGCACCCTGGAGGCCCTCGCCGAGTCCTATCGGGCCCTGGCCGAGCCGGTCCGCGCCGCCACCCTGCAGTCCCGGGTCTGGCACCTGACCCGGGACTGCGGCGCACGCCCGCGTGCGCGCAACATCGCGCACGCGTACGCCGACCTGTTGGAGACGAACATCGGCGGCGCGGGCGCGGATCTGAGCGAATCGGAGAAGCGGGTCGCCGCCCTGGCCGCGTCCGGGTACAGCAACCGGGGCATCTCCGAGGAGTTGTTCATCACGGTGAGCACCGTCGAGCAGCATCTGACCCGGGTCTACCGCAAACTCGACATCAAGAACCGCCGGCAACTGCCCGCCCACCTGCGCTCGCACCTGGACTGGTGTCGGCCCACCCACGAACCGCCCGGCGCAGCCCCGCGGCGCACCGACGAGCCCCGATCCACCGGGCCCGCGGCGGCCGACTCAGACGCGCACCGGCAGCCCCAATGCCCGGGCGAACAGGCCGCGGTGCAGATCGCCGGTGCCGCCGAGCGCATCCGTCGCTGACCGACGCGGCGTCGGCCCGGCCACCCCCTCGCCCACCACGCCCACCGCACCCGCGCCCAGTGCCGCCGCCGGACCCAGCAGATCCAGCACCAACGCGCCGAAGTCCGTTCCCAGTTCACCACCCAACGCCCCGGCCGCGAGGGCATGCAGGCGCGCGGTGTCGTCGCCGATGCCCCGCGCGGGCATCACCGCTGCCGCCGCCAGGAGGCGGATCGCCTGGACCCGCACGGCCAGTTCGGTCAGTCCGGCGCGCGCGGCGGAGCCACGCGGCCCCGCCGCCGAGGCCGCTTCCGGGCCCGTGCGCAGCAGCCCGATCAGGTCGACCAGTTCGCGGTGCAGCGTGGCCGCGACGTCGCCGGCCGCGACCGACTCGGCGGCGAAGGTGTCCACGATCACCGACCAACCGCCGTGCACGGCACCGATCCTGGCCGTGTCCGCGACCTCGACCCGGTCGAGCAGCACCGAGCATCCGCTCTCGCCCGCCGGGGATCGGTGCGGTCGCACGGTCACACCCGGCGTGTCGAGCGGCACCAGGAACACGGTGAGGCCGGCCTGCGGTCGCCGGCGGTCGGGGTCGGTACGCGCGGCCAGCCACACGTAGCGGGCCCCGTCCGCGTCGGTGGACCACAGCCGATCGCCGGTCACCACCCAGTCACCCCGTTCCGCGCCGCCGGCCCGCGCCGCACGCACCCGCACCGCGGCCGGGTCGAATTCGGCCCGCGTGGCCCGGTAGCCCGACGCGATGCGCAGCGTGCCCCGGCGGATCCCGGGCAACAATCGCTCACGCTGCTCCGGCGTGCCGTGCCGGGCGATCGCCGCGCCGAACGCGGTGGCGCACGCCAGGGCAGCGGTGACCGGCAGGCGATGCCGGCAGACCTCCTGGCGCAGCGCGAACCGTTCGGCGGGAGTGCCGCCGCTGCCGCCGTGCACCGCGGACCAGTCCAGGGCGAACCAGCCGTGTTCGGCCAACTCGGCCACGGTTGCCGGGTCGTCGGCCTGCTCCGGGCCCGCCGGCAGCGGTGTCGGGCGGCTCGCGACCACCTTGCGGACCGCCTCGCGCAGGGCATCGCCGTCCGGCCCCAGGCGGGGTTCGGGCAACCCGACCCCGGCATCCGGGCCGGCGTCCGCTTCGGTGTCCGGGTCGGCCTCCAACAGGCGATCGGCGACCTCGCCGCCGGGCGTGCCGAACGCACCCAGGCAGGCCAGATCGGTGTGCACCCGGCGGAACAACCACGGCGTCTCGTGGTCGTCGAAGCGGCCGGCGGCCGAAACCTGTGACCGATGGGCGTCGACACGCACCCGCGGGGCGATCCGACGCACGTGCGCGACGGCCAGTTCGGCGGCGAGCACCCAGTCGGTGGCGCCCTCGGTGTACCGGCGGACCGCGTCGGTGATCAGCAGGTCGCCGGCGTCGAGTTCGATCCGGCTGTGCTCGGCCCGCGGCCGGCCCGGGTCGCGCGCGCCGATCCGGACCTCGCGCCGAGCACCGCTCCCGGCCCGCCCGGATGCCACCGTGCGCTCGGCGGCGCCGAACGCACGTGCGGCCAGGCCCAGTCGGAGCAGGGTCAGCAGCCGATCGGCCCGATCCGCCGGGATCGCGTCGTACGCGAGGGCCGCCCCGAGTCGGGCCCGGGACCACCGGGGTACGGCCAGACCCTCGACCGGTTCGGCCGCGAGGATGCGGTACAGCCCCACCGGGCCGCCGCCGTACGGCAGGCGCAGCACGTGGGTGGCCGCGTCGCCGGCCTCGATCAGGCAGTCGGTGCCGACGTCGGCCTCGCCCCCGCCCGGCAGCGCGGTCACCACCCGGATGCCGCCGTCGCCGATCGCGCCGGCCAGGCCGGTGTTCGCGGCGAACAGCCGGGCCGCGACGAAGGCGTCCAGCACCGGCAGCGGGCATGCGGCCCGCCCGAGCGCGCGAACCAGGGCGATCGCGGCGGCCAGGGCGCCGGTGTCGCCCAGGTCGAACCAGCCGTGCACGGCACCCACGTCCCACAGCCGGTCCAGGTCCCCGGTGGGCGCGGCGCCGGCCCGGCCCCAGTGTCGGGTGATCAGCGCCGCAGCGTTCGCGGTGAACTCCCCGACCTCGTCCCGGTGCGACACGTCCATGTCGTGGCTCCCTTCGGCGATGCGTCCCGAAGACGCTTCGGGCCGTGCGGATCTGCTCCGGTGGTGTGGGCAACGCCCGCGGCCCGTCCGGGAATCGCCGGTTCGACGGGCGCGACGACGCGGCGGTCAACCGGTTGGCCCCGCCAGCGTATGAACCCGGGATCGGTGGCGGAACCCCTGACCGCCGCCCCTACCCGGGCTGGGGTTGCCGTTCCGCGTCCGGTCGGCCGAACGCGCGCCGCCGCCACATGCACCGCCCCGACCCGACTTGCGCGCCCCGGTCGCCGCAGAACCGACTCAGTTCACGATCGGGTTGGGGCAGAACCGGTTCTCCACGCGCTGGATCGGCGTACTCACCGACACCGGCGCCGCGATCCCGTTCGGAGCGTTGCGGATGTCGGCCATCGAGGCGGTGCACACCAGTTGGTCCAGGAGGAGCCCGGTGAGCGGAATGGCACCGGCCAGGTCGACCCGGAGGGTGACGCCCTGGGCGCTCACCCGCGCGGGTCCGGCGTTGCGCGGGACGGCGCTGGTCACCCCGGCCCGGCCCTCCTCCCAGCTGGGTCCCGCGAGCAGCAGGTCGATCGCGGCCTGTGGGGTGACACCGGTGAGCGAGGTGCGCAGGACGGGTTGGATGCGATGGTCGGCGATCAGGTAGACGTACAGGCTGCCGGGCTGTCCCGGCGGGGCGGGCGAGACGATGCCCTGTGCGGGCAACCCGGCCTCCACCGCACCGGTGGTGGGGATGCCGCAACCGGCGCCGACCGCGAGCAACGCGACCGCCGCCGCCAGGCCGAGCCCGGCGGACCTTCGCGGATCGGGTCGTGTCGTCCGGTGCCCTGGCCGGACGTGTCGGAGCAGCAGCCGCATCGTGGTTCCGTGCGGCTGTTTCTCCGGTGCGGCGAGGTGAGCGCGGCAGGCCCGAAGGGCGGATGTCGGGCGGCGCGGCCCCACCGGGATCCACCGCACCGGGCCTGGCCGGGCCGTCGTCATACGTCCTCCGTGGCTCGGATCCGGGCGTACCGGGGTAGTTCGACGGTGAACTCCGCGCCGCCGTCGGGTCGGTTCGCCGCCCGGATCTGTCCGTCGTGCAACCGCACGTTCTCCAGGGTGATCGCCATGCCCAGGCCGCTCCCGGCGGAGCGGGCCCGGGCGGTGTCGGCCTTGAAGAAGCGTTCGAACACCCGATCCAGCGTGTCGGTGGCCAGGCCGGGGCCGCGATCGGCCACGCGCAGCACGATCCACAGGCCGTCCGCTCGCCGCTCCGTGTCCAGGCCCACCTCGACCGGCGGCGCGCCGTGCCGCAGCGCGTTGCCCACCAGGTTGGCCACCACCACGTCGAAGCGCCTGGGATCGACCTCGGCCCGAATCCCCGCCGGCAGCTCGGTGGACACCGCGTCCGACCAGGCCCGTGCGGCCAGGCAGCGGCGCACCGCCTCGGCCACGTCGAGTTCGTCCACGTGCAGCGCGGCGGCGCCGGCGTCGAAGCGGGAGATCTCCATCAGGTCGTCGACGAGTCGGGTCAGCTTGCCGGTCTCGGCGGAGACCAGACGCAGCGCGGCGGCCGTGTCCGGATCCAGCCGCTCGGCGGCGGCGTCCTCGTCGAGCACGTCTATCACGGCGGCCATCGCCGCGAGCGGGGTGCGCAGTTCGTGCGAGACGTCCGCCGCGAAGCCGCGCGCCCGGGCCTCCATCGTGCGCAGCCGCGCCTCGTTCTGCTCCAGGGCCGCTGCGGTGTGGTTGAAGTCCCGTGCGAGTTCCGCGAGTTCGTCCCCGCCCTTGACCTGGAGCCGAGTGTCCAGGCGGCCCTGGGCCAGCCGCCGGGTGGCCCGTTGCAGGGCCCGGACCGGGCGCAGCACCCCGCCGGCCACCACCAGTGCCAGGACCAGTGCGAGCAGGACCGCCGGGATCGCGCCGTTGCGCGCGGCCCGGACCAGGGCCGCCTCCTCCTGCATCTGCGCGCGCATCGGGGTGAGCACGTAGACCTGCACGCCGGACAGGCGTCCGTCGAGCGGTTTGGCGAAGGTCACCGGCACGCCGACGGCGAGCAGGATCACGCCCTCGCGCTCCACCCGCTGGAACGCGGTCGCCGCGGTGGAGGTGGTGCGCAGCTCGGCCGGGATCGCGTTCGGTGTCAGCGTGCTGTCGGTGGCCGCCCACAGGTCCCGGTAGCCGGCCGCGACGGCCCAGTGGTCGTTGTTGCCCCGGGTGTCCACCAGCGCCACGATCCGCTCCAGCGCGGCCTGGTCCGGCGGGAACGGCACCGACGGCGCGACCGCGTCGACCCGGTCGCGCACCGAGCGCACCACCGAGTCCTGGGCGCGTTGCAACATCGCGGTACGGGCTTCCCGGTAGGTCAGCGCGGCGGTCGCGAGCGCGGCGAACGCGGCGACGAGCAGGCAGGCCGAGGCCAGTCGTACCCGCAGGCCGCGCAGCACGCGCAGCCGGGCGAGCGGCCCGATCACAGCGGCCCGAACCGGTAGCCGAAGCCGCGCACGGTCTGGATGTAGCGAGCCGGCCGGTCCGGCTCCTCGATCTTGATCCGCAGGCGCTTGACGCACGCGTCGACCAGGCGGCTGTCCCCGAGGTAGGGGTGCTCCCACACCGCCTCCAGCAGCTGCCCCCGGCTGAACACCTGGCCGGGAGAGGCGGACAGCGCGAGCAACAACCGCAGCTCGGAGGGCGCCAGGGCGACCGGCCGGCCGGCCTTGAGCACGGTGAGCGCGGTGCGATCCAGGGTCAGTTCGCCGTGTACCTCGCGGCGCCCGACCGGGGCCGCCGACTCGGTGCGGCGCAGCACCGCACGGATCCGGGCCTCCAGGACCCGGGCCTGCACCGGCTTGACCACGTAGTCGTCCGCACCCGCCTCCAGGCCCAGCACGACGTCCATGTCCTCGTTGCGCGCGGTGAGCATGATCACCGGCAGGGTGCCGGCCCGGCGGATGCGCCGGCACACCTCGAAGCCGTCGATGCCGGGCAACATCAGGTCCAGCACGACCAGGTCGGGATCGAATCCGGCCACTCCCACGAGGCCGTCCTCGCCGCTGTGCCGCACCTCGGTCGTGTGGCCTTGCCGGCGCAGGCCGATGGCCAGGCCCTCGGCCACGGCGGGGTCGTCTTCGATCAGGAGCACGCGAACCATTGGTTCAGTATCGATCAGCATCCGGCCGCGAACGCGCTTCGCGGAAGCGATCGGGCCGGTTGTGACAGAACGGTCTTCTTCCCGGCCGAGGGTGGTCATCCGCACTCGCCAGGGTCGAGGCCATGACCATACGCACTGCACTCCCCGTCCCCCGCCGTCGATCGTCGGGCGCGGTCGCGCTCGTCGTCGCCGCGCTGCTGGCCCTCGTCGCCGGCTGCGCGGGCGAGTCGACCCGGACCAACGCGGTGTCGGTGTCCACCGGGTCCGCGGCCCCGCCGACCTCCACCGTCGCCGGCGGGCCGGTCACGCTCGCCCCCACATGGCCCGAGGGCGGCCAGGCCGCCGTGTCGGTCGACGACGCCCGGGAGCCGCTCGCCTCGGGCTCCGCCAAGCGCACGCCGACCGCGAGCCTGGCCAAGGTGATGACCGCCTACCTGTTCCTCAAGGCCAAGCCGCTCGCGGCGGGGGCACCGGGGCCGTCGTTCACCATCTCGGCCGAGGAGGCGAACCGCTACCCGGAGCGACTGCGCCGGTTCGAGAGCCTGACCCCGGTCACGGCGGGCGAGTCCTTCACCGAACGTCGGGCCCTGGAGGCGCTGATGGCCGTCTCGGCGAGCAACGTCGCCCACGAGATCGCCCGTTGGGTGGACGGGGACGAGGCGACCTTCGTCGCCCGGATGAACCGCACCGCCAAGGAGCTGGGCATGCGCGACACCCACTACACCGATCCCAGCGGCTTCGACCGCGCCACCGTGAGCACCGCCGCCGACCAGGTCAGGCTGTTCAGGGTCGCGATGCGCGAACCGGCCTTCGCCGCGGTCGCCGGCGTGCGCAGCTACACCGACTCGGCGCAGATCACCAAGTCCAACAGCAACACCCTGCTCGGCCGCGAGGGCGTGCTCGCGGGCAAGACCGGCTTCACCACCCCGGCCGGCGGCAACCTCGTCTTCGCCGCCGAGCGCCGCATCGACGGCCGGCCGCAACTGGTGGTCGCCGCGGTCATGGCCCAGCGCAAGGGCAGCACCGCCGCCGCCGCGATCAACGCGAGCGAAACCCTGATCCGCTCGATCGGCACCCCGTAGCCGGACCTGCGCACACCGGCGCGACACCCGCCCCGTTCGCCCCCACCGGCCGTGTCCGGCGGTCCGGGTCGGCACCGCGCACGACCCGGCCGCCGGCCGATGTTCGACGGCCCGGTGTCCGGTCGGCTCCTGACCTTGTTGACGGCCTGGAGCACGGCCGCGCCCACACCACTGCGCTCCTTGGGCACCCGGGAGAGCACGATCGAGGTCGTGGTGGCCATGGACAGCCCCATCCCGAAGCCGGACAGCGCCATCCATGTCCCGGAGAACCCGTCGCTCTCACCCGGGGTCTCGGCCCCCGAACGCGTGTACACCGCCTACGGTCGCCCGACTGCACACGGGACCAATCCAGGACCAATTGACAGTAAACTACCAAAAGAAATCGACCTGGCATGATGGCGTGTCTCCCGATATTCCGGGCTCCGGGAATCATCGCGGGTCGCAAGCACGACTCGAGCCTCGACTGACCAGGACCGAGGTCGGCGAGGTGAGCGAACGCCCGGTCGCCGGCAGCGGCGGCTCCTCCGCGATGCCGCACAAGCGAAATCCGGTACCGGCCATCCTGATTCGCTCGGCGGCGCTGCAAGTGCCGGTAATGCAGCCGGATTGACCCGGTGTCCGGTCAACGAGGACGAGCGCGCGGCCGGTGTGTGGCACGCCGAATGGAACCTGCTGCGCGAGTGTCTGCGCCTGACCGGCGGCGCGCCGGACGCGGCGGCGCGATCGGATGCCTCGGCCGGCAACCGCCGGGCGGCGGCCCGACCGAGCAGCGGGGCGAGCCTCCCGGGCCGAGACCGAACCACCGGCGCGCCGGCTGTAGTCGGGGAGTCACGTCGATCGAGGGGCCGCGCCGGTCACGGAACTCGTCGGGAATCCGTCGATCCACGGGTAGGACCGGTGGCGCCGCACGGGGGGACGGCGCCACCGGGGCTCAAAGGGGGATGTTGCCGTGTCGACCGCGGCCGGCGGGTGCGCCGGCCAGTGCCTCCACGACCCGCTCCACGGTGTCCTTCGGTTCGATCACCTCGTCCACCACGCCGAGGTCCAGGGCCCGGCCGACGCCGCCGGAGATCCGCTCGTGCTCGGCGACCAGTGCGGCGAGGAGTTCCTCGCGCGCCGCGCCCTCCACGGCGGCGAGCCGCTTGCGGTGCAGGACGCCCACAGCCGCCTCCGCGCCCATCACCGCGACCTCGGCCTCCGGCCACGCGAACACGGCAGTGGCGCCCAGGGAACGGGAGTTCATCGCGATGTAGGCACCGCCGTACGACTTGCGGGTGACCACGGTCACCCGCGGCACCTCGGCTTCGGCGAACGCGTGCAGCAGCTTGGCACCGCGCCGGATCACCCCGCCCCACTCCTGGCCCACCCCCGGCAGATAGCCGGGCACGTCCACGAGCACCACGAGCGGGACTCCGAAGGCGTCGCACATCCGGACGAACCGCGACGCCTTCTCGGCCGACAGCGAGTCCAGGCAACCACCCTTGCGCAGCGGGTTGTTGGCGATCACTCCGACGCTGCGCCCGGCCATCCGACCGAAGCCGACCACGATGTTCGGCGCCCAGTGCGACTGGAGTTCCGTGAAGTCCTCGGGTCCCGAGCCGTCCACGATCGCGTGCACCAACGGGCGTACGTCATAGGCCCGGCGCGCCGACTCCGGCAGCAGCGCGCGCAGGTCCCGGGTACGGCCGCGGGCGGCGTCCGGATCGAACCGGCCGGGCCGGGCGAAGAACCCGGCCAGCCGACGCGCGTGGGTGTACGCCTCGTCTTCGGAACCGGCGCTCACGTGCGCCACGCCCGAACGTCTGGCGTGTGCCTCCGGACCGCCCAGGCCCGCCATGTCGATCTCCTCGCCGGTGACGCTGCGCACCACGTCCGGCCCGGTCACGAACATCCGGCCGGCCGGCGCCATCACCACGATGTCGGTCAGCGCGGGGCCGTACGCCGCGGCGCCCGCGGCCGGACCGAGCACCACGGAGATCTGCGGAACCCGGCCCGAGGCACGGGTCATCGCCGCGAACATCCGGCCCACGCCGTCCATCGACTCCACCCCGTCGGCGAGCTTGGCGCCGCCGGAATGCCACAGGCCCACCACCGGGCAACGCTCGCGCACCGCCGTGTCCACCGCCCGCGAAATGCGCTCGGCACTCGCCCACCCGAGCGCGCCGCCCATCACCGTCGCGTCGGTGCAGTACGCGATCACCCGGGCGCCGTCGATCCGACCGGACACCGCGTAGACCCCGGCCGGATCCTCTCCCGGCAGGGCCTGCACCCCGTCCGCGTCGAGCAATCGGCGCAACCGTAGTCGCGGATCGCGCGCATCGCCCGGATCCGACACCGGCGGTTGCGCCGATGTGGCTTCGCGTTGCTCCGGAATTCCGGTGGTGGCAGTGGTCGTCATGGCTTCCCCGTTTCCCGAGTCGTCGATCGACGCGAGGTTCCGTCGATCTCGACTCGTGACTGCAAGCACCCCGGACATCCGCCCGGGGATCGCACATCGCACACTCCTGCGGTCTCGCGTCGCACCCGGCCCGTCGAGTCGGTCGACGAGTCGGTCGACGAGTCGGTCGACGAGTCGGTCGACGAGTCGGTCGACCCACGACTCCCGTCGTCCTCGGGAGAGTTCCGAACTCTCGCAGCTCGTGTTGCCGGATCTCGCGCAGCGGTACTCCCCGGCGGCGCCGGCGCCGCCACGAGGTACCGACTCATTAAAGCGGCACGACCTCGACTATCGCTTGCATCGGCCTTTCGCCTGCACGCGTCCCCGCACGGGCGGATCCGACCGGCACCCGAGCCGACCCACTCCGCCCACGGTGTTGTCAGGGTGCGGAACCAGGCGTAGAAGGGAGGGGTATGCGGCGTCCTCGGACGTCGGCGTGGTTCGCGAACACGACTGCGCCGCACGCCTCGTGGGCGCGGCGACCAATCTGCACGTTCCCCTCGAAGGGAGCCCGGCATGTCGGCGGAACCCTTTCACCGATGCCCCGTGCTCGACCCCACCGCCCGCGCCGCGCATGCCGAGGCGGCCGCTCTGCGCGCTCGGGGACCGGCCGTCCTGGTCGAACTCCCGGGAGGGGTAAGGGCCTGGTCGATCACCCGGTACGGCGTGATCCAGGCGCTGACCACCGATCCCCGGGTCTCCCGCGACTTCCGCCGGCACTGGCCCGGACTGGCCGAACTGCCCGATGGCTGGCCGATGGCCTCGGTGGCGCTCCAGCAGAGTCTCGCGAACACCTACGGCGAGGAACACCGCCGACTGCGCGCCCGGCTCGCGCCGTCCTTCGCGCCCCGCCGGGTCGAGGCGATGCGGCCGCGCGTCCAGGCAACGGCGGATCGTCTGGTCGACGCGCTGGCGGCCGTACCGCCGGGCGAAAGCGTCGACGTGCGCCGAGCCCTGTCGTTGCCGCTGACCATGACCGTCATCTGCGACCTGCTCGGCGTACCGGACCACCTGCGCACCGGGCTGGGCACCGCGATCGACGCGATCCTGGACACCACCATCGATGCCACCGAGGCGGTCCTGCGGCAGGTCGAACTCCAGTGCAGACTGGTCGAGTTGCTGGAACACAAGCGGGAACACCCGGGTGCCGACCCGACCAGTGACCTGCTGATCCCGGCCGCGGCCGACCAGGAGGAATCCTCGGAGCAGCAACTCCTCGACTCGCTCTTCCTGATGCTCGGCGCCGGCTACGAGACCTCGGTCAATCTGATCACCAGCGTCCTGTCCGAATTGCTCAGCCACCCCGAGCAGTCGGCTCGGCTCCGGGCGGGGGGCATCGATTGGACCGACGTGATCGAGGAGACGCTGCGGCACGAAGGCCCGGTGATGTACATGCCGTTGCGCTATGCGATCGAGGACATCGAGTTGGGCGAGGGCGTGTCGATCCGTCGAGGTGATGCGATCGTCATCGCCTTCGCCGCCGCCGGCCGGGACCCAGCGGTGCACCCGGACGCACCCGACACGTTCGACCCCACGCGCACCGACAAGGCGCACCTCGCCTTCGGATACGGCCCGCACTTCTGCCTCGGCGCACATCTGGCCCGGTTGGAGACCCGCATCGCGGTGACCACCCTGTTCGACCGCCTCCCCCGGGTCGCTCTCGCACACCCCGACCAACCCCCGCCGCCGATCCCCTCGTTGATGGTCAACGGCCCGACGCACCTCGACATCGTCCCGACCCCGGCGGAGCCCACCTGATCCACGACCGGGGGCGTCCGAGGCTCCGTCCGCACCCGGGCGACGTGGACATCCCGACCGGGCCCGGGGTCGGCACCGACGATGCCCGTGCCCGGCGACCACCGCCGCGCGTCACCATCGGCCCGCGTCACCATCGGCCCCGCGTCACCACCGCCCCCGAGCCGTCCCCGGCCTCATCGTGATCCACTTCGCCCACGGCCCCGCCCGCTCCCCCGCCCGGACCCACCGGCCGCGGGGCGGGCGGCGGCGGAGCCGGCGTTCGATGGTCGACCGCGATCAGCGGGTCGCCGGTCAGCGGATGGTCCAGGACGACAGCGCGGATGCCGAACACCTCGGCGAGCAGTTCCGGGGTGAGCACCTCGCGCGGCGTGCCGGACGCCCGCAACGCACCGTCGTGCAGCACGTGCAGCCGATCGCACACCGAGGCCGCCGCGTTGAGGTCGTGCAGCGCGATCAGCGTGGTCCGATCCTGGGCGCGCAGCAGCGCCAGGAGCTCGACCTGATGCCGCACGTCGAGATGGTTGGTCGGCTCGTCCAGGACCAGCACGTCCGGCTCCTGTGCCAACGCCCTTGCCAGCAGAACCCGTTGCCGCTCACCACCGGACAGCGTGGAGAACCGTCGACCCTGATGCGCCTCCACGCCGGCCTGCACCAAGGCGATCAGCACCGCCGCCCGGTCGGCGGCGCTGTCGCCCGCGAACGCCTTCTGATACGGCGTACGACCCATCGCGACCACCTCACGCACGGTGAAGTCGAAGTCGTTCTCCCGCTCCTGCGGCAGCGCCGCCACATGCCGGGCCGCCGTCGCCGGGGCCATCGCCCGCAGATCCCGGTCGCCGAGCAGAACCCGGCCGGCCTGCGGCTTCAGGTGCCGATACACCGTGCGCAACAGGGTGGACTTGCCGCTGCCGTTGGGGCCGACCAGGCCGGTGATCTCGCCGCCGGCCGCGATCAGCCCGACTCCGGTCAGGATGTCCCGCCCGGAGAGGGTGACGTGCAGATCCTCCACGGTGATCCGCGTCCGTGCCGTGCCGAACCCCACGCCCGCTCCGCCGCCGGTTCCGCTGTCCGCTCCGCCACCCGCTCGTTCGCCCGCGCTGTCCCGCACGCCGCCGCCCGTCATCGCGTCTCCAGCCGTCGGTCGAGCAGGAGCAGCAGTACCGGTGCACCGATCACGGCGGTGACCACACCGATCGGCAACTCCTGGGTACTCACCGCCGTACGGGCCAACGTGTCCACCACCACCAGCAACACCGCGCCGAACAGCGCGGAGACGGGCAGCAGTCGGCGGTGATCGCCGCCGATCAGCAACCGGCACACGTGCGGAACCATCAGTCCGACGAAGCCGATCGCCCCCGAGACGGCGACCAGCACACCGGTCAGCACGCTGGTCACCGCGAACAGTTCACGCCGCAGCCGGGCGACGTCCACGCCCAGCCCGGCCGCCGTCTCGTCGCCCATCGACAGCGCGTTCAGCGCCCGGGCCCGGGCCTGCAAACCGAGCAGACCGAGCGCCACCGCGGCTGCGGGCAGCGCCAGTTGCTCCCACTGCGCCCCGCTGAGGCTGCCCATCAGCCAGAACAGCACGCCCCGCGTCTGCTGCTCGTCGCCGGCCTGCAGGACCAGGAAGCTGGTGAATCCGGACAGGAACTGGCCCACCCCGATCCCGGCCAGCACCAGGCGCAGCGGGGAGAATCCGCCGCCGCGCCGAGCCAGCGCCCACACCAGCGCGAAGGCCGCCAGCGCGCCGGCGAACGCCGAGGCGGACAGCCCGTAGCCGAGCACCCCTCCGGTGCCCGCGCCGAGCACGATCACCGCGACCGCGCCGAGCGAGGCGCCGGAGGAGATGCCCAGCAGGTACGGATCGGCGAGCGGATTGCGCACCAGTGCCTGGACGGCGGTGCCCACCAGTCCCAATCCGGCGCCGACCACCGCCGCCAACAGGGCTCGCGGCAGTCTCAGTTGCCACACGATCAGGTCACGGGTGCCGGGCTCGGGCGCCTCGCCGGTCAACCGTCGCCCCACCACCGACCACACTTCGCCGATCGGAATGTCCACCGATCCCAGCGACACGGCCGAGGTCAACGCGACGACCAGGAGCACGGCCAGGACCCCGACCACCCACGCGGTGCGCGCCGGGCGGGCCCGGTCGTCGTCGACCGGGGCGGCGGGCGCGGGCACCGCCTCGGTTCGGCGTCGGGTCCTGCGCTCGAATACCGAAACCATCGGCCCTACCCTGCGGCCGGCGCGGGTTGGACCAGTCCCGGGTGGATCGTGCTCGCGATCCGCCTGACCGTGTCGGCGTTGCGGACCCCGGCGATCGTGGTGCTCTCGGAGCCGATCCGGACGAACTTCCCGTCCCGCACCGCATTCAGGCCCTTGGTCGCATCGAACGTGCGCAGAAAGCGTTCGGCCTCGTCGAACGCCTTCGCGTTGTCCTCGGCACTGCCCTTGTTCCGTACACCCAACTGGATCCAGTCCGGGTTCTTCGCCACCACGTCCTCCCACGAGACGGGCTTGAAGTCGCCGGCGCAATCGGCGAACACGTTGCGCGCTCCGGCCTGGGTGATCACCGCGTTGGCAACCTGCTTGCCGCATACCGCGATCGGTTGCTTGGTACCGGCGTCGAAATCGAAGAAGAAGTAGGTCGGCCGCCGGTCCTGCGGCACGCCCGCGAGCGCGGCGCGCACCGTGCCCAGGGTCTGCTCCATGCCCGCGACGAGTTCTTCGGCCCTGGCGGATGTCCCGGTCACCGCGCCCAGTTCCCGGATGTCGGCCTCGACCGCGGCCAAGTCCTGTTGCGGGCCCTGGCGTTTGCTCGCACAGGCGGTGGACTTGAGATGGATGTGCTTGATGCCGGCCGCCGCGAACTCCTTCGGCGAGGGCCCCGCGCCCATTGCTCCCATGCCGCCCATGTCGGCGAAGGTGTCGATGTAGAGATCGGCGCCCGAACCGAGCAACTGCTCCTTGGGAATCACCATGTCGCCGAGCACCCGGACCTTGCCCGCCTGGGCCGAGAACTGCGCCGGCATGGTGCCCTTGCCGGGCGGGAAGCCGGTTCCGATCACCCGGTCCCCGGCGCCGAGCCAGAACAACATCTCCAGGCTGGAGGCGTTGCTGGTGACCACCTTCCTCGGCGCCTCGGCAAACGTCGTCTCGACACCGGCGCAGTCCGCCACCTTCACCGGGAAACCGGACGCCCCACCGGCACCCGGCCTCGTCGCCGCCACGGTCGGGCCGGAAGCCGCACCGTCCGCGTCCTTCGAATCGCCCCCACACGCCGTCGCGAACAAAACCACCACGGCGGCCACGCCACACACCTTGCTGCCCCGCACTGTTTCGCTCCCCGGAAGTACCGACAGTCGACCCGCAAACGCGAACCCACACACACAGTCGGCCAACCCCCGAACAAAGTTCCCCCAAACCCCAAGCCCCCGCCCCACGCCACCCCGCTCCCGGTCCGTCGAACGGGACGCCTGTCCGTGGGACCGGGATCACGGCGTGCCTTGTCGGCCGGGGTACTGCGGGTACAAGTCGTCGAAGCCGTGCGGCGCGCCGGTCGGTCAGCCGGCCGCGCGGTCGGTGAGGGGGCGTCGGCGCAGGGCGCTTCGGGCCAGTGCCGGGTGGGTCCACGCGCCGTCCGGGTGGTACACGTTCGTACCCGGCGCAACGATCGCGTCGATGCGATCGAGCGTCGCGTCGTCCAGGGTGAGAGTCGCGCCCTTGACCAACCCTTCGAGCTGTTCCATGGTGCGCGGCCCGATGATGACCGAGGTGACCGCCGGGTGCGCCGTCGGGAAGGCGACCGCGAGTTCGGGCAGCGTGCAGCCGATCTCCTCGGCCAGTTCGAGCAGTTGCTCGACGATGTCGAGCTTGGCCGCGTTCACGGGCAGTGCCGGGTCGAAGCGCCCCGGGTTGAGCCCGGCTCGACCGGACGTCAGATCGATCGGGCCGCCCTTGCGGTATTTGCCGGTGAGGAACCCGGACGCCAGCGGACTCCAGGTCAGCACACCCATGCCCAGGCGCTCGCACACCGGCAACAACGAGCCCTCGATGCCCCGGGCCAGGATCGAGTAGGGCGGCTGCTCGGTCCGGAACCGCTGGAGCCCACGACGCTCGGCCACGTGATGGGCCTCGACCACGTCCTCGGCCGGGAACGTCGAGCAACCGAACGCGCGGATCTTGCCCTGCCGCACCAGGTCGGTCAGGACCGAGAGGGTCTCCTCGACGTCGGTCGACTCGTCCGGACGATGGATCTGGTACAGGTCGATCCAGTCGGTCCGCAACCGCCGCAGGCTGTCCTCGACCGCCGTGGTGATCCAACGCCGCGAGTTACCGGCCCGGTTGATGCCTTCGCCCATCGGGAAGTGCACCTTGGTCGCCAGGACCACGTCGTCGCGCCGTCCTTCCAGGGCCTTGCCGACGATCTCCTCGGATTCGCCGGCCGAGTACATGTCGGCCGTGTCGACGAAGTTGATCCCGTGGTCCAACGCGGCGTGCACGATTCGGGCACAGTCGTCGTGGTCGGGATTGCCCACCATCCCGAACATCATCGTGCCGAGGGCCTGCACGCTGACCTGAATACCGGTGCGGCCGAGAGTGCGGTAGCGCATGATCGTGCTCCTTGTGTACGTGCGTGCGTGTTCCCACGGGCCGGCGACCGGGCGGCCCGCCGGGTGGGCGATCCCGCGGCCGCCCCACCGCGCCGGGCACGGGCCGTCCGGATGGGGGGCGGGCAATCGCCGTGGGTGCGCCCGGGCTCCCGGACGCGGACGCGTTCCCGACCGGAAATCTACGAGCTGGACTCGACTCCAGGTCAAGTCCCATCCTGAGACCCGTGACCGACACCCCCGAGGACCTGACCATCGGCCAGGTCGCCACCCGCACCGGCCTGAGCATCGACACCCTGCGCTTCTACGAGCGCGAGGGCATCCTGGCCAATCCGGTCCGCCGCAACCCGGCCGGCCGACGCGTGTACGCCGAACACGACATCGCCTGGCTGAACATGTGCATGATCCTGCGCGGCTCCGGCATGCCCATCCCCGCCATCCGCCACTACACCGAACTGGCCCGCGCCGGGGAGGGCACCGAACGCGCCCGACTGGCCATCCTCCGCGAACACCAGTCCCGGATAGCCGCCCAGATCGACCAGCTGCACAAGTGCCTCGACCTGATCGGTTACAAGGTGGGCGTCTACGAGGACTATCTCGCCGGGACGGAAACGGAGAGCGAGGCGGCGACGGAAACGGAAACACCGGCGATGCCCCGGGCGCAGATCGAGTCGGAGGCCGAGGCCGAGACCGAGAACGAGACGGCGACGGAGGCCACGACCGGGACGGGGACCGAAACCACGACCCCCACCGCCACCGAAGCCGCCCTGCCCGATACCCGGACTGCTTGCGGCCCGCCCACCCCCTGAGCCCGACCGCCCCGATCCCTGTCCGCCCGCCGCACACCCCCGAAGAGAGCCCGCCTGCTATTCTTCGATTGACCGATCAGTCATCGAATCGAAGGGCAACACAGTGCCCCGCACCGTGGACCCCGGCCGCACCGCCCAGCGCCGCGAAGCGATCACGCTCGCCGCCGCCAGGCTCTTCGCGGAACAGGGGTTCGAGCCGACGACCGTCGCCGACATCGCTCGTGCGGCCGGTCTCAGTGCGGCGAGCGTCTTCTACTACTTCCCGGACAAGCGGGCGGTGTTCCGCGCCGTGTTCGCACGGGACCTACCGCTGTCCCACGAACGCATCGCCCGGTTCGCCGATGCCGAACACCCGGCCGAGGCGATCGTCGAACTCGTCACCGAACTCGCCGCCGACGCCCGCGACCCGAGCGCCGCCGGCCTGCTCGTGGAGCTGCTGCGCCAGGTCGGCCGGGATCCGGAACTGGTCGAGGTCGTCACCCGGACCGAGGCGGTCGTCCGGGACGGCTTGGCCCGCCTGATCGCCCGCGGCATCGCCGACGGCACGATCGACACGGCACTGGACCCGAACGAGGCAGCCGGGTGGATCCAGACCGTGGTCGACGCCGTGTACCTGGGCGCCGCTCCCGACCGGGATGCCACGCCCGCACTACGCCGCACCGTCGCGCGCTACCTGGCGCCCGCGCCCGAACCAGGGCAGGACGAGGCAGGACCGGACAGGGCGAAACCGGCCGAGACAGGCCCGGACGAGACAGCACCGAACGAAGCAAAGCCGAGCAGGACAAGGAGAAGGCATGGGCCACACGAAGCCCGATGAGCAGGCCGTCACGGTGCGGATGCCGTCGGTGTGGCTCTGGCTGATCGGTGTCGGCAGCACACTGCTCGGCTTCGGCGCCGGGTTCGCGGTCGCGCCGTTCGTGGACTGGCTGATCGACCTGGTCGGCTCCGCACCCGGCCCGCTGCGGCCGGCCGCACGGCTGCCCACGCACTGGGCCGTACCGACCCTGTCCGTGCTCGGCGCGGGCCTCGGGGCCTGGATGGCCGCGGCCGCTCGCCGGGAGAGCCCGGTGGTGACCGTGGCCGAGGACCACGTCGCGATCCATCGGGACGGCTCCGGACTGCACATACTTCGCGAGCGGATCCACGCCGTCTTCACCGACGGCCGGGACCTGGTCGCCCTGGACCCGAGCGAGACCGAACTCGCCCGGGTCCAGGCGACCGACCTGCCCACCGGCCACCTGCACGACGCCTTCGCCCGGTTCGACTATCCGTGGCGCGGCATCACCGACCCGCGCGAGGCGGAGTTCACCACCTGGGTGGACGGCACCCCCGACCTCAACGAGGCCGCCCATGCCCTGCTCCGCGCCCGCAAGCGGGCCCTGACCGACAAGCAGGCCGGGGCGGCCGAGCACGCGCTGGACGGACTGCGCACCCTGGGAATCGCCGTCCGCGACCGCAAGGGTGCCCAGCAGTACCGCCCCCGCCGCTCCGGCCCGCACGACACCGCCGACCCGAATCACCACTGAAGCCTGGATCGGACCGGTGGTCGGGTCAGCTCAGGCGTTCGAGGACCATGGCCATGCCCATGCCGCCGCCGACGCACATGGTCTCCAGGCCCCACTGCTTGTCGTGCCACCGCAGGGAGTTGATCAGCGTGCTGGTGATCCGCGCGCCGGTCATCCCGAACGGGTGGCCGATCGCGATCGCGCCGCCGTTGACGTTGACCTTGTCCAGGTCGAAGCCCAAGTCCCGGTACGACGGGATCACCTGCGCGGCGAACGCCTCGTTGATCTCCACCAGGTCGATGTCGGCGACGGTGAGACCGGCGTTGCGCAGCGCCTGCCGGGACGCCTCGACCGGGCCGTAACCCATGATCTCCGGCGACAGCCCGGTCACCCCGGTGGAGACCACCCGGGCGAGCGGGGTCAGGCCCAGCTCGCGCGCCTTGGTGTCCGACATCACGATGACCGCGGCGGCGCCGTCGTTGAGCGGGCACGCGTTGCCCGCCGTCACCGTGCCGTCCGGACGGAAGACCGGCTTGAGCCCGGAGATGCCCTCCAGCGTGGTGCCCGCACGCGGACCGTCGTCCTTGCTCACCACGGTGCCGTCCGCGAGCGTGACCGGCGTGATGTCCTCGGCCCAGAAGCCGTCCGCGATCGCCCGTTCCGCCAGGTTCTGCGAGCGGACCGCGAACTCGTCCTGTTCGGCCCGGGAAATGCCCTTGTACCGCGCGAGGTTCTCGGCGGTCTGGCCCATCGCGATGTAGACGTCCGGGAGTACACCCTCCTCGCGCGGATCGGTCCAGGGCGCGGTCCCGGCGCCGGACCGCTCGGCCGAGCGCAGTTCGGCCGGTGCGAAGAGGGGGTTGCGGGTGTCGGGGAGCGAGTCGCTGCTGCCCTTGAGTGCGGCCCTGGACACCGACTCGACGCCGGCCGAGACGAACACGTCGCCCTCGCCCGCCCTGATCGCGTGCATCGCCATCCGGGTGGTCTGCAACGACGACGAGCAGTAGCGGGTGATGGTGGTCCCGGGCAGGTGGTCCATGCCCAGCATGACCGCGACGTTGCGGCCCATGTTGAAGCCCTGCTCACCGCCGGGACCGCCGCAGCCGAGCATCAGGTCGTCGATGTCGTGCGGGTCCAGGCCCGGGACCTTGTCCAACGCGGCCCGAACCATCAGCGCGGCCAGGTCGTCGGGCCGGACGTCCTTCAACGAACCCTTGAGCGCGCGGCCGATCGGCGAACGGGCGGTCGAGACGATGACTGCTTCGGGCATGACGGAATCCCTGCTGTGAGAGTGAGTGGGTCGCGACGCCCACGCCTCGTGAAGGTACCGACTGGTCGGTATCTTGACCAGAGGCCGCGCCCGCCAACCGCACATCTCCCCCCGGAAAGGCCCCGATGGCCGGAATGGCCGGAATGGCCGGAATGGCCGGACCCGCACGACCCGAGCCCCACCCGACGCCCACGCGCCGATGCTTGACAATCGACGGCCGGCGACCGCATCCCCGGAGCCGTCGATCCGCCCCCGATCTGGTCACCGCGTCGAGCACCGGCTACCGTCCCCTCAGGACCGGAACGCCACGGACCGAAACGGCACAGACCGGAACGGCAGGGGAAGGAGGGCACCGTGAAGGCGCATCCGAGCGGCCCGTACCGCGTGGAGTACACCGAAACGGCGGCCACCGTTCGCGACTCGCTTCCGCCCGAGCGCCGCGAGCAGCTCACCAAGGCACTCCGGGTCCTCGCCCGCAATCCCTACACCAAGGCGTCCGCCCCGATCGGCCCCGACGACGACACCCGGCAGGCGATGGTCGCCCCGGCGCTGCTGATCGAGTACGGCGTGCTGCGCGGGGTCATGGTCGTCGTCGTGGTGACCGTCCTGGACGGCATGGAATTCCTCGGCGACGCCGACGAATAGCCCCACCCGCCGGTCCCCGGCCGCTCGCCCGACTCGTCCGTTTCCCGGGCCGGCGCGCACCCCCTCACCGCGCGGCCCGCGCGACTTCGCCCGCACAAGCTCGCCCTACAGCGTCGCCGCGACCCGCTGCAACCCCGGCCCGGAGAGGGTGTCGAGGCCGGCCGGGCGGCCCGTGGCCAGGAGGAGCAGGTCGGCGGCGGGGCCACGAATCTCGTCGGGACCCTTGCCCGCCGACCACTGCGCGTCGGTGGCCACCACGCGCGTGCCCCGGAAGCGTTTGCGCGCACCGTAGAACGGGCTGGTCAACACATGGCCGAGCGCCGCGAGCGCCGGCTCGGTGGGCATCGTGCGCACGCGTCCGAGCGGCCTGGCGACGTCCTGTCCGTGCACGAGCGCGTCGGCCAGCGGATCCAGCGGAGCGGCCATCGGCGCCCGACGCGCCGAACCCGCGGTCTCCCGGATCTGCGCGACCAGTTCCGCCGGGGTGAACCGGACGGCCAACTCCCGGGCCTCGTCGGCGACCATCCGGTCGAAGTCGCCCCGGGCCCGAATCGCGCCCTTGATCATGTCCAGCAGCGTCGTACGCGTCGACGTGGTCAGGTGGGCGGCCACCTCGCGCACCGTCCATCCCGCACAGAGCGAGGCGGCTGCCCACTCCCGCTCGTCGAGGTCGTCGAAGAGATCGGCGAGGCTCAGTCGTTCCGCTTGTACCCATGCAAGGATCTGGTTGCGGTCCATGTCCGGTTCTCCTCGGGTCGCAGATGTTGTGCTCGGGTCGGCCATGCGGCCGTCACTCGTCGTCGGTCGCATCCGCCTCGGAGCCCTCGGGCGCCGCGGCCTCTCCGGGCTCCCCGAGCGCCCGCAACCTGCGTCGCAGGTGTGCCCGTTCGGGTTCGGTACCGGCCAGGCCCAGCGCCTCGCGGTAGGCCGCCGCCGCCTCGGCGCGGCGACCGAGGCGGCCCAGCAGATCCGCCCGGGCGGTCGCGAAGGGGTGGTAGCCGCGCAGCCTCGGTTCGTCCGCCAGCTCGTCCAGCAACGCCAGGCCCGCCTCCGCGCCGTCCCGCATCGCCACCGCCGCGGCCCGGTTGAGCGCGACGATCGGCGACGGGGTGAGAACGAGCAGGACGTCGTACAAGGCCACCACCTGCGGCCAGTCGGTGGTCGCCACGTTCGCGGCCTCGTCGTGCAGCGCGGCGATCGCGGCCTGCACGCCGTACCGCCCGGGCGGGCCGCCGCTCAGCGCGGCGACCACCAGGCCCCGACCCTCCTCGATCATCGCCCGGTCCCATCGACCCCGGTCCTGGTCGTCGAGCAGCACGATGCCGCCGTCGGGATCGGTCCGGGCCGCGCGCCGCGCGTGGATCAGCAGCATCAGCGCGAGCAGCCCGGCGAGTTCACGCTCGGCGGGCAACAACCGGCGCAGGATCCGCGCCAGCCGGATCGCCTCCTCCGCGAGGTCGAGCCGCTGCAAGTGCGGGCCGGAGCTGGCCGTGTAGCCCTCGGTGAAGATCGAGTAGATCACCTGGAGCACACCCGGCACGCGCTCCGGCAGCTCGTCCGCACCGGGCACCCGGAACGGGATGCGCGCCTCGCGGATCTTCTTCTTCGCCCGGACGATCCGCTGGGCCATCGTCGCGGTCGGCACCAGGTACGCCCGGGCCACCTCGGGCGTGGTCAGCCCGGCGAGGCAGCGCAGCGTCAGCGCGCCGCGGTCCTCGGCGGGCAGGGCGGGGTGGGCGCACGTGAAGAACAGCTGGAGTCGCTCGTCGGGCAGGTCGTCGCCGGCATCCGCCGGCGGCGCGGGATCGGCCCGATCCGCCTCCACCTGCAATACCGCCAGCCGGGCGGCGTACGTGCGGTCCCGACGCAACCGGTCGACCGCCCGGCGCCGCGCCGTGGTCAGCAGCCAGGCTCCCGGCCGGTCCGGCACGCCGTCGACGGGCCAGTGCACCAGCGCCGCCTCGATCGCCTCGGACGCGACCTCCTCGGCCAGGTCCAGGTCCCCGAAGCGGCGGGCGAGGGATGCGAGCAGCCGACCCCGTTCCTCCCGGAACACCGACTCGACGGACGCATCCACCGACGCACCCCGGCCCCCCTCGGCGGGCCCGTCGCCGGGTACTCCCGGGGGCGCCTCGGAACCGGCGGCTCGCTCGTCCATGCCCGTCAGCCCGCGAAGTCGGCGATCGGCCGCACCACGACCGCGCCGGTGCCGCGCGCACCGGGGCAACGCGCGGCCCAGTCGAGCGCGACGTCGAGGTCCGGCACGTCGATCACGTAGAAGCCGCCGAGCACCTCGCGGGTCTCGGCGAACGGCCCGTCCGTCACGGTCCGATCACCGGTGGGATCGACCCGGACGGTGGTCGCCGTGATCAGGTCCGCGAGCGACTCGCCGGACACGAAGATCCCCGCGTCCTTGACCTCCTTGTCGTACGCCATCCAGTCCTCGACGGTGCACTCGGCGGCTCCGCCGTCCGCGTCGATCGCGCCGCTGTGGATCAACAACATGTACTTCATGGTCCGACTCCTGCTCTGTCCTGTCGTTTCCGCGTCCGGCGGGTTGCCGTACACCATGACGACGAACGAGCAGCGGCCGGATCGACAGGCCCGCAAAAACTTTTTCGACCCGATCCGGACGGACCCAGGTCGAGCCCGGTCGAGCCGGGCTCGACCGACACCGTCGTCGTCCCCGACAGCCTCCCCCGGCCGCCGACGCCCCGCCTCCGCCGGGCGGCGGGTTCACCGGATCGAAACCGGGCCGCTCGGGTGCGGGATCGACCGGGCCGCTCAGCCGGCCAGGGAGTCGATCCACGCGGTGAGGCGCCGGCCCTGGCCGACCATGATCTCCGGGTCCCGAAGGGTGTTGGTGAGCAGGGACATGCCCTGGTAGGCGCCGATCAGGGAGAGCGCGAGCTCGCGCGCGTCCGCGTCGTGGCCCATCGCCCGGAACTGTTCCTCGGCCCAGGCCAGGAGCCGGCGCATCACCTCGGCGGCGCGGCGGTCCAGGTCGTCCTCGCGCTTGTCGAGTTCGGAGACCAGCGTGCCGAACGGGCAGCCATACCGCACCGCCAGTTCGCGCTGCTCCACCCAGCCGCCGACCAGCGCCCGCAACCGCTCGCGGGGGGTGGGCAGTTCGGCCAAAGCCGCGATCAGCTCGCGGAGTTGCCGTTCGTGGTCGCCGATGGCGGCCTCGACGAGTTGGTCCTTGGTCCGGAAGTAGTAGTAGACGTTGCCCACCGGCACGTCGGCCTCGGTCGCGATGTCCGCCAGGGTGGTCCGCTCCACGCCCTGCCGATGCAGCACGCGCGCGGTCGCCGTGACCAGCCGCTCCCGCTTGCCGGGTCCGGACTCGGCTCCGCGCCGGCTCTTCTTCTTCTGCACTGAGTCAGTCATCTCACTAACAAATATAGACAGCGGCCCTCCCGCTTGCTAGCGTCCTTCTTAGTTAGTCAACTAACTCACTCACCAGGCACTCCGCGGCACGCGCACACGAACACCCGCCCGCGAACACCCGCACGGAACACCCGCACACGAACACAAGGGGAACCTCATGATCGTCATCACCGGCGCCACCGGAAACGTCGGACGCGCCGTCACCGAGCAGCTCGCCGCCGCCGGCCGGCAGGTCGTCGCCGTCTCCCGCAACGCCCCCACCAGCGAGCCGCCCGCCGGCGTCCGGCACCACGTCGCCGATCTCGCCGACCCGGCGAGCCTGACCGAGGCGCTCGTCGGCGCGCAGGCGCTGTTCCTGCTCGTGGCCGGCGACGACCCGCAGGGTGTCCTCCAGGTGGCTGCGGCGGCGGGTGTGCGGCACGTCGTGCTGCTGTCCTCGCAGGGCGCGGGCACCCGACCGGAGGCCTACGGACATCCGGTCGCCTTCGAGCGGGCCGTCAAGGAGTCCGGCATGGCCTGGACCGTGCTGCGCCCCGGCGGCTTCGCCACCAACACCTTCCAGTGGATCGAGGGCGTCCGGACCCGGCGCGAGGTCGCCGCCCCGTTCGCCGACGTGGCATTGCCCCCGATCGACCCGGCCGACATCGCCGACGTGGCGGTGGCCGTCCTGACCGAGGAGGGTCACCACGGGCGCACCTACGAACTCACCGGTCCCCGAGCCCTGTCACCGCGCGAGCGTGCCGAGGTGCTGGCCGGTGCGCTCGGCGAGCCCGTCCGCTTCGTCGAGCAGACCCGGGACGAGGCCCGCGCCGGCCTCCTGCACGTCATGCCCGAGCCCGTGGCCGACGCCACGCTCGCCATCCTCGGCACGCCCACTCCCGCGGAGCAGGCCGTCGGCTCGGACGTGGAACGGATCCTCGGCCGCCCGGCCCGCACCTTCGCCGACTGGGCCGCCCGCCACGTCGCGGCCTTCCGCTGACCGGGCGGGCCGCGGTCGCCGGGCACGGCTCGTCGTCGGATTCGTAGCGCGGGCTGCTCCAATGGGCGGCCCCGGACGGCCCGTTCCGGCCGGCCTCGACCGACCACGGGAACCGACCGCGTCCACCGGGCACTTGCCCGACCCCACCATCTCCGTCCCCGTCTCCGGCGCACCACCACGGCCCGTCGCCCACCGTCCCCGCCCGGCGGATCGGCTCGCGCCGGCGGTCCGGCGGGCCGCGGTCGGGCGCGCCGTCGCGTACTACCGCCCGAGCAGCGCCTCGGCGAGGGTGACCTGTGCGGGTTCCAGTGTGCTTCGACCGTCCTCGATGTCCCACAACGCGTTCTGCAACACCCGAGCGAGCGTCCATCCGGCCGCCCGCCGCCGGTCCAGATCCAGCACCTCGGTCAGCAGGTCGAAGCGGCGGAGCAGCGTGCGGGTCGCGTCGCCCGTGGCCACGACGGCCTCCCACCGACTGTCCAGCGCCGGCCACAGCTCGAACCCCGGGTCGCCGGCGAGTGGTTCGGGGTCGATGACCAGCCACGGCTCGCGGTCGGCGGCCAACACGTTGTCGTAGTGCAGGTCCCAGTGCAGCAGTCGGTCACCGGGTTCGTCGATCAACTCGGCGACGGCGCTCGCGCAGGTGCGCACCAGGCGCCGTTCGGCGGGGTCGCGCAGAGCCGGCACCGCGTGCGGCGCCCGGTCGAGCATGTCGGCGGCGATCTGCGCCAGGTGCCGCAGCCCCGGCGGCGCCGGGACCGCGACCAGGCGCGCCGCCAACTCGGCGAGCGTGCGCATGGCGACGTCGTCGTCGGGCACCGCGGACAGGGTGCGGCTCGCGTCCAGCCGTTCCAGCAACATCGCGCCGGAGTCCGGGTCGTGGTCGAGCAGGTGCACGACACCGTCGCCGTTCCAGGTGCGCAGGCCCAGGGCGACGCCGGCGTCGTCCTCGGTGGGTTGCCGAAGCCTCAGCGCGGCGGGGGTGCCGTCCGCGCGGATCACCGGCAGCACGAGCGCGGCCATGCCGTGCGCGGTGGGGCCGTCCGGGCACAGGGTCCAGCGGTCCAGCAGGTCCGCGGCCAGTCCCGGCAGCGCGTCGAGCCAGGCGCGGGCGGAGGCGCCCTGGCGGCCGTAGGACTCGACGAACGTGGTGGGGACGTCGACGGAAATCGGGGTGCTCACAGGGGGTTTCTCCTTCGTGGGGCCGGATTTCACGCGGGTACGAAGGAGGTGACGGCGGTGCCCGGCTGCCGGGCGGGCGTCAAGACATGGTTTCACCCGGCCGGTTGTTGCGCATCGACGGCCGCGGTCAGGCCACGTCCCGCAACAGGCGACCGGCGTATACGTCGCTCACGTGGCCCTGAAGGTGTGCCCAGACCGCGACGGAGCACGGGAATTCGCCGTCCCGGTAGGCGATGAACACGGTCTCCTCGCGCCTGAACAGGCCGTGTTCGGCGTCTTGCGCCTCGGGCCAGTCGCGGACCACGGCCGCGGCGTGCTCGGCGTCGACGCAGCGCAACGGGACCACCGCGAGTTGCGCGTAGGCACCGGGCACGGTGTGCGCGATGACCTGGACGTCGCTCATGTGCCGACCGAAGGCGCGCAGGTGATCGCTGCGCTCCCAGGGTCGGTTCGAGGCCCAGGTGCCGCACGAGCAGGTCGCACGGGTGGCGACGAAGCCGAGTGCGGCGTGGTCGCCGGGGTAGGTGGTGAACTCGATCCGGTGCCGGTCGAGGCGAACCAGTGGGTCCTGGGTGTAGTTCGGCATGCTCATGAGGGTTCCCCCGAGGTGTCGTCGCGTGGTATGGCACGAGCGTAGGCAAGCCCACCGACAACGGCGAGCGGATTTCCGCACAGCCCGGGCCCGGTGCGGCTTGCGCGGTGGATGGCATGCGGTCGAGCCGGTTGCCGTTGCCGGGCCGATCCGCCCGGAGCAGGGCGGGCCGAGCCGAGCCGGCGTATGGCGCCTCGGCCCGTGGCGGCCGGCGATCGGACCGCGGCAGTCGGCCGGCGGCCTGCCACACCGCCGTTTCGACGGGCCCGGCCGGCCCCGGTGGCTCAACGGGTCGCGGGGCCGGTTTCGCCCAGGCGGTTCGCCAGGCCGTCCAGGATGAGGGCCAGTCCCTCCTCGAACGCCGACTCGTGCTCGATCGGCGGCACGGCGGGCTGTTCCGTGCCGTCACCGGGGTCGGCGTCCGCCTGCTCCTCCAGAACGGAGCCGATCGTGAAGCGGCCGGCGGCCAGCATCGCCATCCGGGCGTCTCGCTCGGGCACGCCGGAGGCGATCAGGAAGGCCATTTTGTGGGCGATGCGGTCGAGGTCGGTGCCCCCGGGGCTGCTTCCGGCGTGCAGCCGGGCACCGTCGCGACGCATCAGCAGGGTGCGGCGCAGGCTTCGCGTGTTCTCGACGAACCAGTCACGCCAGTCGTCGTCGGGTTCCGGTAGCGGAGCCGTCGCATGGGGCCTCATGGCGGCCTCGGCCATGGCGCCGAGCAGCTCCTTCTTGTTCCGGAAGTGGTAGTAGAGCGACGGCTGCTCGACACCCAGTCGCTTCGCGAGCCGTCGCGTGCTGACGGCATCCAGGCCGACCTCGTCGAGCAGGTCGAGCGCCTCGCCGACGACGGTCTCGCGGTTCATCTTCATGTTGACAACCTATCGGTGATAGGTGGACGCTGTAAATCCACCTATCACCGATAGAAAGTGGGTTCTGCCATGACACGCGGAGCCGGAACTCCCTCCTTGAAGGTCCTCATCTGCGGCGGCGGGATCGCGGGAGAGGCGCTGGCCTACTGGCTCGTCCGAGGCGGTCACCGGGTGACCGTCGTCGAACGTTTCCCGGCGCTGCGGGCCACCGGCGCCCAGGTCGATCTTCGAGGCCAGGGCATCGACGCCATACGGCGCATGGGACTCCTCGACGTCGTCGGGAGCAGGCGCGTGGACGAGGCGGGCGTGGCCATGGTGGACGCTCGCGGCAAGGCGAGGGCGACGATCATGGCCAACACCTCGGGCCGGGGCCGGCAGACGCTGACCTCCGAGTACGAGATCATGCGCGGTGACCTGGTGCGCATCCTCCACGATGCGACGAAGGAGGACGTGAACCACGTCTTCGGCGTGAGCGTGGACCGATTCGAGCAGGACGAGAAGCGAGTGGTCGCCCACTTCTCGGACGGCACTTCGGGCGAGTTCGATCTCCTGGTCGGCGCGGACGGGCAGGGATCGCGCCTGCGGCGGGCCATCCTGCCGCCCGGCGCTCCGGACCCCTACTGGCGGGTGGGCATCCACATGGCCTACTGGTTCGTCCCACGCATCGCGACGGACACCGACATCCGGGACACCTACCACGCCCCCGGCCGGATGATCATGCGCCGGAGTCACAACCCGACCGAGACTCAGGTCTACTTCATCCTGCGGGAGGACTCCAAGGAGTCCTCAGCCGTCCACCGGGAGTCGATCGAACGCCGCAAGACGTTCTGGGCCGACAGGTTCCGCGATGCGGGATGGCAGACCGAGCGCTTCCTCGAAGGCATGGAGACGGCCGACGACTTCTACTCCCAGGAGGTGGTGCAGGTACGCACCGACACCTGGTCGAAGGGGCGGGTGGTCCTGGTCGGGGACGCCGCACACTGCGCTTCCCCCTTCAGCGGCATGGGCGTCTCCGGCGGCCTGGTCGGCGCATACGTCCTGGCCGGCGAAATCAGCCGGCACGCCCATGATCTGCCCCGGGCCCTGGCGAACTACGACACCACACTGCGGCCCTTCGTCGACGAGATCCAGGCCACGGTCAAGCCGCATCTCCTGCGCCTGGCCATGCCCAGGAACAAGTGGGCCATCGACGCCTTCCACTCCGCCGCCGCACTGGCCTGCTTCCTGCGCGTCCCCGATCTCGTCGCCCGCCACTCGAAGACGGACCGAGGCGGCGACCGGCAACTCCCGAACTACCCGGACCTCGACGACGCGTAGGTCGGGTCCGGCGGACCCGGGTGGGCTCGGACCGACCCGGGCGCCGCCGACCTCGACCTCGACCACCGGTGACGGGTCCCGCCGGAGGCATCCCATCCGGGCCCCTTCCGGCAGGAGGTCGCGCCCCGACCCCCCCGCCCGCAGGCCGTCGTCACCCCGGCACTGCCGCCCACGTCACCGCGCGGTGGCCCCGACAGGCCGCCTCCAGCGCGACCCGCCACCGGTGGTCCGCCATCTCCCCCTCGCCCAGCGCACCGCGCAGTTCCAGACTGGCCAGCCCGTGCACCAGGGCACTCAGGTGGGTGGCCGTGTCGTGCGGGTCGGTCGGCGCGAAGCGGCCGGCTGCAACGCAGCGGTCGACGGCCCGCACCAGGGTGTCGAACGTGCCCTTGATCCGGGCCAGATCCGCGTCGCTCGGAAGGAAGTCGGCGATCGGCCGACCGAACATCAGGTCGTAGCGATGCGGGTTGGCCCGCGCCGCGGCCCGGTAGGCGTAGCCCAGCGCGATCAGGTCCGTCTCCGGGTCGCCGTCGACCGGCACGTCGGCGAACCGCCGCTCCAGGGCCGCGAATCCGTCCAGGAACATCGCCCGCAGCAGCCCGGCCTTGTCCTGGAAGAGGTTGTACACGGCGGTCGTCGAGGTGCCCACCTCGTGGGCGACCCGACGGGTGCTCAACGCCTGCGGGCCCTCCTGCGCGAGCAGCCTCCCGGCGGCCTCCAGCAACTCCCGGCGGAGTTCGTCCCAATCGCGCGTGCGTGGCCGTCCCATGTTGACAACAGTATCGCGACACTGTTTCATAACGCCGTATCAAAAATCACCCTCCCCGGGTCGGGCCACGCGCCACAGGGAGGACCACCTCGGGAGTCCTCATGTCCACCGGGTCCGATCTGCACGTGGTTCTCGGCGCCGGCGGCGCGGTCGGCGCAACCGTCGTCGACGAACTCGTCTCGCGCGGCCGGCGAGTGCGCGCGGTCAACCGCAGCAGCGGCCTGACGGTGCCCGAGGGCGTCGAGGTCCGCCGCGGCGACGTCACCACGACCGAGGGAGCCACGGCGGCATGTGCCGGCGCCGCCGTGGTCTACCACTGCGCGGCTCCGGCCTACACCCGGTGGACGAGCGAGTTCCCGGCGCTGACCGACGCGATCCGCGCGGGCGCCGCCGCGGCCGGCGCCAAGCTGGTGTTCGCGGACAACCTGTACATGTACGGGCCGGTGAGCGCGCCGATGACCGAGGACATGCCGTACGCGGCCGACTTTCCCAAGGGCCGGGTCCGGGCCGCGATGGCCCGGTCGCTGTCGGCCGCGCACGAGGCCGGCGAACTGCGGGTGGCGATCGGCCGGGCATCCGACTACTACGGCCCCCGAGGCGTGAACAGCGTGGTGGGCGAGACCGTGTTCGGCGCCGCGGTGCAGGGCAAGGTCGCGCGCTGGGTGGGTCCGCTGGACCAACCGCACTCGTTCGGCTACCTGCCCGACTTCGCCAAGGGGCTGGTGGTGCTCGGCGAGGACTCGCGCGCGGACGGGCACGCGTGGCACATTCCCGCCGCCGAGCCGGTGACCGGACGACAGTTCCTCGACCTGCTCTTCGCGGAACTGGGCCGCCCGAACAAGTCGGCCGCGGTGGGCCGCACCCTGCAGCGGGTACTGGGTCTGGTGAACCCGACGGTGCGCGCCCTGGGCGAGACCTGGTACCAGCGCGACCGCCCGTTCGTGGTCGACACCGGCCGGTTCACCGAGACCTTCGGCCCGCTCCCGCCGACCGCGCACGCCGAGGCGATCGCGGCCACGGTCGCCTGGTTCCGCAGCGCGCACGCCTGACGCACCCGGGTCCGACCCGCGTGCTTTCGCTCCGCCGCGCTTCGCGCCGGCTCCGGCGCCTGTCCCGATGCCGACCGGACACCGGTGATCCGGACCCCGGCGGCCCCCGGCCCCGGATGACCCGGCCCCGGGTGATCCGAACCCGATGGGCGCGGACCCCGAGTGGCCCCAACCCGGGTGGCCCGGACCCGATACGAGCCGGATCCGGGACCACCGGGTGACACCCCCGCGCCGATCCCGCCCCGCGCGAAGGGCGGGTGCGGGTCGGCATCGCGGACGGGTCGAGCAGCCCTACCGGCTGCCCGTCAGATGCGCGAAGACCACGACATTCGCGGCGTATCCGGTGTGTTTGTCGTAGCGACCACCGCAGGTGATCACCCGCAACTCCGCGGCCTCGGTCGGCCCGTAGACCACGTCGTCGGGAAAGGCGTCCTTCGGGTAGGACCGGACCGCGTCGATCGCGAAGACCGCCGTCCGGCGGTCCCGCCGCTGCACCTCGATCCGGTCCCCCACCCGGAGCAGGCCCAGCTTGAAGAACACGGCCGGGCCGGAGCGGGTGTCCGCGTGGCCGACGGTGATCGCGTTTCCGCGGGCGCCGGGGGTGACACCGTCGCCGTACCAGCCGACCAGGTTCTTGTTGCCCACCGGCGGGGTGGCCAGCCGGCGGTCCGGACCGATGCCCAGCACGCTCGTCGGCGCGTTGACGCCGATCGCCGGGATCCTGATCCGGGTCGGCGCCGACGCCGTCAGCGGCGCGGCGTCCACCCGGTGCGGCGCGTCGTTCGGGGTCCGGGCCTGGACCGGCACCCGGGCCGCGTCCGCGACGGGAGCCGGCGGCCGCTCGACCGGGCCGTCGGATCCGTGCTGGACCAGCCACAGTCCGACGGCGACCGCCAGCGCGGTCGCCCCGGCCGCGAACGGGCCGGAGCGACGCGCGCGCTGCGCCGGCGCGGGCTCAGTTCGTCCCATCGCCCGTGGCACGGCGACGACGGGCGAGGTAGAGGCCGAAGCCGCCGAGCGCTGCGCCCGCGACCAGTACGCCGGCCGCCACCTCACCCGCGTCGACCTGCGAACTGCCGCCACCACCACCGGCGTTGACGCTACCTGCGGGCCGGCCGCCACCGGTGGTCGTGCCGGCGGGGCAGTCGACCCTGAAGACCTTCTGCTTGCCGGCCCCCTGCTCGCCCTCGAAGGTCCACACCAGCTTGTACTGCCCGTTGGGCAGCGACAGGTTCGGGGTGTGACCGGTGCCGTCCGCAAGGGTGATGGTCCCGCCCAGCACGGATCCCGCGCTGTTCGCCGGCTGCGGGGCGATCGTGTAGGTGACCGACTGGAGCGTGTCGAAGTTGAACGCCGCCAGGTTGAACAGGCACACCTTGGGTTCGTTGCGCTGGTCCGTCGGCGACGTGGTGCTCATGTGCACCTTCACGTCGCCGTTGTCCCCCGGCGCCATCGGCAGCGCATGTGCGGCGCCGGTACCGGCGAGCGTGGCGGCACCCAGCGCGATCGCCGCGACGGTCAGCCGCCGGGTGCGGGTGGACGGACTATGGCACGGGGAAGGCATCACTGTGGGCTCCACGAAGAGGACGGATGAAAGTGGTCGCATCACCTGAAGATGGGACATTCCGACGGTGCCTTCCGCATCCGCCCCCACCGCGACGACACACACCACCCCGTCCCGGATTCACCCGTATGTCGCAGCACGTACACCGTCCGTCGTCCCGCCCCGGCCCGGACGCCCGGCCCGGCGACACCCGGGCGGCCTGTGTGGCAATATGCCGGATCCGCTCGTGAATACGCCGGTTTGACATCGGGTTCGGGCAGGCGTAATCCGAGACATATGTGCGCGCAAGCAGCGGAGCGGCCGCCGCGCCGCACGGTACGAAGACGCCCGGTGCCCGGACGTGGGTGGCGCCCATGACCGGCACGGTGCCGGGGCCCGGCGCCGGGCCCCGTCCCCTTCGTGCGGTGCACAGCGAGGCCGACCTCGACCAGGAACGCGAGGCGGTCCTGGCCGACTGCTCCACGTGCCTGGACAGCGCCGTCCGGGGCACCGGCGCCTACGCCGGGGTGGTCTACCTGCGTTCACCCGATCGGCGCTCGCTGGTCCTGGCCAAGGTCGCCGGACTGGCCCTGTCCCTGCTCGGGCCGTGGAGTCGGGTCCCGGTCACCGGCGCACTGCCCGCCCCCGAGGCCTACCGCACCGGCCGCATCGTCTTCCTCGCCGACGACGGCGACACCATGCGGCGCTTTCCACAGCTGGCCCTGGGCATGCCGTACGCCTACGCGTCCGCCTCGGCGCCGGTCCGCGCGGGCACCGAGACCTTCGGCGTGGTGTGTGTGATGTGGCCCGCCTCCCCCGGACGCGGCCTGCCCCCCTCGCGGCGGCGCAGTCTGCGCACCGCGGCCCAGCGCCTGGGCAACGCGCTCGGCGCACGGGTCGCCCGCGGTGTGCCCGTCGACTACGACGGCCCACCCACGGTGACCCTGCTGCCCGCCAACACGTTCCCGCTGATCCGGGTGGGCCTGTTCGACTGGAACGTGGCCACCGGCGACTTCGACGCGGACGAGGAGTTGTGCGAGCTGTTCGGCGTCGACCCGGCCGACTTCGATCGACGCGCGACGACCCTGGCGGCTCGGGTGATCTCCGGCGGCGGGCAGGAGTTCCGCGACGCCGCGCGGCAGGCCGTGGCGACCGGCCGGGTACTGGCCTGGCGGCTCCACGTGGCCGGCTCCGACGGCGCCGGCCGGCCGCTGGAGGTGTGGGGCCGGGTTCCCGACGAGGTGTCCGGCGACCGGTCGCGACACCTGGTGGGCGCGGTGTTGGACCTGGGTGCCGGCGCAGCCGCCGCGGAGGCGGTGGAGCGGCTGCGCGACGGCGTCTTCTCGCTCGACCCGGGCGGCCGGATCACCTACGCCAGCCGCAACCTGGCGGACCTGCTCGGTGTCCGGCCGGAGGACCTGCTGGGCCGGACCCCCTGGGAGGCCCTGCCCTGGCTGGCCGACCCGTCCTACGAGGACCGCTACCGGGCGGCGATGCTCTCCCAGCAGCCCGGCTCCTTCCTGGCCCACACCCCGCGCGACCGCTGGCTGGCGTTCTCGCTCTACCCCGACCCGTACGGGCTGACCGGCAAGGTGGTCCCGGTGGGCGCGCCACCCGGCGCCGGTGGTCGGGCGACCGAGGCCGATGCCTCCCGCCCCGAGACCGAGCCGCCCCGGCTGGGGGCGATCTACCACGTGCTCCAGATGGCGGGCGCGCTCACCGAGGCGGTGTCGGTCGGCGAGGTGTGCGAGGTGGTCGCCGACCAGATCCTGCCCGCCTTCGGCGGCCGGGAGCTGGCGATCTACATCGTCCGGGACAAACGCTTCTTCCTGGCCCTGCAGACCGGCTACCCCGAGAACTTCCTGGACCCGTTCGAGGGCGTGCCGCTGGACGCCTCGCTCCCCGGTGTCGAGGCGCTCACCCGCGGCGTGCCGATCTTCTTCGAATCGGCCGAGGAACTGGCAGCGGCGTATCCGGGCATCCCGCTCGACGAGATGTCCGCGTGGGCGTTCCTGCCGCTGATCGCCTCGGACCGGTCGGTGGGCAGCTGCATCCTCGGCTTCGACCGCAACCACCTGTTCACCCCCGAGGAGCGCTCGGTGCTCACCGCGCTCAGCGGCCTGATCGCCCAGGCGCTGGAACGGGCCCGGCTCTACGACGCGGAATTCACCCTCGCCCGCGGCCTCCAGCACGCCCTGCTGCCGCACCGGCTGCCCGACCTGCCCGACCTGGAGGTGGTGGCCCGCTACCTGCCGGGCACCCAGGGCATGGAGATCGGCGGCGACTGGTACGACGTGATCGACACCGGGCGCGGAGTCGGGCTGGTGATCGGCGACGTCGAGGGGCACAACGTGGCCGCCGCCGGCACCATGGGCCAACTGCGGAGCGCCGTCCGCGCCTTCGCCACCGGCGGACAACGACCCGACGAGGTGGTGCGGTGCACCAACCGGCTGCTCGCCGATCTGGATCCCGGCCTGTTCGCCAGCTGCTGCTACATCGAACTGGACCCCGCCACCGGCAACGCCGAGGCGGTTCGCGCGGGCCACCCGCCACCGCTGCTGCGCGGCCCGGACGGGCGCACCCGGGTCCTCGACGTGGCCGGCGGCACCCTGCTCGGGGTGGACCCGGCCGCCGAGTATCCGGTGACCCGGGTGACCCTGGAGCCGGGCTCGGTCCTGGCCCTGTACACCGACGGCCTCGTCGAGGAGTCCGGCACCGACCTGGACCTGGGCATCGACCGGATGCGCGCGTCGTTGTCGCAGGCCCCCGACGCGGGCCTGGCCGAGCTCGCGGACCGGATGTTGCGCGACGCGGGCCGATTGACCGAGCGGGCCGACGACGTGGCCGTGCTGCTGACCCGGCGGCCGACGACCCGGCCCGCCGCGCCGGGGTCGGCCGAACCGGCGCCGGGTGCGGGGGGCTCGGCCGATCTGCGCTGAGCGGCAAACGCGCGACCATGGAATGAGGAGGAACAGGAGGGCTCGATGGGCACACCCAACCCGGCCGGTGCCGACGATGCCGGTGCCGACGCGTCCTCCGTGCCGTGGGGCGCGGACCGGGCGCTGCTCGACCACCTGCTCAACCGGGCACCCATCGGCATGGCGGTGGTCGATCGGGAGCTGCGCTGCGTGTGGCTGAACGACCAGCTCGAACGCAACGGCGGGATCCCGCGTCCGCTGCGCCTGGGCCGGCGGCTCTCCGAGGTGCTGCCCGGCCTGCCCGCCGAGACCATCGAGGCGCGGATGCGCGAGGTGCTGGAGACCGGGGTCCCGCTGATCGACCACGAGTACCAGGGCCGCACCGCGAGCGACCCGGACCACGTGCACGCGTACTCCACCTCGTTCTTCCGGCTGGACGACAGCACGGGATCACCGGCGGGGGTGTGCTACCTCGTCATCGACGTCACCGACCGCTGGCGGGCCCGGCAGCGGCTCGCGCTGCTCAGCGACATCGGGGCCCGGATCGGCACCACCCTGGACGTCGCGCGCACCGCGCAGGAACTCGCCGACGTCGCGGTCCCCGACCTGGCCGACTTCGTCGCGGTCGACCTGCTGGAACCGGTGCTCGGCGGGATCGAGCCCGCGCCCGGCCCGGTCAGCCGGGACAACCCGGAGCTGATCCGTCTCGGGCAGCGCTCGGCGCGCGAGGGCCGGGACGGCAGGACCGACGGCGACCCGGCCGAGTCGATCGCCCGGATCGGCGAGCGTGCCCCGGTCGCCCGCAACTCCCCCGGCGCACGCTGCCTGGTCGACGGCAAGGCGGTCCTGGAACCGGTCCTGGACCCGGTGATCCTGCCCTGGCTGGCCGAGGACAAGGTGTCCACGGAGCGCACCCGCACGGTGGGCCTGCACTCGATGATGGTGGTCCCGATCCGGGCCCGCGGCACGATCCTGGGCATGGCGCACTTCTTCCGCCGGGACACCCCGGACCCGTTCGAGGGCGACGACCTGATCCTGGCCGAGGAGTTCGTCTCGCGCGCCGCGGTGTGCATCGACAACGCACGCCGCTTCACCCACGAGCACGCCGCCGCACTGGCCCTGCAGCGCAGCCTGCTGCCGCACGGGCTGCCCCGGCAGACCGCGGTCGAGGTGGCCAGTCGCTACCTGCCCGCCGACGATCGGGCCGGGGTCGGCGGCGACTGGTTCGACGTGATCCCGCTGTCCGGCGCCCGGGTCGCCCTGGTGGTCGGCGACGTGGCCGGACACGGCACGCACGCCGCGGCGACGATGGGCCGGCTGCGCGCGTCGGTGCACACTTTGGCCGACCTGGACATGCCACCGGACGAGTTGCTCGCCCATTTGGACGACCTGGTCATCCGGTTCGTCGACGAGGAGGGCACCGGTGAGGGCGGCGTGGACACCACCGCACTGGGCGCCAGCTGCCTGTACGCGGTATACGACCCGGTCAGCCGGTTGTGCACGTTCGCCCGCGCCGGGCACCCGCCGCCCGCCCTGGTCCGCCCCGGCGGCGCGGTGGAGTTCCTCGACCTGCCCGCCGGGCCGCCGCTGGGCCTGGGCGGCCTGCCGTTCGAGTCGGCCGAGTTCGAGCTGCCCGAGGGCAGCCTGCTGGTGCTCTACACCGACGGCCTGATCGAGACCCGCGATCGGGACGTGGACTTCGGCATGGATCGGCTGCGCGCCTCGCTCGCCGAACCGGACCGGCCCCTGGACGAGCTGTGCCGCTCGGTACTGAACACGCTGACCCACAATCCGCCGCCGGACGACGTGGCCCTGCTGATCGCGCGCACCCGCACCCTGGACTCCTCCAGGGTCGCGTCCTGGGAGCTGCCCGCCGACCCGGCCATCGTGGCCCAGGCCCGCACGCTGACCGGCCGACAACTCGCCGAGTGGGGACTGGAGGACATCGCGTTCACCACCGAGCTGGTGATCAGCGAACTGGTCACCAACGCGATCCGGTACGCGTCGGGGCCGATCCGGCTGCGGCTGATCCGCGACGCCACGCTGATCTGCGAGGTCTCCGACGCCACCAGCACCAGCCCCCGGCTGCGGCACGCGCGCACCTCGGACGAGGGCGGGCGCGGACTGTTCCTGGTCGCCCAGTTCACCCAGCGCTGGGGCACCCGCTACACGGGCGACGGCAAGACGATCTGGACGGAGCAGTTGTTGCCCGCCCCGCTGTGAGCCCGGGGCCCGTCCTCGATCCCGCGTCGGGGCCCGCGACGCCCCGGCGTCGACGGTCGGCGCTCCCTGGCGTCGCCACGAGCCCGGGGCTCTCGGGTGTCACCGCGAGCCCTGCTACGGTTTTTCGCATGTCAGGAACCATCCCCCGCGAATCAGGAAGTGGGCAGTCGTATCGCGGGCGCAACTCCACCGCGGACCGCGCCCTGGACATCCTTCTGCTGTTCGGTGACGACCGCCTCGCGCTGTCCGCGAACCAGGTCGCCGAGCACCTGGGCGTCGCCCGCTCCACCGCGTACCGCTATCTGCAGAGCCTGACCGCCAACGGGTTCCTGGAGGAGAACGACGGCGGCTCCGGGTTCCGGCTCGGGCCCCGGGTGATGGACCTGGCCCGGCTGGCCCGCAAGGGCGTCGGTCTGTCCGACCTGGCCCGTCCGGTGCTGCGCGCCCTGGCCCGTGCGGTCGGTCAGCCGGTGCTGTTGACCCGCCGGGCCGGCGATGCGGTGGTCTGCCTCGAACGCGAGGAGGCCGTGCACACGTTGCGGCTGTCCTACGAGCGCGGACAGGTGCTGCCGCTCAACGCCGGCGCCGCCGCACTGACCCTGCTGGCCTGGGCCGACCACGCCGAGCTCGACCGACTCCTGGCACGCCCGCTCCCCCGGTTCACCGACGCCACCGTGACCGACCCCGAGCGACTGCGCGCGCGACTCGCCGAGATCCGCGCCCGGGGCTACGCGGTGGCACGCGGCGAACTCGACCCGGACGTGCTCGGCATCGGTGCTCCGGTGCGCCGCGAGGACGGCGACGTCGTGGCGGCCGTGAGCATCGCGGCACTGTCCCACCGGGTGCCCGACGAGCAGGTACCGGACTACGTGTCGGCCGTGGTCGCCTCGGCGGGCGAACTGTCCGTCCAGGTGGCTCGGATGGGGCTGTAGGACGACGCGGCAACGACGGCGGGCGCGAACCGGGAACCGGCCCTGCCGCCGGAGGGCGGAGCGCGGCGCGTGGTCAGCGGCGCGGTTCGGGACCGCCCTGGGCCGGGTCCGGTGGCGGTGCCGCGATGCCCGGGGAGCCGAAGGTCAGGTTGGTGAAGTCCCGTCCCTGGACGACCGGGCCCTGCTGGGTGCCGCCACTGATCGTGTTGTGCACCGCACCCGCCGCCTCCTCCGGCAACAACGGCGCCAACTCATCGAGCAGCGTACGCAGTTCCGCCGCCGCCACCGGATCGGCGCGGAGCAGGCGACGCAGCCGGGTGCGCCACTCGGCCTCGATGTCCGCGATCACCGGATCGTCGCCGGACTCCCGGGCCACGGACAACTCGCGTCGGGAGGAGTCCAGTTCGCGTTCGACCACGATCCCCTGGGCCGGATCGCCCCGGCCGAACAGGGCGGCGATCCGGGCCCGGGCCTGCGCCCAGGACTCCGACACCATCAGCCCGACCATCGTGGTCGCGCCCGATGCCGCCAAGGTCATCAACTCTGCCTCCACACCGACCCCCCGCAGTTGTGGCCGCCGGGCGGGCCGACCGACGCGCATCGCCCACCCCCGAACCGCGTCGTCGCCGAGTCCGCCGACGCGGGCCCGCCGTTGGGCGCATTCTTGCCCACATCCGGCTCCGAACACGCCGATTCCGCCGAAGTCGACCGCAAAGCACCGCGGTGCGGATCATGCCCGACGGGGGGCGGCATCCCCACGGCGTCTCGATTCCGCCCCGCGTCGAACCCCGGGGACGGCGGTCGGGCCGCCGGCTCGCACGGTGCGCGCCGGCGACCCGAGGTGGGTCGAGCCGACCCAATCGTCGGGCGCGCAATGGGTGTCGGGCGCCGGCATGGCGAGGTCGATCAGGTGGAGCGCGATGCCGGCCGATGTCCTTCGTTTTGGGGGACTTTCACTTGCGGGCGGGAGTTTCGCGGTACTGGTATGCGCATGCTGCGAGGCTAGGAAGGGGCCGCGAGGGGCGCGTCCGTCACATGTACCGGGTCGGGGATCGTCGGGAGGTGGCGGTTTCGCCGTGTGGGTGCCACCTGCGGGTGAGCGGGGACGTCCTACCGATCGACTCGTTGACCGGCGCGCGTGGTCCGGGTCGGGCGGGTGTCGATCAGGGTGAGCGCGTCCTCCACGGAGCCGGCCGGGTCGGGCAGCGGGTAGAGCACGCCGCGGACCGTGCGGGTGTCGTCCAGGAGCAGCGTTAGGCGCTTGAGCCGGTCCACGCCCGCCGCCCGGAAGGTGGGCAGCCGCAGTGCGGCGGTCAGTTCCAGGTCGGCATCCGAGAGCAGCGGGAACGGGATGTTCGCGTGCCGGGCGAACGAGGCCAATTGGTCCGGGCGTTGGGTGCTCACGCCGCGTACGGTGGCGCCGCGGTCGGTGAATTCGGCCAGCCGGTCGCGGTAGGTGCACGATTCCAGCGTGCAGCCGGGCGCGCCGGGGATCCGGTCCCAGCCGGGCGGATGGCCCTGGAGGCCGGGGGCGTAGGCGCCGGGGAAGCAGTACAGGACCGTCCACGCGGTGTCCGCGATCGGGTCGATGCGCTCGTCGGCGGCGGTGCGCAGGGTCAGTGCGGGCAGCCGGGTGCCGACCAGGGCGTGCGCCTGACGGGCCTCGGCCGAGTCGGATTCGCCGGTGGCGGTGAGCGTGCCGTCGCCCAGGACGTGCCGTGAGCCCCAGTTCTGTAGTGCGACCAGGACGGGGAGCAGGCCGCGACCGGATTCGGTGAGGTGGTACTCGTAGCGCGGCGGGTGCGGGTGGTAGAGCCGCTTCTCCAACACCCCGTGCTCCACCAGTGCCTTGAGCCGTTGGGCCAACACCTTGCGGCTGATCCCGACCTGCTCGTGCAGCGCGCCGAACTGGTGCACGCCCGCCGCGACATCGCGGATCAGCAGCAGGGTCCACCAGTCGCCGACGATGCCGAGCGCCTGGGTGATGGCGCAGTCGGCATCCGTCAGATCCGTGTATCGCATGTGACCTCGCCTTGCCTGGTACGACCCGTTCACTATAGTGAGTTTCCATTGGTTACTCACTTGCTCGTCCGGCGAGCCCGGCTCGGCCGCCCGGCGGGCCGGGCATTCCGGGGGCGCAGATGAGCGAAACGACGACGAGCGAGGCCGGCCCGACCATCACCCGCACGGCCGGCGCATTCCGGCGCTACTGGACCGCCACGACCGTCAGCCACGTCGGCGACGCGGTGACCGCCGTCGCACTGCCACTGATCGCGCTCCAGGGCCTGCACGCGAGCAGCCTCCAGGTCAGCCTGATCACCGTCGCGCAGTACACCGCGTGGATCCTGATCGGGCTCCCGGCCGGAGTGATCGTGCAACGACTCCCGCTGCGCGGCACGCAGGTCGCGATGGATGTGCTGCGGGCCGTCGCGGTCGCCTCCGTCCCGCTCGCGTGGGCCCTGGGGGTGCTGCACCTGTGGCAACTGATCGTGGTCGCCTTCGTGGTCGGCCTGGCGAGCGTGGTCTTCGACGTGGGCAACGCGACGCTGCTCCCGTCGATCGTGAGCAAGGAGGAGTTGACCGCCCGCAACAGCCTCACCTCGGGCTCGGTTTCGGCCACCCAGCTCGGCGGCCCGTCCCTGGGCGGCGTGCTGGTGCAACTGTGCGGCGCCGCGAGCGGGTTGCTGGTGGACGCGGTCAGCTTCCTGGTGTCGGCGGTGCTGCTGCGCGGCCTGCCGCGCCCGGCCCGGACCACGTCGACCACCGCCGGGCCCTCGGTGTCCGCACTGATCTCCGAGGGGCTGCGCTACGTGCGCCGGCACCCGGTGATCCGCCCGTGCGTGGCCGCCGCGACCACCGTCAACTTCGTCTGCGGCGCGCTGCTGGCGCTCGTCCCGGCGTTCCTGGTACGCACCCTGGACGCGCCGGCCGCGCTGGTGGGCGTCCTGATCGCCTCCGAGGGGATGGGCAGCCTGCTCGCCGCGGCGCTGACCCCGCGCCTGGTGGCCGGGGTGGGCAGCGCCCGTGCCCTGATCGGGGCCGCGCTCTTCGGCGCCGTCGCGCTCGGGTTCGTGCCGTTGGCCGGCCACGGTCTCGGTCTGCTCGTCTTCGCGGTGGCGAACGCGGGCTTCGGCGCCGGGGTCGTGGTGCTCAGCATCCTCACCCGCACCCACCGCCAGACGGTGACCCCGCCGGACCTGCTGCCGCGGGTGATGGCCACGGTCCGGTTCGTGTCCTGGGGCGCGATCCCGATCGGCGCGCTGACCGCCGGTCTGATCGCAACCTGGCTGGGCAACCGGGCCGCCCTGGCCACACTGTGCGGAATCGCCTTCCTGACCCCCCTCGTACTGTGGTCGAGCCCGATCCGTACCCAACGAGACCTGACCTGAGGCCGGCCGCCCGTGGGGCCCACCGGGCCGCGACCGGGACCGAGGCCGGCAGCGGGCCGGCGCCGAGGTCGGGGCCGGCCCGTCCACGGCGGCGGCCAGGTGTCGGTGCGGGCCGCGACCGCCGTCGGCCGGTGCTCAGCGACTGCGCTGCCGACGCCCGATCCCGGCGCCGCACGCCCGTCCACGGCCGCGGCGGGTGTCGATGCGGCCGCGCCACGCCCCCGGCCGGGGGCTCACGCTGTGCTCTCGCCGATCCCGGCGCCGCGGGCTCGTCCGCGGGCGGGACGGGAAATCCAGGTGACCGTGCGGCAGTTCCTGATCTAGGTTGGGGGCATGGATGTGACCTGCAAGCGGATCGGTGAGCCGCGCCACGCGTTCGGCAGCCGCCCGCGGAGCGCGCATCCGACGACGAACCGGGAGCCGTGGAAGGGCCGTTGGCCCGATCGCTCCGGGTCGCCTCGCGGCTGAACCGCCACCGGTAGGCGGTGTGACGACCACGGTCGTCGCACCCACCGGCCCGCGACCGAACAGCCGCCCCCGAGCCGACCCGAAGGCCGCCGCCCCGCGCCGAGCCCGGTCCGTCCCGGCTCCGCCGGCGTCCGCACCCTGATCCCCCACCGACCGACCGACCGTGCCACGCCCCGCGCACGCACCGGACCGGCACACCGTCCCGCCCTGTACCGGCGTGCGGTGTCGCCGACCGGCGCGTGCGCGGTGCGCGCAGGGGTCGATGGGGTGTGTCCGGTAGCGCGCGCACCGGTCCCGGCGGCCACCGCGCCCCGGCATGCCTGCCATCCGACGAAATCCGTCCCCCTCCGTGCCGTGCACCCACCGCACGCGGCCGTGCCGCGCGCCGGGCCGGCCCGGCGGGGCGACGGGTCGATGGCGGCTGCCCGGATTCGTCACCATCCATCCCGTCGAGCAGGAGAGAAGACCCGTCATGACCACAACCGCCCGCGACCTCGCCGGCATCCGCAACATCGGGATCATGGCCCACATCGACGCCGGCAAGACCACCACCACCGAGCGCATCCTGTTCTACACGGGCGCCTCGCACCGGATCGGCGAAGTGCACGACGGCACCACCACGACGGACTGGATGCCGCAGGAGCGCGATCGCGGCATCACCATCACGTCCGCCGCGATCACCTGCGACTGGACCCTGGACGGGGTCAGTCACCGGATCAACCTGATCGACACACCCGGCCACGTCGACTTCACCGTCGAGGTGGAACGCTGCCTGCGCGTGCTCGACGGCGCGGTGACCGTCTTCGACGGGGTCGCCGGCGTCGAACCGCAGTCCGAGACGGTGTGGCGGCAGGCGGACCGCTACCGGGTGCCCCGGATCTGCTTCGTCAACAAACTCGACCGCACCGGCGCCGAGTTCCATCGTTGCGTCGAGATGATCGGCGAACGGCTGGGCGCGGTCGCCCTGGTCGTGCAGGTGCCGATCGGCGCCGAGGCCGACTTCCGCGGCGTGGTCGACCTGGTCCGCATGCGGGCCCTGCTGTGGTCCGCCGAGAGCGGACTCGGCGAGGCGTACGAGGACGTCGAGATCCCGGCCGCGTACCTGGCGACCGCGCTGACCTGGCGCGGCCGACTGCTGGAGACCGTGGCCGAACACGACGAGGCGATGTTGGAGCCGTACCTGGCGGGCGAGGAGCCCACCGAGGCGCAGCTGCACGCCGCGATCCGGCGGATCACCATCGCCTCCGGTCTCGACGAAGGCCGCACCGTCACCCCGGTTCTGTGTGGAACCGCCTTCAAGAACAAGGGAGTTCAGCCACTGCTCGATGCCGTCGTACGCTACCTGCCGTCGCCGCTGGACGTGGACGCGATCGTGGGACACGCGGTCGACGCGGACCGGACCGAGGTCGAGCGCAAACCGTCGGACGAACAGCCGCTCGCGGCACTGGCGTTCAAGATCGCGAGTGATCCGCACCTGGGCAAGCTGACCTTCATCCGGGTGTACTCGGGCCGACTCGCCGCCGGCGACCAGGTGCAGAATCCGGTCAAGGGTCGCAAGGAACGGGTCGGCAAGATCTACCGGATGCACGCCGCCAAACGAGAGGAGATCGCGTCCGTGGGCGCCGGCGACATCGTCGCGGTGATGGGGCTGCGGCAGACCACCACCGGCGAGACCCTGTGCGATCCGGCGCACCCGGTGATCCTGGAATCGATGGACTTCCCCGTACCCGTGCTCGAAGTGGCCATCGAACCCAGGTCCCGGGCGGACCAGGAGAAACTGGGCGTCGCCATCCAGCGCCTGGCCGAGGAGGATCCGTCCTTCCGGGTCAAGACCGACCGGGAGACCGGCCAGACCATCGTCTCCGGCATGGGCGAACTGCACCTGGAGGTGCTGGTCGACCGGATGCGGCTGGAGTTCGACGTCGCCGCCGACGTCGGCCGGCCCCGGGTCGCCTACCGCGAGACGGTGTGCGCGGCGGTGGCCGGGCACGACTACACCTATCGCAAGCAGACCGGCGGCAAGGGCCAGTACGCCAAGGTCCGGATCGCGATCGAACCACTGGAGGGAGAGGGCTACGAGTTCGTCGACAAGATCACCGGCGGGCGCATCCCGAAGGAGTTCATCCCGTCGGTGGACGCGGGTTGCCGCGCCGCGATGGAGTTCGGGGTGCTGGCGGGCTACCCGCTCACCGGGCTTCGGGTCACCCTGCTCGACGGCGACTTCCACGACGTCGACTCGTCCGAGATGGCCTTCCGGATCGCCGGATCGCTGGCTTTCAAGGAGGCCGCGCGACTCGCGCTGCCGGCGCTGCTCGAACCGACCATGGCGGTCGAGGTGACCACGCCCGAGGACTACCTGGGTGAGGTCATCGGCAATCTCAACGCCCGGCGTGGACAGGTCGCCACGATGACCGAGCGTTCCGGCGCCAAGGTGGTCACGGCGCTGGTGCCGCTCGCCGAGATGTTCGGCTACGTGGGCGACCTGCGCGGCCGGACCTCGGGTCGGGCGAGCTACACGATGGAGTTCGCCGCGTACGCCCGAGTCCCCGGGCACGTCGCGGAGGCGATCCTGGCCAAGGCGGGCACGGCGTAATCGCCGACGGGGGAGCGCAGTTCCGCTCACCACGCGGAACTCCGCGCCTCCGGAGCAGGCCTCCCGTCGCGACCGACGCGACGGGAGGCCGCCCACGCTGCGCGGCATCGGCAGCAGGCATCGCCACGTGACGACCCACCGACTGCGCGAGTCCCGCGCCGACAGGCACGAACGCCCTTGCTGCTGTGCCGGCACAGCCAACGCCCGCCGCCCGGGCACCGGCAGGTGACCCGGCGCGCGACCCGGCGCCCGATCCACAGCAGCGGGCCGGCTGAGCTGCGGCCTCCGGTCGAAGCCGGTCCGAGACGGTTCGAGCTTGTTCGATCCGGTTCATGCCGGTCCGGGCCGGTCCGGGCCGGTCGATGCCGGTCGATGCCGTCGAAGCCCGGACACCCCAAGATCATTGTGCCCGTCATGTGCGCGAGGGGCGGATGTCGCCCAATCGCCACCTACGGCCCATAGCGTCTGCCGCGGCATCCGCCGATGCCCCAGACTGGAGGAACGCACATGGCGACCGAGGACCACTCGAACCGACCCGACGACCACCCCACTCCGCAGTTGCCCGAATGGGCCGACCCGGAGGTGGCCGAGGACCGGCTCGACCCGCAGGGTGTGTCCCGGCGTGGTCTGATCGGTCGGGCCGGCCTGTTCGGAGCCGGCTTCCTCGGCGCGTCGGCACTCGGCGCGGTGGGTGCCGGTTCGGCCGCCGCGGCCGAGTCCGACGATGCGGTGCAGGCGAGTTCGCGACCGGGCCAGGACGGCCCGCCCGGCAAGTTCGTCTACCTGGTGGGCGACCACCACGTACACACGGTCTACAGCCACGACGCCAAGTACGGCTTCGCCCAGTCGGCCGCGCAGGGTCGGCAGTTCGGACTGGACTGGATCGTCTACACCGAGCACGCCAACTTCGGCCACGCCAACGCCGGCGGCGCGGAGCGCGAGCACGCGGAGATCGTCAAGGCCCGCCAGGAGAACCCCCGGGTGCTGATCTTCCAGGGCCTGGAGTGGTACGTCCCCGCCGCCGAGCACGCCACCGTGATGGTCGCGCCCGGCCGGAACGAGGTGGAACTGCTCCGCCGATTCGAGCTGACCTTCGACGCCAAGCTCAACAAGTTCGACGTGGGCGCCCCCGGCGACCCGGTCACCGCGGCCAACGAGGCCAAGGCGGTGGAGGCGATCCGCTGGCTCGGGCAGCGCCGGCGTGAGGGCTTCGTCGAGGACGTCCTGGTGCTGGCCAACCACCCCAGCCGGCTGGGCATCGTCTCGCCGCACGAACTGCGCGCGTGGCAGGACGCGGACCCCTCGATCTTCCTCGGCTTCGAGGGCGCGCCCGGTTCGCAGGCCAACGCCGACCCCGCCTGGGTGAAGTACCGCGAGGGACAGTCGGGTCCGGGCACCTTCCAGCGCGGCGAGTACCAGAACGCGCCGTCGCCGCAGAGCTGGCCGAGGTACCCGATCGAGAGCTACCGCACACACGGCGGCTTCGACTGGATGACCTCGACGGTCGGCGGCATGTGGGACGCGCTGCTCGCCGAGGGCCGGCTGTGGTCGGTCACCTCGAACTCGGACAACCACCGCACCATGTTCGACACCCACGCGGACGGCGCCTACCCGCCCGGCAAGGGCTTCGACGACCTGGGCTCCAAGCCGCTGCCGGTGGACACCGGAGTCCCGCAGCCCGGCAGCGACTTCTGGCCGGGTCAGTTCAGCCGCACCCACGTGGGTGTCGAGCGCTTCGGCTACCGCGACGTGATGGCCGGCCTGCGGGCCGGTCGGGTGTGGGTGGACCACGGCCAGCTTCTGGACGGCCTGGACGTATGGATGGTCGCGGACAACGGCCACACCGAGCCGGTCACCCTGGGCGGCCGGCTGCCGCTGGCGGCCAACCGCGGCGCCACCCTCTACATCCGGATCACCACCGCGAGCCGGCCCAACTACCACGGCGAGGTGCCCCGCCTCGCGCACGTGGACGTGATCACCGGGACGGTCACCGGCAAGTCCCGCGACGCGGACTCGTGGCAGGCCCCGGACACGCGGGTGAGCAAGCGCATCGACGTGTCCGGCCGCACCGGCACCTACACCCTGAAGGTGCAACTGCCGCGCCGGAACAAGCCGTACTACGTCCGCCTGCGCGGCAGCGACGGCAACCGGCACGGCGTGGGCCCGTTCGGCGCCGGCGTCGACCCGGCCGGCCCGATCCAGCACCCGAACAACGACGGCGACCCGTGGCGCGACATCTGGTTCTACAGCAACCCGATCTTCGTCGACGTCAAGGGTTCGCACTGAGGCAACCACCCGCACGCGGTACGGCGGGGCAGGGCCCGGCCGGAATCGAGGCGGGGGCCGGGGTCGGGGCGGGGGCCGGGGCCGGGGCGCTCGGCCCGGGCCCGGCCCCCGGTCCCGGCTTCGGCCTCGCCCCCGCCGCGCTGTGCGCCCCCACCGTTCGCCCTGCCGCGCTGTTCGCCCCGCCCCGACGGCCATCCGGTCGGCGGGGCGGCGGCGTTTCAGGACGTGTGTCGTCGCGGGACCAGGCCGGTCAGGTGCGCGAACGCGACGACATTGCCCAGGTAGCGCCGCTCCGCCCGGTCGAAGCCCGCCCCGCAGGTGATCAGCCGCAACTCCGCACCCTTCGCGGCGCCGTAGACGCGGCGGTCGGGGAACTGCTCGGCGCGGTAGACCTCGATCGCGTCCACGGTGAAGATCGCCGTGTCGCCGTCGGCGCGATCCACCTCGACGGTGTTCCCCCGATGCAGCTCGCCGAGGTGGTAGAAGACCGCCGGGCCCTCCCGGGTGTCCACGTGCCCGGCCACGATCGCGGTTCCACCCGCACCGGGCGCGGTGCCGTTGCGATACCAGCCCGCGAGGTTGACCTCGTCGTCGGGCGGGGCCGCGAGTCGGCCGCCGTCCTCCAGGCCCAGACCGGTCAGCGGTGCGTCCACCGAGATCGCCGGGATCCGCACCCGGATCGGCGCCGCGGACGCCAGCGGGGCCAGCGGCGGCGGATCGTTCGGCGCCGGGCGTGGCTCGTCCGGATAGGCCCGGGCCTCGCCGGGCTGCGGCGGCGGGTCGGCGGCCCCGGCGCCGTTGACGATCAACGCGGCGCCGAGGCACATCGCGACGACGCCGGCGCCCACCGGCCCCATGGTGCGCCTGCGACCTTCGTCGGGCGGGGCCGAAGGGTCCACTGCTGCTCCTGACGGGGTTGCTCCCGGCGTGCCCGGGCGGGGCCGCGGCCCGAAGTCACCCGTGTGGTCGGTGGGTTCCACCCGCGTTCCCGCACCGCCGCGACCGGGGCCGGGCGGTGCGGGAACGCGGTGGTCCGAGCGGTGAGGGTTCCGCTCAGACTCGGTCCGTGCCGCGTCGGCGACGCAGCACGACGACGCCCGCACCGGCGGCGAACAGGCCCACGCCGAGCGCGATTCCGCTGCCGCCGGCAGTGCCGGACGTACCACCGGCACCGGTGTGCATGCTGCCCGAGGGGGGCTGGGCGTACTTGCCGTCGGATCCGGCCGCGCCGCCGTGCGCGGCCTGGGCGGCGTCCGCCCGGCCCTTGTCGGATCCGCTCTCGCCGGCGGGGATCTTGACGTCCGGGCAGGCCTTGGCCGCGGCCGAGGTCGCGGCGCTCATCTCGTTCCTGGTGCGGTCGAGCTGCTCCTGCCGGGACTTGTCGGGCCGCCCGGCCGCTGCCTTGGCGAAGTCCGCGACCGCGGCGTCGTACTGCAATTGGGCCTTCGCCGCCGCGGCGACCGCCTTGGCGCAGTCCGCCGGGTCGACCCGAGTACGGGCGGGGGCCGCGTGGCCGGCCGTGGGAGCGGCCAGCGCGAGACTCGCGCCGAGAAGCGCGGCGCCCGCAAACCTGGTGATCGAACGCATGATGCAACCTCCGGCGAGCCCGGACGCGGTAGCGACCTACCGCTGGGACAGCCGTGCTCGCGACTTCCAGATAAGCCGGGCGCACGGCCCCTCGCATGCCGAGAATGCCGCCACGGAGCCGAGTGGATACACTGTGTCACCCGATGGGCCCCGGGTTTCCGCTCCCCACCCGGTATCGGGACCCGGTTCGCACGGTCGCCCGCGGACTGGCCGAATGGGTGACCTTCGGCGCTCGACCCCATCCGGCGCCCCTCCCCCGGCGGGGTTCAGTGGGTGGCGCCGCCCGGGGCGGTGATGTCGTCCGTGCGGGTGGCGGCCGTGGTCACGATCGCGCGCAGGCCGGCGGTGATGGTGGGCAGCGGGAGTGAGGGGACCACCCGATCGGTGGCCTGGTCGGAGGAGAACGGCACGTGCACGAAGCCGCCGCGGGTGGTGGGGCGTTCGGTGGCGAGCAGATGCATCAGGCCGTAGAAGACGTGGTTGCAGACGAAGGTGCCGGCCGTCTGGGACACCGATGCGGGCACACCGGCCGCGCGGGCCGCCGCCACGCACGCCTTGACCGGCAGCGTGGCGAAGTACGCGGCGGGGCCCGCCTCGACGACGGGTGTGTCGATCGGCTGCCGGCCGGCGTTGTCCGGGATCCGGGCGTCGTCGATGTTGACCGCGACCCGCTCCACGGTGACGTCCGGCCGGCCGCCGGCCTGGCCCACGCACAGCACCAGGTCGGGATCGACCCGCTCGACGGCTGCCCGCAGTTCCGTCAGCGCCACCCCGTACACGCAGGACAGCTTCACCACCGTCACCGCCAGGCCCGGTTCGGGCGCCTCCGCGAGCAGTCGCACGGCCTCCCACGAGGGATTGGTGGCCTCGCCGGCGAAGGTGTCGAATCCGGTGACGAGTACGCGGGTCATGACTGTTGTCTCCTGGGACGGCCGAGCGAACGGAACGAGGCGAACGGAAGGAGGCGGGGCACAGGGGCCGGGCGGGCTCAGAACGCGAAGGCCGACATGATGCCGATGTTGACGACCAGCAGCGCGCCCGCGGTGGGCAGTTGCGCCTTGATCGGCCCGTACTGGTCCTTGAGTCCCAACAGGGCCGCGGGCACGAGGTTGAAGTTGGCCGCCATCGGGGTGCACAGCGTGCCGCAGAAGCCCGCCAGCATGCCCAGGGCGAGCACCACCGCCGGGTCGCCGCCGCCCTCGACCACCAGCACCGGCCAGCCGATCGCCGCGGTCATCACCGGGAACGCGGCGAAGGCGTTGCCCATGATCGTGGTGAACAGGAACATGCCCAGGCAGTACACGATCACCGCGACGTAGATCTTGCCGTCCGGCAGCACCTTCGAGGTGAGCACGCCGACCTGCTTGCCGACCCCCGAGACCTGGAAGATCGACCCGAGCGTGGCCAGCAGTTGCGGCAGCAGCAGTGCCCAGCCCATCGCCTCCAGCATCGAGCGACCCTCGTGGATCGGCACGCTGATGCGCTTCTCGCGGACCACGATCATGCCGACCACGAGTGCGACGATCGCGCCGATACCCAGGCCCAGGAGGGTTTCGCTGCCCTTTTGCAGGACCGGTTCGGAGCCGATGTGCCACTTCTTCACGATCACCGCGCACACCATCGCCACCACCGGGATGGTCAGTGCCGGAATGAACAGGCGGCTGCCGAGGCGGGCGGCGATGGCCACCCGCTGCTCGCTGTCGGTGCTGTGCACGGCGCCCTTGCCGGTGAAGCCGAAACCCGCCAGACACACCATCACCAGCACGGCCACACCCAGCGGTTCGGCCGGGGAGGTCTTCTCCACGACTCGGGTGCTGTAGATGAAGCCCGCACCGAGCAGGCCCCAGAACGCGGCGCTGCCGAAGCGCCTGGCATTGCTGCGGTCCACGAGCATCTGCCCGGCCATCACCAGGAAGATGGCGCCGACCAGCCAGAAGAACCACTCGACCTCGATCACTTGAGCTTCCTCTCGGCAACGGCACCATCGGCGGCGGGACGTGCGGCCGCGGATGCGGCGACGGTTTCGGCGACCGGCCCGGCGGCGGGGACGGCCGCGAACTCGCGGGCCAACGTGCGGTCCAGCCGCAGCAGTCGCCAGCCGTGGATGAGGAACGCGAAGACGGCGGTGGGAATCGCCCACAGCGCCACGTGCAACGGCTCGATGTGCTGGTGGTACGTGGTGTTCACGAAGCCGGTGATCAGCAGGATCGAGCCGACCGCCAGAAAGCAGTCCTCGCCGAAGAACAGGCCGACGTTGTCGGCGCCCGCGGCATGCGAACGAATCTTCTCCCGGACCTTGTCCGGGAGCGGCCCGTGGCTGCGCTCGGCGGCACCCTCGGCCATCGGAACCACCAACGGGCGTACCGTCTGGGCCGGTCCGCCCAGGGTGACCAGGCCGACGGCGGCGGTGAGCTGACGCAGACCCAGGTACAACACCAGGAAGCGCCCGGTGGTGAGCCTGCCGAACCGCGCGATCAGGGTACGGGCCTGCTCCCGGAGGCCGTTGCGTTCCAGGAGGCCGATCACCGGCAGGGTGATCGCGAAGATCGTCACGCCCCGGCTGGACGCGAAGCCGTTGCCGAACGCGGCGAGCACTTCGCGCGGTGACAGGTCTCCGAGCAGGCCGGTGGCCACGCCGGAAACGCCGACCACCAACAGGGGGTTGCGTCGAGTGGCGAACCCTACGATCACCAGTAGGACGCCGAGGAGCACAATCATTGCGCAGCCTTCCACGCTCGGGTCCTCGAACAGGGGGACGAGGAGGTGCCGAGGAGGCTAAGCTATTGTTGAACAATCCCACAAGACCTTGTGAATGGTGCGGGAACTTGATCTACTCCTCCCGCACTGCCCGTCGCACTCTGGGGGAACCCCACATGGGCCAAGACGTCGACCTCGCCCGGCCTTCCGCCGACGACACGCTCGGACGCCTTGCCGCCGATCGCGACCTGCTCGGACGCGCGGGCACCGCACAACGCGTCGCCGAGGTGTTGCGCGATCGCATCGCCGAGGGCGCGCTGCCACCGGGCACCCGACTGTCCGAACAGGCCCTGGGCGCCGCCCTCGGTGTCTCCCGCAACACGCTGCGTGAGGCGTTCCGCACGCTGGTCGACGGCCGCCTGGTCGTGCACGAGATGAATCGCGGCGTCTTCGTCCGCATGCTCGACCCCGACGACGTGTCCGACATCTACGCGGTCCGTCGGGCCCTGGAGGGCACCGGGCTGCGGGCCGCCGCCACGGCCGCCCCCGAGCGCGTCGCCGCACTGCACGCGGCGGTCGCCGGCGGCGAGGCGGCGGCCGACGCCGGCGACTGGCCCGAGGTCGGCACCGCCGACCTGCGCTTCCACCGGGCCCTGGTCGCCCTCGCGGGCAGCCCGCGTCTGGACGAGTACATGACCCGGCTGATCGCCGAGCTGCGGCTGGCCTTCCTGGCCATGCCATCGGCCCGGGCCCTGCACGAACCGTTCCTGCGCCGCAATCGCCGGATCGCCGACCTGCTCGCGGCCGGCGACACCGCCGGCGCCGCGGAAGTCCTGGAGCGGTACCTGGACGACGCGTGCGAGATGATCTGCACGGCGATGCGCATGGACGGCGCATGAGCGCCACCGTGATCGACCTCAACGCCGACCTGGGCGAGGGCTTCGGCCGCTGGACGCTGACCGACGACGAGGCACTGCTGTCCGTGGTGACCAGCGCCAACGTCGCGTGCGGATTCCACGCCGGGGATCCGATCACGATGCGTCGGGTCTGCGACCTGGCCGCCGAGCACGACGTGCGGATCGGCGCCCAGGTCTCCTATCGCGACCTGGCCGGCTTCGGCCGCCGCGCGATGGACGTGCCGGCCGCCGAGCTGGCCGCCGAAGTGGCCTATCAGATCGGCGCGTTGGAGGTCTTCGCACGCGCCGCCGGGGCCCGGGTGGCCTATCTCAAGCCGCACGGCGCGCTGTACAACCGCACGGTGTGGGACGAGGACCAGGCCGGCGCGGTGGTCGCCGGCGTGCTCCTGGCCGGCGCTGCGCTACCGGTCCTGGGGCTGCCCGGCTCACGCCTGCTCGAAGCCGCCGAGTCCGCCGGACTGCCTTGCGTACGCGAGGCGTTCGCGGACCGCGCATACACCGCGCAGGGCACCCTGGTGCCGCGCGGGGAACCCGGAGCCGTCGTCCACGACGGGGACCGGGTCGTGTCCCGCTCGCTGACGATGGCGCGTGAGGGCGCCGTCGTCGCCATCACGGGAGAGCGGGTCGCCGTCTCGGCCCGGTCGCTGTGCCTGCACGGCGACACCCCGGGTGCGGCCGAGCTGGCGCTGCGGGTCCGCCGCGCGCTGCTGGCCGCCGACGTGTCCCTGGAGCCGTTCGCGTGAGGGCCCTGCCGGTGGGCCGACACGCGCTGCTCCTGGAGGTGGACACGGCCGACCGGGCCGAGGCGCTGCACGCCGAACTGCTGCGCCGACGCGCCGCGGGAACCCTGCCGACGGTCCGCGAGATCGTCCCGGCCGCACGCACCGTGCTGCTGGACGGGCTCGCGGATCCGGCCGCCCTGGCCGCCGACGTCCCGGGGTGGCACATCCCGCCGCTGTCCGCCGAGGCGGGCGAGCTGATCGAGATCGCGGTCCGCTACGACGGGCCGGACCTGACCGAGGTGGCCGACCTGTGGCGGGTGCCCGTCGGGCGCGTGCCCGAGATCATCGGCGGGATCACCTTCCGGGTCGCCTTCTGTGGCTTCGCCCCCGGATTCGGCTACCTCACCGGCCTGCCCCGGCGCTACCACCTGGCCCGCCGGGCCACCCCGCGCACCGCCGTCCCGGTCGGCTCGCTGGGACTGGCCGGCGAGTACGCGGGCGTGTACCCGCGCTCCTCGCCCGGCGGTTGGCAACTGATCGGCAGCACCGACGCGGTGTTGTGGGACGCCACCCGCGAACCCGCCGCCCTGTTCGCACCCGGGGTGCGGGTGCACTTCGTGCCGGAGGACCGATGAAGGCGCGCGCCGTCGAGGTGGTCCGGGCCGGCGCCCCGACCACCGTGCGGACACACTCCGTACCGGAGGAGCAATGACCACGCGCGCCATCCAGGTGGTCCGGGCCGGCGCCCTGACCACCGTGCAGGACCTGGGCCGCGCCGGGTTCGCGCACCTGGGTGTGCCCCGCTCCGGCGCGCTGGACCAGCCCGCACACCGGCTCGCCAATCGCCTGGTGGGCAATCCGCCCGACGCGGCGACCCTGGAGACCACCTTGACCGGCACCGCCGTGCGGGTGTGCGCGACCACCGTGGCCGCGGTGGTCGGCGCGCCCTGCACGGTCCGGGTCCAGGGCCGCCCGGTGGCGTGGGGCGCGGCGATCCGGATCCCGGCCGGTGCCGTGCTCGACGTCGGCCCGGCCACCGCCGGTCTGCGTGGCTACCTGGCCTTCGCCGGCGGCGTGGCGGTCGAGCCGGTGCTGGGCAGCCGGTCCACCGACCTGCTCTCCGGACTGGGGCCCGCGCCGCTGGCCGACGGCGACGTGCTCGGGTTGGGCGAGCCGACCGGCCCCACGCCGCCGGATGCGGATGTCTCCCGTCGACCGGGGCCGCCCACCGAGCTCGTGCTGCCGCTGGTGCTCGGCCCGCGCCGGGACTGGTTCGCACCCGACGCCCCCGCCGCGCTCGGCGCCGCCCGCTACACGGTGGCCTCGGCAAGCAACCGGATCGGGCTGCGCACCGACGGACCCGCGCTGAGCTGGGCGCGCACGGACGAACTGCCGAGCGAGGGCATGGTGTTGGGCGCGGTACAGGTGCCCCCGGACGGCCGGCCCGTGCTCTTCCTGGCCGACCACCCGGTCACCGGCGGCTACCCGGTGATCGGCGTGGTCCCCGAGGAACACCTCGCCCTGGCCGCCCAGGCGGTCCCCGGCACGCCGGTCCGCTTCACCGTCACGGCGCACTGACCACCGGTCGACCCGCACCACGCCGCGTCCCATCCACCGGCAACTCGACTGCCCGACACAGGAGTTGCCGGGTGCGCCCGCGCGCTCGCCGGAGCGGGCCGCACCCCGGCGCCGACCTGCGACGGGACCGCCGCGCGCGTGAGTTCCTCACGGACGAATCCGTGCATTCCTCACGGCCGTTTCGTGATGAATACGACTGCCGCCCGCTCCGCTTCGCCGGCAGTGTTCCCAACGGCACCCGGCCAACGGGAATGGGAGTGCGATGAACAAGGGGTACGCGGTCTACTGCGACGCCGATCGAACCTTCTACGACGCGCCGCACCGACTCCGCACGGACGAGAGCGGTCCGGCGGCGTCCTACGAGACCACGCGCCGCGAACTCCCGGACGGCTGGCGGCGCCACAACTCCGGCGACTGGCTCGCGTTCCGACCGATCGAGTGCCCGCTGCCCGCCCAGGGCTGGAAGATCCACGTCTCCGCCTGTCTGGGCAACGCCGACAAGGTGCTCGCCGCGGTCTGGGACTACTGCGTCCCGCGCCGCATCGCGTTCAAGTGCGTGCCGAGCCCGTACCTGTTGCACACTCGCAACGCCAAGTACGCCGAGCGGGCCGGGAGCGGAAAGTTCGTCACCGTCTACCCCGCCGACGACGGGCAGTGTCAAAGCATCGCGACCGACCTGGCCGCGCTGTTGGCCGGCGAGCCCGGCCCGTACATCCTCAGCGACCTGCGCTGGGGCGAGGGACCGGTCTACCTGCGGTACGGCAGCTTCACCGAACGCAACTGCCACGACGAGCGCGGCGAACTGTGTCCCGCGATCGAGGACGACACCGGCACCCTGGTCCCCGACCGTCGCGAACCCACCTTCCGGCTGCCGCCGTGGCTCGAACTGCCCGCCTTCCTGGGCCCGCACCTGGCCGCGCGTTCCGCGACCACCGTCGGCGAACTCCCGTACAAGATCGAGCGTGCGCTGCACTTCTCCAACGGCGGTGGCGTGTACATCGGGCGGGACCTGCGCACCGACGAACAGGTCGTGCTCAAGGAGGCCCGCCCGCACGCCGGACTCGCCGCCGACGGCGCGGACGCGGTCACCCGGCTGGAGCGCGAGCGCGACGCGCTGCGCCGGCTGAGCGGACTCGCCTGTACACCCGAGGTGCACGACTGGTTCGAGCTGGGCGAACACCGTTTCCTGGTGCTGGAGTTCATCCAGGGCAGTCCGCTGAACACGTTCTTCGCGCACCGGCATCCGTTGATCGAGACGGACCCTTCGCCCGAGCGCCTGGCCGAGTACACCCAGTGGGCGATGCGCGTGTACACACTCGTGGAGAACGCGGTCGCGCAGATCCATGCCCGCGGCGTGGTGTTCAACGACCTGCACCTGTTCAACATCATGATGTCCGAGGACGAGAGCGCGGTGACGCTGCTCGACTTCGAGGCCGCCGCCGTCGACGACGAGAGCGGTCGGCAGGTGGTCGCCAATCCCGGCTTCGTCGCTCCGCGCGACCGGCGCGGCGCCGACGTGGACCGCTACGCCCTCGCCTGTCTGCGCATCGCCCTGTTCCTGCCACTGACCAGCCTGTTCACCGTTGACCGGGGCAAGGCCCGGCACCTGGCCGACATCGCCGCCGAGCAGTTCCCGATCCCGGCCGACTGGCTGGATGCGGCGGTCGAGGAGATCCTGCGCGGACACCACCCGGAGCAGACCCGGGACGCGGCGTCGCCGGCGGCGCACGGCCCACGGCCCACGGACGCATACCTGCCGGTCGCCCTCGACGACTGGCCGAACAGCCGCGACTCGATGGCCCGGGCGATCCACGCGTCGGCGACCCCGGACCGCGAGGATCGTTGTTTCCCGGGCGACATCACCCAGTTCGCCGTGCCCGGCGGCGGCGCCTGCTTCGGCTACGGTGCGGCCGGTGTGTTGTACGCCCTGGCCGAGACCGGTGCCGAGCCGCTGCCGGCGGCCGAGAAGTGGCTGCTGCGCAGCACCGAGAACCTGCCCTCCGGGAACCCGATCGGCTTCTACGACGGGCTGTCCGGCGTCGCCTGGACACTGGACCGACTCGGCCATCGGGAACGGGCCCTGGATCTGGTCGACACGATCCTGGCGCAGGACCGGCGCACCCTGGGATCCGATCTGCACAGCGGACTCGCCGGCCTCGGCCTGGCCCTGGAGGCACTGGCCTCCTCCACCGGCGAAACCGGCCTGCACACCCACGCGATCACGTGCGCCGAGCGACTCGCCGACCGTGCCCGCACCGGCCCCGCACCGGCCCGCGCCGGTCTCCTGCACGGCGCCACCGGCAGCGCGCTGTTGTACCTGCGGCTGTACGAACGGCTGCGCGACCCGGGCCTGTTGGACGCCGCCGCCGATGCGCTGCGCGCCGACCTGGCCCGCTGCGTGGTCGCGGTCGGCGGCACCCTCCAGGTCGACGAGGGCCGGCGCACGATGCCGTACCTGGGCGCGGGCAGCGTGGGCATCGGAATGGTCCTCGACGACTATCTCGCGCACCGCCCCGACGCCGACTTCGAGCAGGCCCGGATCGAGATCGTCCGTGCCGCGCAGGCCAGGTTCTACGCCCAGCCCGGCCTGTTCCGCGGCGCCGCGGGCATGGTGTTGCACCTGAGTCGCACCAGCACCGGAGGTCCCGGCACCGAACCCGACGACATCCGTCGGCAGATCGAGTCGCTGTCCTGGGGCGCCGTCCCCTACCGCGGGCATGTGGCGTTCGCCGGTGAGCAGATGATGCGCCTGTCGATGGACCTGAGCACCGGCACCGCCGGTTGCCTGCTCGCGTTGGGCAGCGCCCTGCACGACCGACCCGTGCAACTGCCCTTCCTCCCGCCGCCTTCGCGGCCCTAGAGCCGATTCCTTCACGGGGATCGAAGCAGGACCGGCCCGCCGTTCCGGGGGCCGGCGCACCATCCGAACGAACGAGCTCCACTACCGAGAGGAACGATCATCATGGCACTTCTCGACCTGCAGGCGCTGGAGACCGAAGAGGCCCCCGAGTTCGGCGGCGGCGGTGGCGGTGGCAGCCGCGCCAGCCTCCTCCTGTGCGGCAACAGCAGCCTGAGCCTGGTCACCTGCAACTGACCGACTCACTCCCGGGGTTGAACATCCCGAGATGACGAGCTGAACGCGGTCCCGGGCGGCGGCATTCCGCCCGGGACCGCTGCTCTCGAAAGTACGCCCCCCGCCAGGCTCCCAGGACCGCACCCCGCACCCGGAGGCGAGGAATCGCAGCGCATGGCCGCAACGCGCCGGACAGCCGAACGCGCCGAACCGGCGCCCACCGACGGCACCGGCCGACTCCTGGCCGGCGCCCTCCGGCACAGCGCGGGCCGCACCGCGGCCGTGTTCGGTTGCAGTCTCGGCGCCGCGGCCGTCGCGATCGCGCTGCCCGCCGTCCTCGGCCACGCGCTCGACCTGCTCCTCGACGACGCCGCCGGAGCACGCCGGGCGGTCGCCCTGTGCGCCGTCCTGATCCTGGCCGAGGTCGTCTTCGACGCCGCCGAGGCGCTCCTGGGCGGGATCACCACCGCTCGCACCGCCGCCTGGCTGCGCCGGCTGGGCGTCGACCACGTGTTGTCGCTCGCCCCGCACCGCGCCGCCGAACGCTGCACCCCCGGCGACCTGGTCACCCGGCTCACCGGCAACGTCGCCGAGGCGAGCACCGCCCCCACCACGGCCGCGAACGGCGTGGCCACGCTGTTCGTTCCGCTCGGCGGCCTGATCGCTCTCGCGATCATCGACATCCGGCTGTTCGCCGTCTTTCTGGCGGGCGTACCCCTGCTGGCCTGGTTGTTGCGCGCCTTCGTCCGCGACTCCTCCGACAGCGTGGCCCGTTACCAGCGCGTCCAGGCGGATATCGCCGGCCGGCTCGTCGAGGCGCTGGGCGGCGCGCGCACGATCGCCGCCGCCGGCAGCACGGCGCGCGAACTCGACCGAATCCTCGCGCCGTTGCCCGAGCTGGGCAACCAGGGCAGGCGGATGTGGCACGTCTACGGACGAGCCGTGGCCGGCGCCGGAATCCTGGTGCCGCTGCTGACCACCGCCGTACTGGCCGTCGGTGGGGTGCGACTGACCCACGGCGACCTGACCGTCGGCGAACTGCTCGCCGCCTCGCGCTACGCCGTACTGGCCGCCGGTCTGGGCGCCGCCGTCGGGCAACTCAACGGCCTCGTGCGCAGCCGCGCCGCGGCCCGCCGCACCGCCGAATTGCTGGCCGTGCCCCCGATGCGGTCGGGCGGCGACCCGCTTCCGGCGAACGGCCCGGGCCGGCTCGAACTGCGCGGGGTCACCGTCGTCCGCGACGGCACGCCGGTGCTGCGCGACGTGCACCTGATCGTGCCGGGCGGCACCACCGCGGCCGTGGTCGGGCACTCCGGCGCGGGCAAGTCCACGCTCGCCGCGGTCGCCGGGCGGCTGACCGACGTGGATGCGGGTGCGGTGTTGCTGGACGGCGTACCGCTGGCCGGGATCGACCCGGCGCAGCTGCGTCGGGAGGTCGGGTACGCCTTCGAGCGGCCGGCCCTGTTCGGCGACACGATCGCCGAGGCGATCGCCTTCGGGCCCTACACCTGCTCCCCCGGCCGGATCGAGGTCGCCGCCGAGGCGGCCGGCGCCGACAGTTTCATCCGGCTGCTGCCCAAGGGCTACGCGGCGCCGCTCGCTACCGCGCCGCTGTCCGGTGGCGAGCTGCAACGACTCGGTCTGGCACGGGCGTTCGCCCATGCCGGCCGGCTGCTCGTGCTGGACGACGCCACCTCGAGCCTGGACAGCGTCACCGAACTGCGGGTCGGGCGGGCGCTGGTCCGTGACGTCCGCGCGGGCACCCGGCTGCTGATCGCCCACCGGGCCTCCTCGGCGGCGCGGGCCGACCTGGTCGTGTGGCTGGAGGGCGGCCGGGTGCGCGCGCTCGGCCCGCACGAGACGCTGTGGGAGAACCCGGACTATCGGGCGGTGTTCGCGGATCCGGGCGATCTGTCGGGCCCTGGTGGATCGGCCGCCGCGGCGGCGTCCGACCCGGTCGGGGAGGACCGGTGAGCGACGGTCGATCCCGGGTGCCCGCGCTGGCCCGGCGTTTCCTGGCCCGGCGCCGGACGGCCCTGCTCCGGCTCGCGGGCTGGTCGCTGCTGGAGTCGGCGCAGACGTTCCTCGGCGGCTACGGCGTGGCGATGGCCCTCGATCACGGCTTCCTGGCCGGGCACGCCGGAATCGGTCTGGCCTGGCTGGCCGTTGCGGCGGTGGCGATCGTGCTCGGCGGGGCGGCCACGGGCGGGATCTTTCGCGGCCTGGCCGATCTGGTCGAACCGCTGCGCGACGGGCTGGTCCGGCGGGTGGCGACCGGCGCGTTGGTCGAGGCGATCGAGGCGCCGGCGCGCGCGGCGGACAGCGCGGTGGTCTCCCGACTGACCAACCAGTGCGAGATCGCCCGGGACAGCTTCGCCGGACTGGTCCTGGTGGCCCGCTCCTTCGTCTTCACCGCGCTCGGCGCCCTGTTCGGATTGGCCGCGCTGGCGCCGGAGTTGCTGGTCGTGGTGGTGCCGCCGCTGGTGCTGGGACTGGCGCTCTTCCTGGCCACGCTGGCACCGATGGCCGCCCGGCAGCGCGCCTTCCTGGACGCCGACGAGGCGCTGTCCACCCGACTCGGGACGGTGGCGACGGGGCTGCGCGACGTGCTCGCGGGCGGTGCGCGCGATTCGGTCGCGGCACACACGCACGCGCTGATCGACGCCGAGGCCCGCGCGGCGCGGTCGTTGGCCCGGTGGGCCGGCGCACGGGCGATCGCACTCGCGGTGGCCGGGCAGTTGCCGGTCCTGCTGCTGTTGCTGACCGCTCCCTGGCTGCTCGACCGGGGCCTGACCGCGGGTGCGCTGCTGGGTGCGCTGACGTACCTCACCCAGGCCCTGCTGCCGGCGCTGCACACGTTGATGCACGCGCTGGGCGCGGCCGGCACCCGACTGCTCGTGGTGCTGGATCGGCTCACCTCGGGACCGGCGGCCGGCCCGGCGGCGGCGCGGCACGTGGCGGGCACGACCGGCGGGCCGCCGCGGGTGCGGATGCACCGCGTGACGTTCGCGTACGGCCCGAACGCGGCGCCGGTCTTACGCGATCTGGACCTGATCGTCGAACCCGGTGAGCACCTCGTGGTGGTCGGCCCCAGTGGGATCGGCAAGTCCACACTGGCCGCCGTCGTCGCGGGTCTGCTCGCGCCGGACCGGGGCGAGGTGCACGTGGACGGACGGCCGGTCCGCCCGGTCGGCGGCGATCCGTCCCGACTGCGGGTGCTCATCCCGCAGCAGGCGTACGTGTTCACCGGCAGCGTGCGGGAGAACCTGCTCTACCTGTGCCCGGACGGCGCGACCACCCCGGCGCTGACCGCATCGGCGGACGCCGTCGGCCTGTTGCCGCTGATCGATCGACTCGGCGGACTCGATGCGCCGGTGGACCCGGCCTCGTTGTCCCAGGGCGAGCGCCAGTTGATCGCCTTGGCGCGGGCCCATCTGTCACCGGCGCCGCTGGTGTTGTTGGACGAGGCCACCTGTCACCTGGACCCGGTCGCCGAACGGCGGGCCGAACTGGCCTTCGCGGAGCGGCCCGGGACGCTGATCGTGGTCGCCCATCGGATCAGTTCGGCCCGACGGGCGGACCGGGTGCTCGTCCTGGACGGCGTGCACGCGATGTGCGGGACGCATCGGGAACTCCTGGATCGCTCGTCGCTGTACCGGGATCTGGTCGGGGACTGGCACGCCGAGCGGATCTGAGCCGGGCACCGATGCGATGGGAGCGGGCGTCGGCGGGGCGGTGCGGGTCGTGGGGGCGAATGGGGTCGGGATCCGGGCTGGGGTGCGCCCGGATCCGACCGGGCCGGTCTATACCCAGCCGGCGTCCTGCGAGATCCGGATCGCGTCGATCCGGTTGCGGGCACCCGTCTTGCGGGTGATCGCGGACATGTAGTTCCGGACGGTGCCGATGCTGAGCCGCAGGTTACGGGCTATCTCCGGAGCGGATGCCCCCTCGGCGGCCAGGGTCAGCACCCGCATCTCGCGGGGGGTCAGCGGGGCGCTCGCGGCGCGCAGCAGGTCCAGCGCGAGCGACCCGTCCACGTAGCGCCGACCCGCGGCCACCAGCCGGATCGCCCGCGGCAGTTGCGGAGGCTGGGCGTCCTTGTCCACGAAGCCCATGGCCTTGGCCTCGGCCGCCCGGCACAGGCTGCCCGGCCGGGAGATGGTGGCCAGGACGAGCAGGGCACAGTCCGGATCGACCGGCCGACGCGGCAACTGCACGGACCCGGGACAGTCCACGTCCACCACGCAGACGTGCGGACGCTGGCACCGGGCCCGATTCGGTGCGCCATCCCAACTGTCGGCCTCCACTTCGATGTCCTCCTCACGATCGAGCAGCGCGGTGAGCGCCGATCGCATCAATTCCGTGTCGTGCACCAAGAGAACGCGGATCATTGTTCGCTCCCAATCGACGCCGACGTCCCGAAGTTGCCCGTCGAGCACCTCGATAGCTACCCCGCCCCACGACTTACACCACAACCCGTAACCGAATGATGCGTTTGTGCGACGTTTGGATCCGTCGCTCACACTTCCTGTCGAACCACGACCGCTAGGGGCCGCTCTCGATCGCACCGGGCCGACGGCGCGACCGGCGCGGCCCCGGGCGGCACGGAAGGAAGGACGCGGAACGCGCTCGCCCGCTACCTGCGGCGCCCGTCACCGCCGGGCCGACGCGGGCGATCGGAGCGTCGGGTTCGGGCCCAGGACGGCGCCCAGGTCTCGCCCTCCCGGTCCTCGGGTGCCGACGCGGCGAGGTGGTCGCGGAGCGCGGTGAGGGCGGGGTGCGGATTGTCCGTGCGCCAGACCAGCGAGTGCGGGTAGATCGGGGTCGGATCGCACAGGGGGATGAGCCGCAGGTCGTGGCCGACCGGCCAGACGAGCGGCGTTCGGTCGGTGAGGAAGGTCGCCAGCGTCGACGAGTCGGCGATCGTGTCGAGGAGCGCCTCGATGCCGAAGTCGGGACCGATCGTGTCGATGGTGAGCCCGAACGCGGCGGCGAGTGCGTCGTAGTAGGCGGTCCACTCGGTGCCGCGGATGTTGCCCGGCATCCAGATCCGGTGTCCGACCAGTCGGTCGAGCGCGACCGCACGGGCGGTGGCGAATTCGTGGGCGGGGCCGACGAACAGCCGAAGCGGCTCGTCGAGGACCGGGGTCGCCTCGACGCCGTCCGGCAACTGCCGACCGGGCATCGTGACGGCACGCAGGGTCGCGTCGATGGCGCCGGACCGTACCGCGTCCACGGCGGCGTCCGCGCCGAAGAGGGTCACCACGTCGAGCCCGATCTCCGGGTGCGCGCGATGGAATTCGCGGACCATGCCGGCCGGGGCGAGCCGTCGACCCACGACGTCGACCCGCAGCGCGCGCCGCCCCGGACGCACGGACGCGGCGGCCTGCTCCTCGGCGTGCAGAAGAGCCCGGGCATGCGGCAGGAACACCTGCCCGTCGATGGTCAGCCGGGCCCCGCGCGCGGTTCGCACGAACAGTTGCACACCGAGGTCCTTCTCCAACGCGGCGATGCGCTTGGAGACCGCCTGCTGGGTGATCGACAGTTGCGCCGCGGCCGACTGGAACTGCCCCGCGTCCACGGCGGCGACGAAGGTGCGCACGGCGGCGATATCCACGCCGTCATCCTAGAAGCACAACCAGAGGTTGTGGACAGTGGGCGAGATAGTTGTTTGATCCCGTTACGGCATGCTCGATTTGATGTCTTCGGTCAACGCCCGGTTTCACCAATGGCGGTCTCCCGCCGGCCTCGGAGATGACTCACGCGTGCCGAATTCCTTCGTCCACCTGCACAACCACACCGAATACTCGATGCTCGACGGCGCCCAGAAGCTCGGGCCGATGTTCGGCGAGGTCGCCCGGCTGGGGATGCCCGCGATCGCCATGAGCGACCACGGCAACATGTTCGGCGCGCACGAGTTCGCCCGGGTCGCGAAGGGCTTCGACGGCGTCAAGCCGATCATCGGTATCGAGGCGTATGTGGCGCCGTCGTCCCGGTTCTCCCGGAAGCAGGAGTTCTGGGGACCCGGTGGCCGGCGCGCCGTCGGCAACGACGGCGAGGGCTCGAAGGACGTCTCCGGAGGCGGGCGCTTCACGCACATGACCATGTGGGCACGCGACGTCAGGGGTCTGCGAAACCTGTTCCGGCTGAGCACCCAGGCCGGGTACGAGGGCCAATTCCCGGCGGGCAAGCCGCGTATGGACCGCGAGTCGATCGCGCAGCGGCCGGACGGCATCATCGCCACGACCGGCTGCCCCTCCGGCGAGGTGCAGACCCGCCTGCGGCTGAACCAGTACGACGAGGCGAAGGCCGCCGCCGCGGCATACCGCGAGATCTTCGGCCCGGAGAACTACTTCCTGGAACTGATGGACCACGGTCTGGTCATCGAACGCGAAGTCCGCGACGGACTGCTGCGCCTGGCCCGGGAGTTGCGCCTGCCGCTCCTGGCCACCAACGACGCGCACTACGTCACCGAGGACCAGGCCGACGCACACGACAGCCTGCTGTGCATCGGCGTCGGCAAGGACAAGAACGACCCCAGGCGGTTCCGCTTCGACGGCTCCGGCTACTACCTCAAGTCGGCCGCCGAAATGCGCACCCTGTTCGTCGAGTTGCCCGAGGCCTGCGACAACACCCTGCTGATCGCCGAACGTGTCGAGTCCTACGACGACGTCTTCGACTACGTCGACGAGATGCCGCACTTCCCGGACGTACCCGCCGGCGAGAGCCAGGAGTCCTGGCTGCGCAGGGAGGTCCTCAGGGGGTTGGCGATGCGCTACGGAGATCCGATCCCCGCGCACGTCCTGGATCGCTTCGAGACCGAGATGGCGGTCATCGGCCCGATGGGCTTCAGCTCGTACTTCCTCGTCGTCGCCGACATCTGCCGGCACGCCCGGGACAACCGGATCCCGCTCGGTCCCGGCCGCGGCTCGGCCACCGGCTCCATCGTGGCCTACGCCACGCGCATCACCGAACTGTGCCCACTGGAACACGGCCTGCTGTTCGAGCGGTTCCTCAATCCCGAGCGGATCAACCCGCCGGACGTCGACCTCGACTTCGACGACCGCCAACGCGACCGCATGGTCCGCTACGTCACCGAGAAGTACGGCGACGAGTACACCGCCATGGTGAACACGTTCGGCCGGATCAAGGCGAAGAACGCGATCAAGGACTCCGCCCGCATCCTGGGCTATCCGTACTCCCACGGCGAGCGCATCACCAAGGCACTCCCGCCGGACCACAACGGCAGGCCCGCCCCGCTGGCCGCGGTCTTCGACGCCGCCCACGAGCGGTATGCCGAGGCCGGCGAACTGCGCCGCATGTACGACGAGGAGCCGGACGTCAGGCGGGTACTGGACACCGCGCGCGGAGTCGAGGGCCTGATCCGCGGCACCGGCGTGCACGCCGCGGCGGTGATCCTGTCCAAGACCAGACTCACCGACCGCATCCCGCTGCACATGCGCGCCTCGGACGGCGTGCGGATCACCGGGTTCGACTACCCCTCGTGCGAGGCGATGGGCCTGATCAAGATGGACTTCCTGGGCCTGCGGAACCTGGGCGTGATCGACCAGGCCATCGAGAACATCCGCGAGAACCGGGGCATCGAGCTGGCCACCGTCGATCCGCTGGACGCCGATTCCTCGGCCACGGTGATCCCCCTGGACGACGCCCGGACGTACCGACTGCTGGCCGAGGGCAACACGTTCGGTGTCTTCCAACTCGACGGCGGCGGCATGCGCGTATTGCTGCGGCAGATGGAACCCACCCGATTCGAGGACATCGCCGCGGTCAACGCCCTGTACCGGCCCGGCCCCATGGCGGCGAACGCACACACCAACTACGCGCACCGCAAGACCGGTCGCCAGGAGATCACCCCGATCCATCCCGAACTGCGCGACGCCCTGGAGCCGATCCTCGGGAACACCTTCCATCTGCTCGTCTACCAGGAGCAGATCATGGCCATCGCCCGGGAACTGGCCGGCTACACCCTGGGCGGCGCAGACCTGTTGCGCCGGGCGATGGGCAAGAAGAAGCCGGAGGTGCTCGCCGCGGAATGGGACCGGTTCCACGACGGCATGCGCGGCAACGGCTTCGGTGAGGAAGCGATCAAGGCGCTGTGGGACGTCATGCTCCCGTTCTCCGGCTACGCGTTCAACAAGTCCCATACCGCCGGTTACGGCCTCGTCTCGTACTGGACCGCCTACCTCAAGGCCAACCACCCGGCCGAGTACATGGCCGCACTGCTCACCTCCGTCGGCGACGACAAGGACAAGGCCGCGATCTACCTCGCCGACGCCCGCAAGAACGGGGTGCGCGTACTGCCCCCCGATGTCAACGAGTCCGTCGCGGAGTTCACCGCCGTCGGTGACGATGTGCGGTTCGGGCTGCGGTCCGTGCGCAACGTCGGCGACACCGTCATCGACGCCGTCGTCGAAGCCCGGCGCCGGAAGGGGAAGTTCACCTCCTTCGCCGACTTCCTGACCAAGGCGGACCTGCCCGCCTTGAACAAGCGGGCCGTGGACTCCCTGATCAAGGCCGGTACGTTCGACTCGCTGGGGCATTCGCGCAAGGGCCTGGCCGCCGCCCACGAGGACGCCATCGACGCGTTCATCCCGGTGAAGAAGGCGGCGAGCTTCGGCCAGGACGATCTCTTCGCCGACGCGGGCGCGGCGGACGGCGACGGGCCCGCCTTCGGGCTGGACTTCCCGATCGACGACGCCGAGTGGCCCCGACGGCAACTCCTGGCCACCGAACGCGAGATGCTCGGCCTGTACGTCTCCGCTCACCCGCTGGACGGGGCCGAGCACATCCTCGCCGCCGCGCGGGACTGCTCCCTCGCGGCGCTGCTCGGCTCGGGCTCCGGCCCCGAACGCGGCTCCGGCTCCGGCGACGTCCGGCTGGCGGGGTTGATCACCGGCGTGCAACTCAAGACGACCAAGCAGGGCAACGTATGGGCCATCGTCAACCTCGAAGACCGGGACGCCGGCATCGAGGTCCTGTTCTTCCCCGCCGTCTACGGCCTCGTCCGGCACGCACTGGTCGAGGACCACGTCGTCCGCGTCACCGGCCGGATCGAGGACCGGGACGGAACCCCGAACATCTTCGGCCGGGAAGCGGCCGTGCTGGACGTGTCCTCCGCGGAACACGGCGGAAGACCCCCCGTCCGCCTCGCCCTCCCCGCCCACCGCGTCACCGAACAGTCGGTGGCCGAACTCAAGCGCATCCTCACCGCCCACCCCGGCGACACCCCGGTCCACCTCACCGTCCGCGCCACCCACAAGACGACCGTCTACGCCCTGGCCGCCAAGGTGAACCCGACCACCCTGGCCTCCGACATCAAGGGCACCTTCGGCCCCGACACCTGGTCCGGCGGCAGCTGAACACGCCGCGGCCGCGTGGGACGGCCGGCGTCCCCGTCGGGTAACCGATCGGCCGTCCGGCGTGAGGTGGGTCCGTCAGCGGGCGGACAGGGTGTCGTCGACCCATTCGCTGGCCAGGACCTCGTCCAGGACCAGGGCGCCCGCGCCCAGCATGCATGCGTCGCGGCCGGTGACGGCGGTGGCGATCTCCAGGTCGCGGGTGGCCAGCGGCAGGCAGCGTTCGTAGATCGCGCCGCGTACGGCGGCGACGAAGGGTTCGGCCGCGGAGAGGCCGCCGCCGAGGACGAGCACGTCCGGGTTGAAGAAGTTCACCAGCGGGGTAAGCACCTGACCGGCCAGCCGGCCGGCGTTGCGGACCAGCGTGGTCACCTCGGGTACGCCGTCGTTGACCAGTTCGACCAGTTGGCGTGACGAGGAGACCTCGATGCCCTGCGCACGCAGCGTGCGGCGCAGGGCCGCGCCGCTCGCGTGCGCCTCCAGGCAGTCGGAGTGTCCGCACGAGCAGGTGACCGGTTCGGGGACGTGCACCGGGACGTGGCTGATGTCGCCGGCCGCGCCGCGCCCGCGATGCAGCTTCCCGGACGCGATGATGCCGCAGCCGATCCCGGTGCCGGCCTTGACCGCCATCAGGTTGTCCCGATCCGGCCAGCCGTAGCGGTGTTCGCCCACCGCCATCAGATTGGCGTCGTTCTCCACCACCACGCGTACGCCGAGGAGTTCGCTCATCCGGCGGCCGATCGGGTACTCGTTCCAGCCGGGCATCCGGGAGGGCGCGATCACCTTGGCGGCGGTCGGATCGACCGGGCCGGGCATGCCGATGCCGACGCCGAGCAACGGCAACTTTTCGACGGTTGCCTGACGGAGCGTCATCCGGATGTGTTCCAGCAGGCGTTCGCTCACCTGCTCGGGTCCTTCGGTGATGTCGCCGGGGAGTTCGTGCTCCAGGAGGACCCGGCCGGCCAGGTCCAGCACCGCCATCCGCAGGTGGTGGGTGCCCACGTCGACGGCCACCACCACACCCGCGTTCTCGTGCAGGCGCAACTGCCGGGGACGTCGGCCGCCTCGGGAGGCACCCTCGCCGTCCTCGCGCAGCAACCCGGCGTCGATGAGTTCCTCCACGCGCAGGGAGACGCTCGACGGGGCCATGCCGCTCAGTCGGGCGAGTTCCGCCCGGGATCGACCGTGCCCCTTGGCCACCAGTCGCACCAGGTCACCCGCGGTTCCAGCCAACGTCCCACTCCCGTTCGAGGCACACCTGCTGCGGTACGGCTGTGACAGGAATAGCACACCAGGTAATAACCAGCAAGGCATTGACTTCCTTCGAATTTCGCTTCTACTGTCACACGAAACTTCGATTCCGAACAAAGATGGAGCGTTGATGAAGTCCGCGTCGCCTTCTTCCGCCGTACTGACGCCCATGGTCGAGGCGCGCGCCATCAACAAGTCGTTCGGGGCGGTCCGCGTGCTGACCGACGTGGACCTGACCGTCGCCGCAGGCGAGGTGGTCGTGCTGATCGGCCCCTCCGGCGCGGGCAAATCGACGCTGTGCCGCTGTCTGAACCGGCTGGAGAACGTCGATTCCGGCGTGGTCCTGCTGGACGGGGAGGAACTGCCTGCCGAGGGTCGGGCGTTGGCCCGGCTGCGCACCGAAGTGGGCATGGTCTTCCAACAGTTCAACCTGTTCGCGCACAAGACCGTGTTGCAGAACGTCACGCTCGGACCGACCCGGGTCAAGGGTCTGTCCGCAAGCGAGGCGGACCGACAGGCCCGGGCGCTGCTGGACCGGGTGGGCATCGCCGACAAGGCGGACCACTACCCCGCGCAACTGTCCGGTGGCCAGCAGCAGCGGGCGGCCATCGCCCGGGCACTGGCCATGCAGCCCAAGGTGATGCTCTTCGACGAACCGACCAGCGCGCTGGACCCGGAGATGGTCAACGAGGTCCTGGACGTGATGGTCGACCTGGCCCGCGAGGGCATGACCATGGTCGTGGTCACGCACGAGATGGGCTTCGCCCGCCGCGCCGCGGACCGGGTGGTCTTCATGGCCGACGGACAGATCGTCGAAGTCGGCACACCCGACACCTTCTTCACGGCACCGACCACCGACCGCGCCCGGGACTTCCTGTCCAAGGTGCTCAGCCACTGACCCACCCGGGCCCACCGGGTCCCACCGGGCCCTTCGGCCCCGGGTCACCGGGTCTCACCGGACCGGCGAAGACCCGCGACCCACCGCAGCACCGAACCGCCGAGCGTCGGGGCCACCGCTCCGCTCCCGGCCCCGTACGCCCTCGTCCCCAACCCCCACCTGCGAAGGAAGGCCCCGATGTCCGGCTTCCCCCTGCGTCGCCCGCGCACCGCCGCACCCGCGCGTCGCCTGCGCTCCGCCGTTCCGGCGGTCCTCGCGGCGTTGTCCCTGACCGCGCTGGCCGCCTGCTCCGGCGGCTCGTCCTCGGACGTGCCCGGCGGCGCCAAGCCCGCCGGCGAGGACGTCGCCAAGAAGGCCGACGTCGCCCCGGACAGCGCGATCCTGCCCAACTCCACGATGGCCAAGATCAAGGCGCGCGGCTACCTCATCGTCGGCGGCTCCCAGGACGCCCCGCTGTGGTCGCAGCTCAACCCGATATCCGGCAAGGTCGACGGGTTCGACGCCGAGATGGGCCGGCTGCTCGCCAAGTACATCATCGGCAAGCCCGAGGTGAAGATCGTCAGCTCGGCCACCGAGACCCGCGAGGCGCTGCTCCAGAACGGCACCGTCGACGTGGTCTTCCAGACCTACACGATCACCCCCAAGCGGGCCGAACAGGTCGCGTTCGCGGGCCCGTACTACTCGTCGGGCCAGGCCATCCTGGTCAAGAAGGGCGCCGCAGGCATCAAGACGCCGGCCGACCTGAACGGCAAGACCGTGATCGCCGGCGCCAACACGCCCGCCATCGCCGCGATCAAGCAGGTCGCGCCGGACGCGAAGGTGGTCACCTTCGGCAGCGACCCGGAGTGTGTCACCGCACTGCGCCAGGGCCGCGGCGACGCGTACGTCCAGGACCAGGCGCTCCTGGTCGCGGACGTGAAGCAGAACCCCGACACCACCGTGGTCGGCGAGCCGTTCACGGCCGACCCGTACGGCATCGGGCTCGGGCACGACGACGCCGCGTTCAAGACGTTCGTCAACGACTGGCTGCGCAAGATCGGCCAGGACGGCTCGTGGCAGGCGATCTGGAAGCAGACCCTGGGCACGGTCGTCGAGGGCAACCCGCCGACGCCGCCCGCGATCGGCGGCGTGCCCGGCTCCTGATCCCCGGGTCGGGAGGGTGACACGCCGCGCCCTCCCGACCCGGCTTCCCGACGCCCGGCCCGAGCGGCCCGTTCGCAATCTTCCGCCGAGCACCGCGAAGCGGGATCGAGGACGGACCCGAGTCGACGCCCCTCCCGGCGCGGCCTCGGGCCGGGGGTCCGGCCCACCACGGCGCCCGGCCACGAGCACCTCCCCGGCCGCCTCTCCCCGAAGCGGCCCCCGCGCGCCCCTACCCGCCCTCTCCCGAAAGGCCATCGCCGATGGATGTCGTGCTGCGACATCTCTCCGCCTTCACCGACGGCATCACCACCACGCTCGAACTCACCGCGCTGTCCTTCGCCGGCGCGCTGCTGATCGGCGTCGTGGTGGCCGCCCTGCGGGTGTCCCCCGTCGCCGCCCTGCGCGGAATGGGCACCGTGTACGTGGAGACCTTCCAGAACACCCCGCTGCTGGTCCTGCTCGTACTGTTCGTCTTCGGCCTGCCCGAAGTCGGAGTGATCTTCCCGCTGTTCACCACCGCGGTGATCGTGATCGCACTGTACGAGGCGGCCTACATCGCCGAGGCGGTGCGTTCCGGGATCAACACGGTGTCCATCGGCCAGGCCGAGGCGGCCCGGGCACTGGGACTGACCTTCGGTCAGTCGCTGCGCCTGGTGATCCTGCCGCAGGCACTGCGCGGCGTGGTCCAGCCGATCGGCAACATCTTCATCGCGCTGACCATGAACACCTCGTTGGCCGCGGCCGTGGGCGTGGTCGAACTGACCTCCGCCGCGAACCGGGTCAACCTGCTGGAGGCCCAGCCCATCCCGGTGTTCGTCGGCGCGGGCCTGGGCTACATGGTCATCTGCGCCGCCGCGGGCCTGCTCACCGGCGTGATCGAGCGGAAGGTGGCGATCGTGCGATGAGCGCGTCCCGAGTGTTGTTCGACGAGCCCGGCCCGATCGCGCGCCGCCGGATGCGGATCGCCGGCATCGTGGCCACCGTCGCGGCGGCCGCGCTGTTGGCCCTGGCCGTACGGCGATTCGCCGACCACGGCCAGCTCGACGCGGACAAGTGGCGGCCCTACACCACGTGGCCGATGTGGCGATACCTGCTGGAGGGGCTCTGGGCCACGATTCGCGCCGCGGTCGTCGCCACCGTGCTGTCCATGGCCGGCGGCATCGTACTGGCGCTGGGCCGGCTGTCCCGGCGTCGTGTGCTGCGGTGGTCGGCCACCGGCTACATCGAGGTGATGCGCACGGTCCCGGTGCTGCTGCTCGTCTACCTGGTCCTGTTCGGACTGCCGCACTACGGCGTGGATCTGCCGCTGTTCTGGAAGCTGGTGCTGCCGCTCTCGGTGTCCGCCTCCGCCGTCTTCGCGGAGATCTTCCGGGCCGGCATCCTGTCCCTGGACCGCGGCCAGCGCGAAGCGGGCCTGGCCGTCGGCCTGACCGACACGCAGACCATGCGGCTGATCGTGCTGCCGCAGGCGGTACGCCGGCTGTTGCCGTCACTGGTCAGCCAATCGGTCGGCCTGCTCAAGGACACCTCGCTCGGCTTCATCGTCAGCTACTCCGAACTGCTGTACAGCGGACGGGTGTTGGCCAGCTACAACCGACTGCTGATCCAGACCTACATCATCATCGCGCTCGTCTACATCGTGCTCAACGCATCGCTGTCCAAGCTGGCCCGCACCCTGGAGGCCCGCCAGGGCTTCCAATCCGCAGGCCGGCGCAGCATGCGGACCCTGCTGCGGGCCCGCGCCGGCGCGGACGCCCGCCTGTGACCGCGCCCCGCCGAACGGCCGACACCGACGTGCAACCGCCGACGGCCGGAGCACCCCGCCCGGCCGCGCCGTCCGTGATCACCGACACCGGCGAACGCCCCGACCCGGAGGACCCCATGCGCCAGGAGGACATCGTGCGCCCCGAACCCAGCACCCGCTACGCCGAGTTGGCCGAGGTGGTGCGCTCCGGATTCGTGGAGAGCCGGCACTTCGGCAGTCTGGTCGCGCTGGCCCCGGACGGGCGGCCCGCGATCGAGCTCGGCGATCCGAACGAGCCGGTGATACCGCGCTCCTCGGCCAAGCCGTTCCAGGCGTTGGCCTGTCTGCGCGCCGGCGCGCCCCTGTCCGGGGCGCACGTGGCGATCGCGGCGGGCAGTCATACCGGGCAGGACTTCCACGTCCGGGCGGTGGGCGAGATCCTTGCCGCCGCCGGGCTGACCGCCGACGCGCTGCGGTGTCCGCCCAGCCGCCCGGAGGACGAGGCGGCCTACAAGGCGATGATCGCGCGCGGCGAGGCGGAATCGCGGGAGCGGATGAACTGTTCCGGCAAACACGCCGCGATGTTGGCCGCGTGCGTCGCCGCCGGGTGGCCGACCGACGGCTACCTCGATCCGGCACATCCGTTGCAGGTATCGGTCCGCGAGGGCATCGAGGAGTCGGCGGGCGAGTCGACGGCACACACCGCCGTGGACGGCTGCGGCGCGCCGGTGTTCGCGATGACCCTGATCGGACTGGCCCGCGGAGTGCGCGCGTTGGCCACCGCGACGAACGGTCCCGGGCGCACGGTGGCCGACGCGATGCGCGAGTACCCGCGGTACGTCGGCGGGGACGGGCAGGCCAACACCGAGGTGATGCGGCTGCTGCCCGGCGTCGTGGTCAAGGGCGGCGCCGAAGGCGTGTTCGTGGCTGCGACGACGGCCGGGCACGCGGTCGCGGTCAAGGTGATCGACGGCAGCCCGCGGGCGACCACCGCGCTCGCGCTGGCCGCGTTGCGCGTGCTCGGCGTGGACACGGCCGCGGCGCACGAGTGGGCGTCCGTACCGGTGCTGGGCGGCGGTCTGCCGGTCGGCGAGGTCCGAGTGAGCCCGAGCCTGACCTGAGTGCCCCCGGAGCCGGACCCACGTCCGGGCCCGCACGCTCCTGCGCAGCCGGATCCAGGTCCGGACTCCGCACCCCCGGCCGAGCCGAACGCTCGTCCCGGCCCACATCCTCGGTCCACCAGGAGAAACACGACATGATCGTCACCGCCGGCCCCACCCCCGCCCTGACCTACGAGATCTGCATCGACGACGTCCCCGGCGCACTCGCCGCCGAACGGGTGGGCGCGCACCGGGTCGAGTTGTGCGCGGACCTGTTCGAGGGGGGCATCACGCCCAGCCTCGGCCTGATCGAGACCACCCTGGCCGCCGTCGACACGATCCGGGTCCATGTCATCGTCCGCCCGCGCGGTGGCGACTTCGTCTACGACGAGTACGAGGTCGCCGCGATGCGCCGGGACGTCGAGGCGATCCGGGCGGCCGGCGCACACGGCGTGGTGATCGGAGCACTGACCGCGGACGGCGACCTGGACCGGCCGGTGATCGAGCAGCTGATGGCCGCGGCCGGCGACCGCTCGGTCACCTTCCACCGCGCCTTCGACATGACCCGCGACCCGCACGCCGCGCTGGAGGAGCTGATCGAACTCGGCGTCGACCGGGTGCTCACCTCCGGCCAGGACAGCAGCGTGCTGGAGGGCGCACCGCTGATCGCGCGCCTGGTCGAGCAGGCCGCGGGCCGGATCGTGATCATGCCGGGTGGCGGCATCACCGCCCGCAACATCGACCGGATCCTGGCCGCCACCGGCGTGCACGAGGTGCACTTCGCGGCGGGTGCGGTCCTGGAGAGCACCGCGACCCACCGCAACCCGCATCCCTTCATGGGCGGCGCGCTGCGCCAGCCGGAGTACGCCCGCAGGGTGACCTCGGCGGACGGCATCCGCGACGTGGTCGAGGCCGCTCGCAGGCGCTGACCGGCAGGCGCGCGCGCCTCGCGGGAACTCGTTCGCCGGCGGGCGATGAGTTTGCCGCGCCGAACAGGTCGGTACTCGTGTACACCACCCACACCGAGTACCGGAGGCAACGATGACGGGCAAGGCACTCACCACCTGTCTGTGGTTCGACGGCCGGGCCGAAGAGGCCGCGAACCACTACCTGTCCATCTTCGAGGACGCCCGGCTGGGCCGGGTCGACCGCTACACCGAGGCCGGGCCCGGTCCGGTGGGCTCCGTGGTCACCGTCGAATTCGAGATCAACGGGCAGAAGTTCGTCGGCCTCAACGGCGGCCCGGAGTTCACCTTCAACGAGGCGGTCTCGTTCCAGATCCCGTGCGCGGACCAGGACGAGGTGGACTACTACTGGGCCAAGCTGTCCGAGGGCGGGCAGGAGGGGCCCTGCGGGTGGCTCAAGGACAAGTACGGCGTGTCCTGGCAGGTCGTGCCGACCGAGCTGATCGACATGGTCGGCGACCCGGACCCGAAGAAGGCTGCCCGGGCGACCGCGGCGATGTTGAAGATGGGCAAGCTCGACATCGCGACGCTGCGCAAGGCGTACGCGGGGGAGTGACGTCGCCGCGGATGGGTGTCGCAGCGGATGCGTATCGCCGCGTATGCGCCGACCGGGTCGTGCCCCCGTCCCCGGGGCATGAACCGGTCGGCTGCGCGCGGGTGGAGAACGGCGCAGCGGAGGCAAGGGTTCCGGCAAGGTGCGGGAAAGTGCCTGCCGGGGGCTGTCGGGGACGGGGTGCGCATCGCTAGCATGCCGGCGTCCCGCTACTCCGTGACGTCGCCCGGCCACGAACGGTCGAACGCCGGTACCGCACCCGGTATCGGGAACGTCTCGGGCGGGGGCGACACGGTCCGATCGTCCCGGAGGCGTTGGTCATGCATCGCTCGCGCGTCCCCGTGCCCGTCCCCCCGCCCGTCCCGGACCTCCCCGTACCCGTCCCCGTACCGCCCGGCCCGGCGGGATCCGGGTCGGCGAGGCCCGTCGCCACGCGGCCCGGCCCCGCGGGGCGCATCGCCGGACGACCCGGCCCGGCTCGGCCGAGCGGCAGCGCGAGCGAACCGGTCCCGTCCGAGCCGGAGTTCGGCGTGGATCCCGCCGCGCCCCGGATCGTCCAGGTCCTACCGCATGCGTTGTTGCGCCCCGGTGTGCGCTTCTATCGCGGTTTGCGCGTCGCCTTCGACCGCCCGCGCAGGCGGCTCGAACTGCCGGTCGGCTTCGCCACCCTGGTACTCGGCTTCGACCAGCGGATCCGGGTCGGTCCGATGGCCGCGGACGGCACGGCGAGCCCGACCACGGCATTCACCTCGTTGTTCGCCGGCATGCGGACCCGGGCCGTGATCGGTGAGCATCGCGGGTTCGTGCACGGCATCGAGGTGGTGATGCACCCGTGGGCGGCCTACGCGATGTTCGGGGTGTCGATGCACGAATTGGCCGAACACCTGGTCGATCCGACCGAGTTCGCCGGCGCGCGCATCCGTCGACTGACCGAACGGCTGGTGGAACTCCCGGATTGGCCCACCCGGTTCGCGGTGCTGGACGCCACGTTGCTGCGTTGGCAGGCGGCCGGTCCGGGGCCGGCACCGCGGGTACTGCGCGCCTGGGATCTGCTCTCCGCCTCGGCGGGCCGGCTGCCGATCGGCGGCTTGGCGGCGGAACTGGGATGGAGCGAGCGTCAGTTGGAGCGCCGCTTCCGGGAACAACTGGGCCTGACGCCCAAGGCCGTCGCCCGGGTGTTGCGACTCCAGGACGCTCTGCGCCTGGTGGACGCGGGGCTGCCGTTGGCCGACGTCGCCACCCGAACCGGGTTCTACGATCAGTCGCATCTCAACCGCGAGGTCCGGGCCGCCACCGGGCTGACTCCCGGCGACTTCGTCGCGCACGCGCCGCACGCGTCGGCCCGACCCACCCGGCTCGAAGGCATGGTGACCACCGTGCTGTTGCCGCCGTAAGCATGCGTGGGGCCCGGCGCGAGTCGCCGCAAGCCTGGGCCGTGTCCGGTGGATCCTGGTGGATGAGGCGGATTTGCCGGACACGGCCTGGGTGCCGCCCGCCGAGGTCGAGACGCGGGCGTACGTCGGAACGCGGGACGGGCCTCCCCCATCGGGCCCGCCCCGCGTACGCCCGTTGCCCGACCGGGGCACCGGTCGGGCCGCCGACCTCGGGGGGGGGTGAGGCGCCGTGCGGGGCGAGAACCAGGCTGCCGCAGCGCGGGCGGGCGGGTATTGGAGAAAACCGACGCCTTCGTGCGGATAAACCGATGCGTTCGTTCGGCCCGGGCCTCAGACCCCCTTGCCGATGGCGGCATGCCACCGGCTCGCGGCGCACTCGACCGCGAGTCGGTCCGCCCAGACGTCGGCCGGGTCTTCCGGCATCAGCAGTTCGGCGATCGCCAGGCGTTGCTCGGGGCTGACCCGACGGGACAACTCGCGAGCGGCGTCGGCGATTTCCCGCGGATCAAGCCCGGACATCTCGGCGAGGCGCGAGTCGATACCTCGCCCCTGTCGGACCAGGTAGGCATCGCGCGGCTCGAAGCCCGCCGTCAGAACGGCCGCGTCCGCCTGCGACATCGCGCCGGCGTCGGCGAGCGCGGCGACCGACCGGCCGGGCCAGGGCGCCGCGCCCCGATCGTGATGCAGGCGCAGCAGCGCCGCGATCCGTTCCCTGCCGCCCCAGCCGGCGCAGACCCGATCGGCGACGGTCCGCCCGAACGGGGACGGATCGAACCGGCCGTCGTACGCGTACTCCAGCACCGGGGCGACCCGGCCTCGGGTCGACGGCGAGCGCTGGAGCGCGATCAGGCAACCGCGCGCGGTGCGGCACACGGTGCCCTGCTCGGGTGGGTGGCCCGTGTCGACCTCGACCTCCAGCACGCGCCAACGATCGCCGGGGTCGCCCAGTTCCGCGACGCCCCACATGCGCAGGTGGTCTCGGGCCAGTTCGTCCTGCTGCTCTCCGCCGCCCGACCTCGGGAACAGCGCGAGCCGCAACGCCTTGGCACCCAGCCGGCCGAGCCCCTGCTCCCAGCCCTGGGCATCGACCAGTTCGACCGTCTGCGGCGGTGACACGACGGTCGGGTCGACACAGGCGGCGGCAACCGCTGCGATGCGCTCGAACATGTCCTGCATCCCGGTGTAGTACCGGGCCCGCAGATCACCCGCGTCGGCGCGCGGGTGGGGGCGGGGGTCGGTCCGCAGCACCACGCCGACCTCGGCGTCGTCGGCGCCGGGAGAGTCGATACCGGCGCTGGGATCCGTGCCGCCGAGCGGATCGACGGCGGCCCGGGTGTCCTTGGTGTCCTTGGCGGCCTTGGCCCCCTTGGTGCCCTTGACGCCCTCGGCGGACGGCGGGTCCAGGTGGCGGGCCGTCAGTTCGGCGCATTCGACCGCGGTCCAGACCGTACCGGCGATGCCGTCGAGCAGCCGGTCGGCGCGAATCCTCGGGAGCAGCGGATCGATCACCTGCCGCAGCGCCCGAAAGGTCTCGTCCACCTCGCGCGACGGACTGCACACGCCGATCCGGCGGCCGATCTCGGTGATCCGGGCCCGCAGTTCGGCGTCGACCGCGCCGAGGACCCGGTCGGTCAGGGCCCGATCGGCGGCGCGCAGGACCCGCGAGCCGGACCTGTCACGCGGGGTCAGATGCGGCCACAGGTGTACCGGTACGACCAGTTCGCTGCCGGCGGCCCAGCGATGTCGGTATCGACCGACGCTGTGTGAGCCGGACGCGCGCCGGGGTCGAGCAGGCCCCTGGTACCACCGGGAGGTGCACACGCCGGCGGCGTTGGCCACCTCCCACCACCCGGTGCCGACGCGGCGCAGCTCGTGGGAGTGCTTTCCACCGACCGGAACGAGGGCCCTCCGGTCTTCGGGGCGGAGCGCCTCCGGGTCGATCCGGTCGGCGGCGAGTCGACCATCCGCGAAGCGCAGTCGATGCGTGGGCGGCAGCGCGGAGCCGGCCAACTCGGGCAGACGGGCGAACAGGGGGCCGGCGATCCGCCTACGGGCGTCGAAGACCGCCGATCGGGCGCCGGCGACCACGACGAAGCCCTCGTCCGTGCCGACCCCGTCCGACAGATCGACCGGGTACACGTCCTCGCTGTGGGCGAGCTCGTCGAAGCGTTCGAGCGCCCGGTGTCCCCGTTCGTCCACGAGTCCGGTCCGCCAGGTTTCCGCGAGCAGAGCCGGGAGGTCGGCGGTCAGCAGTTCGAGGACCCACGGGCGGGTCTGCGGTCGGCGCTCGACCAGGCGGGCGGGACCGACCAAATCCAGGTGATAGACGGCCTCGTGCAGAGCGGGCAGGCTGCCGGCCCGAACCGCCGTCACCCACTCGTGCAGGCTCTCCACCAGCAGGTCGAGCGGCCCGGCCGCGTCCAGGAGCGCGGCGTCGGCGCCCCCGTGGGTGCGCAACTCGACCGGGCGGCCCAGCGCGAGCAGGTCGGCCCGCCGATCCAGAAACGCGTCGCGCAGCAGCGGCCGAAATCCGGGGTGGGCGCACACGGCGGCGAGGTCGCCCCGACCCTTGCCGGATTCGAGCCATGCCGCCAGGCGCAACGCGACGCCGGTGGGCGGGTCGGCCACGGGTACACCGACGGCGATGGCGGCATCGAGCAGGTCCAGGTCCACGGTCCACATCGCGGCGTCCCGCCGATCGAGGGTGACCGCCTCGAACACGTCGACAACCCGCCCGGCCTCCCGCAACTCCACCCCCAACCCACGCAGCGCCCCCCGATCCCGCTCGGCAACCCCCCGCCCCACCAACTCCCCCAACAACGCCCCCAGTCGCCCGGCGACCGAAGGCCGACCCATCGCCTCGGCGTCGTCGCTCTCCCTCATGGCCATCCGATCGCTCGCGAGCATGATTCGCCGAGCCGATCATCCATCACCGTTCGGCGTCTACCCCGACGGGTGTTGGATCTTGGTCAGGATGAGCACGTTCGAGATTCCGATCAAGAGCAGGACCAGACCCGGATTCACCCAGCGACCATGAACGCGGTAGATGAGAAATGAGATGAAGGAGAAGAGCGTTCCTGCTCTCTGCAGCTCCAGCTGATCCGAAAGTCCACGCGGATCCACCGTATTCGGGTCGAACTTGTAAACCACGTCACACACGAAAAGCGCGCCGATGTATATCAGCAACGCGATCGCGAAGAAGGTCCGCGCCATGAATTTTCCTATACTCACGACTGCCGCCTCCTTCTCGATAAGATTTCATGCGCCAGGCCCGCACCCTCGGAAACCGAGAGCACGGGCCGACGAACACGAAACTATTGATCCATCGCGTTCTGGATCTTCGGCATGTTCTGCCAAATCGACTTTGCATACTGCTGCGCGCCAGGTGTCTTCCAGTACTTGGCGCCGCCATTGTACATGGAGATCAGATTCATCTTGTCCTGCGTGTTCATTTCGTCCGGTGACATACCAGTCGAATCATGATTGAGCTGCGCCAGATACATCCCCGCGATTCGAATGGCTCCGCGCGGATCCTGAAGGGTTCCCTTGAGCAAACGTATCTGATCACCATCGAGAGATCCGGTATAGCCGAGCACATCGGCAGCCACCACGAGCTGGGTCGACAGCGGACCGAATGACGTTTCCTGGGCCGGCTTGGTCAGCGGACCCGACCCGGGAAACGGATTTATGGACCTCTCTGCGTACGCAGCCGAATCGACCATATCCGACGGTCCGCCCACTTCCATGAAGGCAACCCCCGCCAGGACCTCCTCCGGAATTCCCAGGTCGTATGCCACGGTCGCTATTTCGTCATTGTAGTAGCGAATCCATTGCAGACGGAACCCTTCCAGCTTCTTTTTGCCCATCTCCGAAAGCCAATTCGTGGTCCATTCTCCGAACGAAGAGTCGCCGAAGAACCCCATGATGCGGCTGCGCGCCGCCGGCAGGAGGCCACCCTTCCAGCCGATGAAGTCCGCGAAATTCCAAGTGAGCAGCGGCTTGTCGATGAGCGAGGCGCGATAGAGCACCTCTTTGTGTTTCGGGCTGGTCCCCTCACCCGACCGGGTCTGGCCCGGCCACCTCTTGCCCACTCGGACACGGCACTCGTCGTAATCGCTGCACGTTCCCTTGCGCCACTCGCCGACGGCGTCGAAGTCCTGACCGTTCCGGTCGTCGTGACCGTCGTTGGTGCAGGGCTTGGTTACGTCGTTGTCCACCCATGCCACACAGATGAGACCCGTGGGGTCGCTGAAGGTGACGGGGTTGTTGTTCGCGTAGGAATAGCTCTGCATTTGTTGCGGATCGGACAGGTCCATGATCGGGTCGACGCTGATGAATCGACCGAGAGTCGGGTCGTACTCGCGCGCCCCGACGTGGGTCAGGCCCGTCGAGTCCATCGGCTTTCCGAGGAAGCCCTTGTCGTCCGGCCATTGACCGTTGGCCTGCGTCGGCTGGGGGCCGCGCCCGTCGCCGAAGGGCTTGCTCTGCCGACGGGTGACGGCGAGGGTCACCGAGTCGAGCGTGGTGGTGCCGGTGCCGTGGTGGTCGGCCGCCATATAGACGGGAGCACTCGTCCCGGTCCGCACCACGGTGGCCCCGCCCGCGGTCGGGTAACAGCGGATACCGATGACGGGGCCGCTGCCGTCGGTCTTCGTGGTGAGTTCGTCGGCGCCGAGGTAGAGCGTGGTCTTGCCCGCCTCTCGACGAATGATGCGGTTGCCGTCGGCATCGTTGACATAGTCGCTGTCGCCGGCCGCCGACGTCACCTTGGCGAGTTTGTTCTCCTCGTTCCACGTAAGCGTCTGGCTCTGGCCGGCGTTACCCGAACGCGTCACGGTGTTGCCCGACGCGTCGTACGTCAGGGTCGAGGTGGTCGGCTGACCGGCGCCGGTCCTGACCGTGACACTGTCGACGGTGTGCGTCCGGGTCACCCCCGCTCGCTCGCGGAAGCCGTACTGGGTGATCGTGTTCTTGGCAGGGTCGTCGGTGGGGTCGTGGTCGGTCAGCTTGATGCGATTGCCGACAACGTCGTACTCGAAGGACTGCCAGTAGGCGTCCGGTCCGCCGACGATGTCCTTGACCGGGGCCTGGCTCACGCATCCGCCGATCCCGGGAACGCTGGGGGCGCTTGCGGTTGTTGTGCCTGCGGTGTCGGTCCAGGCCTCCTTCAGTCGGCGTGCGCCGTCATAGGCGAAGCACTGGGTGTCGGTCGAAGCACCGTCCCGCACGGTCTTGATCGAGGTGATGTCACCGGAGGGCTTGTAGGTGTAGGACTTGGCGTCCACGCTCGCGGTGGTCGCCGTCTGCTTGTCCCAGTTGGTCGACAACAACCGGCCCGTGGCCTGATCGAAGGTGCTGGTGAACGCGGCTTGCCGGGGCTCGGCCCCCAGGACGGCACGCACGTTGCGGCCGAAGACGTCGTAGTTCGACCAGTTCAGATACGAGTCGCCCGTGGTACTGCCGACCGTGGCCAGTTGGCCCGTCGGCTTGTAGGCATAGGTCACCGCCTCGTCCGGCAACCCGCCGACGGCCGGCAGGTAGGTGTAGGTCGGCTTGCCGGTGACCGGCTCGTAGTCCGTCTGCGTCTCGTAGATACCGGCGAGCTTGCCCTCGACCGCGGGAATGGTTATCCGCGTACCGATGGGGCGATAGGAGTCCGTGGCGAATCCGGTGACCTCACTGACATACCGGGCACCGTTCTGCCCGCCGACGTAGCGAGTGGATCCGTCCGAACGCCCCTTGGCGAAGCGGTCGTACGACCAGGATGCGAGGAGATTCTCCGGAGATGCGTCGGCACCCTTGAAGAGGCCCGTCCTACGGCCCAGGTCGTCGTACGTGAAGGTGAGCCGCCTGCCCCGGGCGTCGGTGGTGCCGACGACTCGTCCGACCTTGTCGTAGCTGGAGGTGGCCTTGCCCTTGTCAGGGTCGTCCGTCTCGATCACCCGGCCGAGGAAGTCGTACGTGTACGTCCACGTGTTGCCACCCGCGTCGGTCACCTTGCGGAGTCGGTCGCGACCGTCGTACTGGTAGGCGATCGCGGAGAAATCGTCGCCCGACGGCGTCTCGCCACGATAGCGGCGCAGTTGCTCGACCTTGCCGCGAGCGTTCGTGAATGACCTCGTCGCGGTGCCCCCCGCACTGGGCGTCACCGCGATCTGGTCGGCACCCGGGTACTCGTTTCGCGATTCCCATTGTTTGACGCCCAGCGAGGTGAACGTCTCGGCGATCACGCGTCCCATGCCGTCGTAGACCACGGCGGCCTGTGCGGGGACCTCGTTGTCATTGGCGATGAACACCGAAGCGGAGGGAGCCGATGTGTTGTCGAAATATGCCTGATTGGTCTTCAGCGTGCGGCCGAGGCTGTCGTAGAACGTATCCGTGACCAGTCGACCGGTGGCGCCGTTGGACGTGTCGAGTTGGGTCTGGCGCTCCTGTAGGAAGGCGCCCCTGAGGGTCCGCGTCGTCGTGTACTGCCCATCGGTCCGCAGTGTCTTGGTGGTGACCACCGAAGGGGAGGTCTTGTTGACCTCGTAGGAGAACCGGGAGTTCGCGGTCTGACCACCCGCCTTCGACCTGCCGGGCTGCCACACCGCCAACACGCGCCCCAGGGCGTCGTATTCCTGCTCCGCGACCAGCCCGTTCACGTCCACGGACTTGACCGGGAGGTTACGCGAACCGGCGAACTCCTGCACGACCTGCCAACCCTTGGGATTGGTGACCGTCGTTCGCGTCGGGGGCGAACCGTCGGCCGGTTCGTAGGTCGTCGTGGTGACCTTGTCCTCCGCGTCGGTCTCCCTGGTCACCCGGCCGTACGCGTCGAGCTCGGTCTTGGCCATTCCGGTCCACTCGGGCGTGCCGTCGGCCCGGAAGGCAATCGCCGCCTCCGCGGACGTGGCATCACCCAGAGCGCCGATCTGACCCAACGGCAACTTGTCGTAGAACGTGCGTGTCAGGGCGTAGATCGTGTCCTTCGTCGGAGTCGCGGCGCATTCGCCGACGAAGGAGGTGACCTCGGTCGGCTTGCCGATGATCCAGGCCGTGGTGTTGTGCGCGTACACCGTCTGTCCGCAGTAGGTCGGCAGACCCTGTGCGAAGTTCGCAACGGCCGTCTCGAGGCCATAGGTCGTGTCGTACGTGGAAGACTTGCCGCTGCTTCGCCACGTGCCGTCCGCGAGCAGGGCGCGGGCGAGAGTCCGCTCCGTACGCGTCATCCGGGCGCTGAGATCCGGGAGATCCCGCGCCCGCTTGTGAGTCGCGACGATCGGCGAGAGCCACGGCTTGGTGGAATCGGTCGCCACGACCTTGTTGCCGACGCCCGCGCCATCGTAGGTGCGCGTCTCGTAGGTGAAGCCCTGAAGAGCGTTGTCGTCCGTGATGACCGCGCCGGCGGAGTCGGTCACGGTCACCGACCGCTTGGTGGCGTCCGCCTTGAAATCGCCGTCCATTCCTCGCAGATACAGCGCCGAGGATTGCGTGATCGTGTCCGGTGCGACCCCCGAACGAGTGACGACCTCGGCATATCCGCGGAAGTCGTTCCACGTCCGGCGGTTCTTGGACGTCGGCCTGGCGGCTTCCTTGTCCTCGGTCAGTTCGGCGTCGTCGCGATGCCACGCCGCGCCGCCCAGATACTCGTATCTGGTCGACTTGTCCGGCGCGCCGGTGGTCGGGTCCTGTTCGGTGACCTCAGCGACGGTGTACTTGTGGAACCAGTGCAGCACCGTTTCGGAGTCGCTGTAGCTCCACCAGACCGGGTAGCACGCCTTGCTGTTGGTATCCGGAGCGGGCAGGTTGGTCGGAGTGCATTCGGCCGGGTTGTAGCGGAACGTGGTCGGTCCGCCGGTCTCGTTGGTGACCGTGGTGATCCGGCGCCGATTCATCGGGGGCGCCATGTCACCCCCCGCGTCGACCCGGTTCGCCATGAACGTGCCGGTGAAGTCCTGCGACGGCAGGGTGATCTTCTTGGAACCGTCGAATCCGGTGCGCGTCACCGATTTCAGCCACAGGGTCGCGGTGGAGCCGTCCCCCGGGTCGGGGTAGTCCTGGTCGAGCGCGAACTCGTCCAGGGTTTCAAAGGCCCCCGCGCGCAGGATCTGCGTGGTGATCTTCGTCAGTCGACGAGTCGACCAGAACGTGGGAGCGAACTGCTGGCACGTATCGGTGCCTCCGCACACCTTGTCGACCGGGACATCGGGCCACTTGCTCGCGTTGTCCTTCGTCATCCTGCTCGGGTCGCAATCGAACCCGTCCTTCTTCAGGCAGCGTTCGGCGGTCTCGAAGAGTACCTGCGCGGTCGGCTGCGCGGTGCCGTTCCGCTTGGAGCCGTACGTGATCTTCGCAAGCACGCCACCGCGGGTGTAGGGGGTGAGCGTGCCGGACCCTACGGCGTAGGCTCCGCGCATGTAATTGTTGGTCTCCGCGTTGTAGACGTACGTCGTCAGCCCGCCGCGTGCGTCGATGACGTAGTCGAGGTTCCACCGCCAAGCCTGCTGACACCAGGAAGCGTCGAATCCGGCCGGCTTGTTGCAGGGTTCACCGGCGTTGTTCCCGTAAATGGGCAGCGTCCACGCGGAGTTGCTCGCCGCGTCGCTGTTGTCGCCGCCGGGCTTGTGCCCGATACCGAAGAAGTACTGGGCACCGTCGGGGCCGGTCAGCTTCCAGTGTTCGCCGTCGTTGTCACCGTTGCCCGCGCCGGTGAGCAGTTCGAGCCGGGAACCGTCGCCATCGGCGGAGCGCCAGATTCCGGTTGCGTCGTCGCGCACCAGAGCCGAGCTGCGGCCGTTCAAGGACATCGTCAAGGTGTTCTGACCGGACCAGCACTTCTCTCCGGTCTTGACCTGTCCGTCGCGCTCGCAGTCCTGGAAGGATCGCTCGACGAACCCCGGCGAATAGTCCCAGCCCTCACCGATCCACGACGCTTGGTTGTTGGTCGAGGTTCCCTTCCCGTCGATGGCCGCCGAACTGTAGGACAGGTTGATCTGCGGCGTGGAACTGCCGATGGCACCGGGCACGGTGATCGGATAACTCCAGCCCATCGAACCGGAGTTGCCACCCGCCGTCCACGTGCCGGTCAAGCTCAGCGAGGTGGCCTTGAAGTCGCCCGAAGGGCCGGCGTCGGCCGCTGCCGCGGCGAGGACCATCCGACCGGTACGCGCCTGTCCCGAAGCGGGCAACTCCACCGACGCGCTCACATTACGGTTCGTGGGGTTGTTGCGGGACGTGGTGATCGGGGTCTTGGTGCGGCAGGACGGTTGGTCCGGGGTGGTGAGGGCGCACTCGGGGAGGGCGAACAGGCGCAGCCGGGTGGACCAGTCGGCGCCGAAGGCGTCGCGGAAGCCGGCGTAGTCGACCGAGACGGTGACTCGACCGGCGTCGGTGCGGCCGTCCGTACGGGCGACGCTCAGGAGCACGCCGTCGACGCCCACCTTCTCCGCGGCGGCGCGGTCGGCGACGGTGACCCGTACCTTGCCGGGTGCGACAGCCGTCGCGTTCGGGGCCGCCGGGGCGGCGTGGTCGACGAACGGCGACGGTGCGGAAGACGGGGTGGTCACCCGGATCGGGCTGTCGGCCACCCTGCCGTCCGAGGGGGCCGCGTACAGGGCGGAGAATGCCGACGAGCGCGGCGCGGTGGACTCCGGGGCGGGCACGGCCTCGGCGTCGAGTGCCTTGGGCCACGTGACCTTCGCCGGCTTCCACGACCCGTGCCCGTCACCTGCCGGCGCCCGCACGTTCGGCTTCGGCGCCGTGACGCCCTTCACCGGTTTCGTTGTGGGCAGCGGTCCCGGCGACCACTTCGGTGCCCGGTCCTCCGACACGATCCACGACTGTGCCTGCGCCGGACCCGCCGCGGCGAGGAGGGCGAATACGGTTCCGGCCACCACGATTCCTCGGGCTCGCCGTCGTCCCGGTCCGCGCCTCGGTCGCGAGATACCGCCGGCCTCCCAGGGCCACATGCCTATGCCACGCACTCTGTCGACCGCCGTTCCCGCCCGCCACCGGCAGACGCAAGATCAGATGGGAAGCGCAACGTAGGGCCTGGAATCCCTTACGGACAACGGCAGTTCCCCGGGCTGCTGTGATACCTGTCACTACAACTTCGCAGGCTCTTCAGATGTCCTCGGTTGATCGAAAGGGTGCAGCTGCTATCAAAAGCGGATGGTTAGTTGGCTTGCTTTCAGCCAAAGACCATTAGTCGACTCGGCCATATACATACCGTGAAGTAGGTCACAGGAAAGTCATGTTGCCGCCCCTCGACACCGGCCCATAGGTTCCGCGCATCTGTATGCGGCTCACCCGCCCCATTCCCGCCAGGCTCAGGAGACTTGCCCATGGGGCAGGCGCGCCCGCACCCCCGAAACCGTCCTCGCCGGTCGCCGACGGTTCGCGGATTGTCTGTGCCGGCGCTCGTGCCCGCGCCCCCATCCGCACCCACATCCGGGCACGCGCACGCCAAATGCCCACCGCCATACCGGAGTCGGCCGAACCGAGAATCCCCCGGAACTCCGGCCCTTCACGCGCCGGTGTTGTCAACCCCGAGCAGGAGCAAGCCTTATGGGGCATCCACCCCCGCGTAGCCAACGAATACGTCCCAGCCTGTCGGCCGCCGTGTGCGGGCTGGTCGGGCTCACCCTCACCTGCGGTGTCCTGGCGCCCGTCGCCCAGGCCGCACCCGCCACGCCCGGCGCGGCCGCCGTCAAGCCCGTCGCCGCATCGGCAGACCCACAGGATCCGACCCCCGCCGCCAAGGCCGAGGCGGAGCAGAGCGCCTCCGCCAAGGCCCGGGCCACGAAGCAGCCGGTGCCGGTGCCGGCGCTGACCACCGAGACCGACACGGTCACCGCGTTGCCGGACGGCACGATGTCGCTCAAGCGGACCATCGTGCCCACCCGGACGAAGAAGACCGGCACGTGGGTCGACCTCGACGCGACCCTGCGGCCCTCCGCCGACGGCAGGGTCCGCCCGGTCAGCACCACCGACGACCTCGTCCTGGGCGGCGGCGGCAACGACGTCCTCGCCTCGATCACCAGCAACGGTCGTACCCTCGCGCTGACTTGGCCCGGAACCCTGCCCAAGCCGGTCCTCGAAGGCTCCTCCGCGCTGTACCCGAGCGTGCTCCCGGACGTCGACCTCAAGGTCACCGCCGCCAAGCAGGGCGGCTTCGCCCACACCCTGATCGTCAAGACCCCCCAGGCCGCGAAGAACCCCAAGCTGGCCACCCTCAGGCTCGGCACCAGCACCACCGGGGTCACACTCGCCGAGAACAGCGACGGCTCGCTGGTGGCCAAGACCGCCGACGGCGCACCGGTGTTCGTCGCACCCACTCCGCAGATGTGGGACTCGCGCACCACCCCCACCGACCCGGCCGCCGCGCGGTCGGCCATTGCGCAAAGTGCGTCGGCGGGCAACGTGCCCCAGGGCGAACCGACTTCGGACGCGCACCGCCCCGGCGCACACGCCCGCACCGCCGACCTCGACACCACGGTCGACGCCAAGTCCCTGACCCTCGCCGCCGATGCCTCGCTGCTCGCCGCGCCGGACACGGTCTTCCCCGTCTACATCGACCCCACCTGGGGCCGCTGGGCGGAGACCTGGGGCTGGGCCCAGTCGGCCTACCCCACCACGCCCGGTCGCGACAACACCAAATACCAGCCCGGCGTGGGCTACCAGCAGTGGCCGCCGGACAAGAAGGGCCTGGAACGCTCCTTCTTCCGCGTGCCCATCGGACTGGCCGGCACCGACATCATCGGCGCCACCTTCAGCGTCAAGCAGGTCGACTCGGCCATGCACTCGTGCACCGATTCCCCACAACCGGTCTACCTCAACCAGGTCACCGGCACCCTGGACAACTACACCAACTGGAACAACCAACCCGCCGGCAACCGCACCGCCTGGGCGAGCGGTTCCTTCCCCGGCTCCAGCGCCGACGACCACTGCGCCCCGCGCATGCTCGACTTCACCGTCACCGACCAGATCGCCGCACGTCTGGGCACCCCCTCGGTGATCCTGGCGGTGCAGGGCAACGAGAGCCAGGTCAGCGGCAACAACGGCTTCAAGCGGGTCTCCCGCGAGCCCGCCGACACCGTGCTCTCGGTCAACTACAACACTGCGCCGAACCCGCCGACCAACCTGCGTACCGACCCCGCGCCGATCAACGGTGCCGCGTCCGGGAATTGCGGCTACATCGGGCTGCTCAACCAGGATGTCGGGCGACTTCGCATGTTCGCCGACCGCAACGACCCCGACGGCGACGACGGCGACCTGTGGTTCGCACTCGACGAGATGACGGACACCGGCAAGACGGAGATCTGGAACAGCGGTTGGACCTCATGGGGGCCCAACGGCGCCACCGGATCGGCCGACGTGCCCGCCGCCCTGCTCAAGGCGGGCAAGCGGTACCAGACCAGCGTCAAGGGTGGCGACGGACGGCGTCCCTCCGGTTGGACCGACGGCTGCGTGTTCACCGTGGACGGCACCGTCCCGACGGTGGGCGAGGTGACCAGCATCGACTTCCCGAAAAACGGCGGCAACAAGACCACCGACAACACCGGCACGTTCTACGTCGATGCCGCCGACGTCGACTCCGGCGTCGGCCGCGTCGAGTTCGCCCTCAACTCGACCCTGCCGGTCGGCGAAGCCCCCACCGCGACCTGGGACGAGAAGGTCGGCAAGTGGCGGATCACGGACCTGTACGTGTCGCGGTGGGGCACCAACACTCTCACGGTGCGCGCGGTGGACCAGGCCGGCAACCGCTCCCAGTCCTTCGTCTACGAGTTCTACGCGCCCGGCAATCCGAACGCGCGGACCGAACTGGGCGACATCAACGGTGACACCCGGATCGACATGCTCGCCGTGAACGACGCAGGCGATCTGCGGATGTACGACGCCGCCACCGACCCGACCACCGGCGGGCGCACCACCTCCCTCGCCGCCCAGGGACCGAAGCGGACCGCCACCAACGCCCCCACCTGGACCGGGGCTTTGGTCGCCCACCGGGGCGGCGCGGGTGTCACCAAGGACGACCTGTTCGTCCACGACGGCAGCAGCCTGTACGTCTACCGCAACAGCGACGGCTACACCGCGCTGCCCAAGCCCGGATCGGCCAACAACGGCGGCCAGTTCTACGTCGCCGAAAACCGCGTGCTGGCCACCCGGCCGCCACGCTGCCTCATCGCCGCCACCAACCTCGCCTGCCCCGCCGGCACCCTCGCCGCCAACTGGACCAAGGTCAAGCAGATCGTCGCCCCCGGCGACGTCGACGGCGACGGCAGACTCGACCTGATCACCGTCGAAGGCGACACCAACCAACTCTTCCTCTTCACCGGCAACGGCACCCCCGGCCAGTTCAACCCCTACGCCAAACTCCTCAGCACCGCCAACTGGGCCGACCGCGACATCATCGCCCCCGGCGACGTCACCGCGGACGCCCGCCCGGACCTGTGGGTCCGCGACCGCACCACCGGCAAGCTGTACCAGTACCCCTCGCACAAGATCTCCCCCACGCTCACCGACGTCGCCGCACTGGGCGACGACAGTCGGCGGGTGCAACTCGCCGCCGACATGACCACCGCCGTCTATCCCGGCCTGCACGCGGACGGCGACCTGGACGGCGACAAGATCGCCGACCTGTGGGCCGAGGGCCCCGGTGGCAGCCTCTACCTCATCCGAGGCAACCCGGCAGGCAGCGCCACGGCCTTCGGTACGGCCCAGTTGCTGGCCAACAGCCAGACACCGTGGACGACCTGCAAGCCGTTCGCCACCGCGTTCGACGCGTCGAAGACCTTCGACATCTGCGGTCCGATCCTGGCCAAGTACGAGGCCCTGGGCGGGCCCGGCGGCCCGATGCGGCTGCCCACCACACCGGTGCGGGAGGACGGCCAGGGCGGCAGGTTCGTCGACTTCCAGGGGACTTCGAACGATGCGACCTTCGGCTGCATCAACTGGTCGCCCTACACCGGCGCCTGGTTCCAGCACGGCGGCACCCGGCAGAAGTGGCTCGACAGCGGCGGCCTCACCGGGCCGCTGGGCTACCCGGTCTCGGACGAGATCACCGTCCGCGACGGTGCGGACCAGGTCGTGGGCTGGATCAGTCGCTACGGCGGTACCCCCGCGGGCGGGGCAGGTGCTGTGACCTGGGACGGCCGTACCGGCGCGCACGTCATCACCGGTCCGATCTACGACCGTTGGCAGTCGATGGGCGGCCCGCTCAGCAGGCTCGGGTTCCCCGAGATGGACGTGAGCCCGACCACGCTCAAGCCCGGCAAGTACGTGAACTTCCGTATCCCCACGGCCACCGCGAGTACGGGCTCGATCTACTGGTCGGCCGCGACCGGCGCCTGGCCGGTCTACGGGGCCAACCTCACCGTGTGGGCCGCGCAGCGATGGGAGGGCGGCTGGCTCGGCTTCCCCACCAGTGACGAGTACCCCGTCACCGGCGGCGTCCGAGGTGACTACGAGGGCGGCTACATCCGCTGGAACGAGTTCGCCGGCGGTTCCGCGGCACACCTCGCCAACGACAAGACGGCCGCTCAACGCAGCGAATTCGCCGGGGACTTCGACGGCGACCACCGCGCCGATGTACTCACCGTCTACGACTTCGGCTCGGAGACCACGGGCTTCTACGTCGCATCGGGCAACGCCGACGGCACCGTGGGCGCCCCCAGGAGGGCATGGACCAGCCACTACGGCTGGTTCGACAGCACCCGGGCCAAGTTCGCGATCGGCGACTTCGACGGCAACGGACGCGCCGACATCGGCGCGCTGTACGGCTACCCGAACGGCAGCACCCGGCTGTTCACGTTCCTGTCCCGCGCCGACGGCACCTTCGAGGAAGGCGTCCCCAGCGCATACACGCCTCCCGGCAACTGGGAGTGGGCCAAGGCCCAGTTCCTGGCCGGCGACTTCAACGGCGACGGACGCGCCGACACGGCGATGATCTACGACCACGGGAACGAGGCGGCCGCCGCCTACACCTGGATCAGCAAGGTCGACGGCAGTGGCACCTTCACCGACGCGTTCGCGAGTTGGCAGAGCGGCCCCGGGAATTGGGTGCAGCCACGCGGGAAGTACGTGGCCGGTGACTTCGACGGCGACGGTCGCGCCGACATCGGCGCGATGTACGGCTACGGCGACCTCAATGGCGGAGCCGTCGCACTGTTCACCCTCAAGTCCCGCCCGGACGGCGGATTCGACGACCCGGTGAAGTCGTGGAACGTGCCCGTGGGGAACTGGGAGTGGAACCGGGTCATCCTCTCCGCCGGCGACTACAACGGCGATCACCGCGCCGACATCGCCGCGACCTACGATTATGGAGGCGACACGACCGGCATCTTCACCTTCGCGGGCAACACCGACGGTAGCTTCACCACCGACGTGCGTGCCTGGAAGTCCGCCACCGGCACCTGGGACAGCAAGTGGGCCATGCCCACCTCCGGTGACTTCAACGGCGACGGACACGCCGACATCGGCGCCATGTACGACTGGAGCGACGGCAGCAGCACCTTCAACACGTTCCTCGGCAAGGCCGACGGCACGTTGGAGAATCCCTTCCAGGCATGGCGGGCCGCACCCGGCACCTGGTAACCACAGGGCAACACCGGCACACCCATGAGCGGCGGGCCCGGCACATCACGTGCCGGGCCCGTTCGCGTGTCCGCGCAGTGCGACGCCCGGCGGCCGCCGCCGGTCACTCGAAGTCGGTCGCGTCCCGGGTGCCGCCGCGTACGAGGACGGGTCGGCGGCCAGGTCGCGGATCAGGGTGAGGGTGTAGGACTCGATCGCGGTGACCAGGAGGCGATACAGGCGGCGCCGCGGGCGCATCCCCACGCAAGGCGGAATGGGCGCGCCCCGCCAAGGTTCACACCTCGGCGGCCAGTCGCCAACCCGCAACCGGCAACCGGCAACCGGCAACCGGCAACCGGCACATCATCGACTGCCGGAGGACGTGGTCAGGCCGGCTGCCACAGCTCGATCCGGTTGCCCTCGGGATCGGTGACCCAGCCGAATCGACCGACTCCCGCCATGTCCTGCGTCGCCGTGGTCACGTCCGCTCCCTTGGCGCGCAGTTGGGCGAGCATCGCATCCAGGTCGCGGACCCGGAAGTTGATCATGGTTTGCTGGGTACGGGACCCGAAGTAGTCGGTCTCCGACTCGAACGTTGCCACCACCGTCGGCCCGGCTTCCTGATGCCACAGGCCGTTCTCGTCGGTGTCGAGACCCAGGCAATCGCGATACCACGCGCCCAGCGCCACCGGGTCGGCGGCGCGCACGAAGTAACCACCGATTCCAAGCACGTGTTCCATGTCGCCATCCTGCCAGGACGGCGACCGAGCAGGCCGGCACCACGCCATCGTCCATGCCGGACGGCGGGCTCCTCCTCCCGTCGGTCGCGCATCGTCCCTGCGACCCCGCGGCCACCGGCGTCGCGGTGATGGGTTCGGGTTCGGCGACCACCTCCGAGTGCCCGGCCGAGGCCGGACATCCGCGCATGAGGAAGGCCGGGAGGCGGCCACTCACCGCGCTCCCGGCCTTCCGATCAGGTGGGCTACTTGAGCCCGTTGTCGACCGCGGTCATCAGCACTCCGGTGTCTCCGCTCATCTCCCAGAGCATTGCGCCCAGGAGGTTCTTGGTGCGGAGCCAGGCCGTCTTCTTACCGATGGACCACGCGTCGTCGAAGGTCCACCATTGGCCGTTGTTGCCGGTGTAGCCGTAGGTCGACACCGACTGCTCGTCGTGGTAGACGGTCAGGTTCGGTACCGACGCGATCAGGTTGGCGTAGCCCCTGGTGCCGGACTCCTCCGGGAACTGCCCCGGCGCGGCACCGTTGGCGGCCTGCCATTCACCGTGCGCCCCACCGTCCGTGACCTGTTGCCAGCCACGGCCGTAGAAGGCGAGCCCGAGCACCAGCTTGCGCGGGTCGACGCCCTGGTCCAGGTAGTACTGGACGGTGGATTCCACGCTGAACTTGGTCGGGTACGGGTCCCCCGCGTCGACGTACAGGTTGCCCTGGTCGCCGGTGCGGTTGGGTTCCCAGCTGTTGTCGCTGCCGGAACCGTGGAAGTCGTAGCCCTGGACGTTGGCGAAGTCCATGTAGTCGAACACGCTGGGCGTGCCGTCCCGCGTGCTGATGTCCCAACCCGCGTCGATCTTGCCGGGGTCGGCCGGGGTGAACGCGGTGAGCAGGTAGTGCTTGCCCGTGGTCGTGGTCAGCGCTTCCATCTGCTTGCGGAACTCGGCCATCAGCAGGGTCAGGTTGTTCTTGTCGGCGGTCGAGATGTGGTTGCCGGCGTGACCCTCGGAGCCGGGCCACTCCCAGTCGATGTCGAACCCGTCGAAGACACCCGCCGCGACACCGGTTCCGCCGCGTCCGTTGGTCACCGGCAGGTTGCCCTTGATGTACATGTCCACGCAGGACTTCACGAACTTCTGCCGCGATGCTTCGGTCTTGGCGGCGTCCGAGAAGTACTTGCTGTACGTCCAGCCTCCGATCGAGATCAGCGTCTTCAACTTCGGGTACTTGGCCTTGAGTTGCAGCAGCTGGTTGTAGCTTCCGGCCAGCGGCTGGTTCCAGGTGTCGGCGGTCCCGTTCACGGACTCGCCCGCGCCGACCGAACGTTCGTAATCGGCCCACGAATCGCCCGCGCCGTCACCCTGGTTGGGATCCTGCGGTCCCGGGGTGGTGGCTCGGGTGACCCCGTTGAGACAGGTCAGGTTGGTGGGATCGATGTTGGAGAAGGCGTAGTTGAGGTGGGTAAGCTTGGCCGCTGCGCCGGAGGTGTCCAGCGACTTCATCGTGTAGGCGCGTCCGTAGATACCCCACTGTACGAAGTAGCCCACCCGCACGTAGTCGTTGCCGGGGGTTCCCCCACCGGTGGTCTTGACCGTGAGCGGCGCACTGGCCGGCCCGGTCTGGTCGAGGGTGTCCCGGGCGACCACCGTGTACGTGTACGTGGTGTTCGCGGTCAGGCCGGTGTCCCCGTAGCCGGTGGTGGTCACCGTCGCGAGCTTGGTCGCGCCTCGGTAGACGTCGTAGTTCTTGATGCCGTGATCGTCGGTCGCCGCCGCCCAGTTGAGCGTCAGCGAGGTGTCGGTGACCGCGCTCGCCTGGGGAGTGCCCGGCGCGGTCGGCGGGTTGTCGGTGCCGCCGCCCGTCGGCTTGGTGCGCAGCGTGGCGGAGGGGCTTGCCGGGCCGGTCTGGCCGATGGTGTCCCGCGCGACGATCTTGTACGCGTACGCGGTGTCGGCGCTCAGGCCGGTGTCGGTGTACGCGGTTCCGGTGGCCGTGCCGACCACCGTGGCGCCTCGGTAGACGTCGTAGTTCTGGACGCCCTTGTCGTCGGTGGCCGCCGTCCAACTCAGCGAGATCGAGTCGACGGTGGTCGCGGTGGCGGTGGGTTGCCCCGGCGCCGTCGGCGGGTTGTCCGTCGGCGGTGCGCCGTCGCAGGGGCCGCCATTGACCTTACAGTTGCCGGGACTTCCGGGCCCGGAGCCGACGAAGCCGAACTTGGCACTGGCTCCGGGCGCGAGCGAGCCGTTGTACTCACGGTTCTTCGCGGTGATGTGCGAACCGGACTTGGTGATCAGCGTGTCCCAGTACGCGCCCACGGAGGTGCCGGTGGGGAAGTCCCACTCGACTGTCCAGGCCGTGATGGCGGTGGTTCCGGTGTTCTTGATCGTCCACTCCGCCTGGAAGCCGCCACCCCAGTCGGAGGTCTTGGCGAACGTTGCGGTCGCGCCCGCGGCAGCCTGCGCGGGCGCGGCCGACAGGCCGACCATCGCAGCGAGCGGGAGAAGCAGGGAGGCACAGATCGCGATGAATCTCTTGCCTGGTTTGGTGCGTTTGGTGCGCCTCACGGTACCGATGGCCATGGGTGCTCCTGGACTTGGGATCCGATGGAGAACCTGCGCCCCACAATGAGCCGGGATGCCCGGCTCACACAGTAGAGCGAGCGTAATGAAGGTCTGGACCAATAATCAAGGTCTAGACCAGTAGGGATCATCGGAGACCGGGATCGATCGAAATCCGCTCGCCCGGGCGGCATCGTGACGAGCGCGCGGGGCGGCGGGAGCGGAGCGGCGGGAAGGCGAAATCGATCCGGTCCGATTCGATCGCGGGCAAGCGGGCAAGCGGGCGAGCCGGCGCGGGCACGCGGGCGGACGCGCGCAGGGCGGGCGCGAACGTACGCGAGCGGGCACGCAAGCGAGCGCGCGGACACGCGAGCACGCGAACACGCATGCGGGCGCCCGGGCGCGAGCACGCCGGCGGACACGCAGGCACGCGGGCAGGCGCGGACGCGAGCACGCACCCGGACGCGGACACGGACGCGCGCGCGGATGCGCGCGCGAACAGACGCGCAAGCGCAAGGCGAACAGCCCTACCCCCACCCCCGCTTCCCCACCGACGGCTGCCGTTTCGTTGGCCACACTCGATGTTCGACAGGCCTTCACGCAAAATGTGATTTGTGACATGGTACATGTCACGCGGTGGTCCGGACGCTCCCCTTCCGGTCCCCCGCCGCACCAACTGCCTTGCCACCGTTGCGTTTTCGGCGAGGCAGGGACCAGGACCACGCTCGCGCCGATCCCGAAGTCCCCGGAGCGGGACCGGCGACGAACCGCTCATGCCGTGGCACCACCCCTCATCCGGAGGCACGCATCGGCGTGACCTCTGTTCCGCAAGGAGACGGTCTTTGCGAACCAACCTGGCACGACAGGGACTTCGCCGCGTCGCGGTGGTCACCATCTCCCTCGCCATGGGCTTCGGATTGTTCACCCAGCCCGGATCGGCCGCCCCCTCCGATCCGATCGCGGCGACATCGACGGCCCCGGCAACCTCCACGTCGACCTCCACCCCCTCCTCCGTCCCCGGACCGTCGGCCGGCACCGCCCCCAGCGCCCCGGCCGACCAACTCCCGCACACCCAGGGCAAACCGCTACCGGTACCCGACCGACCCCCGCTGTCCGCGTCCGCGTCGGCCACCGCCCGGCGCGACTACGACGACCCATCGGCCGCGGTACTTCCGGCCCGCCCGTCCATGGCCGCCGAGCAACGCGTCGCCGCGGCGGCGACCTGCACAGTCGCCGACTTCGCAAGTCGCACCGGCGCTGCGCTCGTTCAGCAGATCAAGGCGTCGACCACGGACTGCGTCAACACGCTGTTCTCGGTCACCGGGCCCGACGCCTACTCGATCTTCCGTGAGGCGCAGATGACCACGGTCGCCTACGCCCTGCGCGACCTGGCCGGCACCTACCCGGGCAACGGCAGCACCGGCGCCCCGCAGGTCGTGCTCTTCCTGCGGGCCGGCTACTACGTGCACTGGTACAACCAGTCCACCGTGGGCACTTACGGCCCCACGCTGCAAACCGCCATCCGGTCGGGGCTGGACGCCTTCTACGCCAACCCGCACTCCTCCGACGTCACCGACGCCAACGGCGAGACGCTGGCCGAGGCGGTCACCCTGATCGACAGCGCCGAGCAGAACGCCCGCTACCTGTACGTGGTCAAGCGCCTGTTGGCCGGCTACAACAGCTCGTACGACGCGTCCTGGTGGATGAAGGCCGCGGTCAACAACAGCTTCACCGTGCTGTTCCGCGGCCACCAGGTCCCCGAGTTCGTCACCACCGTGCAGGCCGACCCGAGCATCGTCGACGCGGTCGACGCGTTCGCGACCGCGCACCGCGACCTGCTCGGCACCGACCGCGGGTACCTGACCACCAACGCGGGCCGCGAACTGGTCCGGTTCGTCCAGTACCCGACCCTCCAGGCCAAGGTGCGCCCGAAGGTGCGCACGCACCTGCAGGCCACCTCGATCACCGGACCGACCGCGTCGTTGTGGGTCGCACTGGCCGAGGGCACGGACTTCTACGACAAGGCACAGTGTGCCTATTACGACACCTGCAACCTGCAGGCTCGGCTGACCGCGGCCGTGCTGACCGTCGACTACACGTGCAGTGCCGGCATCCGGATCCGCGCTCAGGAGATGACTGCGGCCAACCTCACCGCCGCGTGCACCAGCCTGCGCAACCAGGACGCCTACTTCCACGGCGTGGTCGCGGACAACGGTCCCGTCGCCAACGACCGCAACTCCACCATCGAGGTCGTGGTCTTCGATTCCAGCGACGACTACCAGACCTACGCCGGCGCGATCTTCGGCATCGACACCAACAACGGCGGCATGTACCTGGAGGGCGACCCGAGTGCGGCCGGCAACCAGCCGCGCTTCATCGCCTACGAGGCCGAGTGGACGCGCCCCGCGTTCGAGATCTGGAACCTCAACCACGAGTACACGCACTACCTCGACGGCCGCTTCGACATGGCCGGCGACTTCGACGCCGGCGTCACCACCCCGACCATCTGGTGGATCGAGGGCTTCGCCGAGTACGTCTCCTACTCCTACCGCAATCTGCCCTACGACGCGGCGATCACCGAAGCGGGCAAGCACACCTACGCGTTGAGCACGGTCTTCGACACCACCTACTCCCACGACACGACCCGCATCTACCGCTGGGGCTACCTCGGGGTGCGCTACATGCTGCAAAAGCACCCCGCGGACATCACCCGGCTGCTGGGCTACTACCGGGCCGGCGACTGGACCGGCGCCCGCTCGTTCCTGACGAGCACCATCGGCACCCGCTACGACAGCGACTGGTACACGTGGCTGGCGGCCTGCGCGGCGGGCGACTGCGGCGGCGGTACTCCCGCCAACCGACCGCCGGTGGCCGAGTTCACCAGCGCCGTCAACGGCACCTCGGTCGCCTTCACCGACACCTCCACCGACCCCGACGGCACGATCGCCTCGCGGGCCTGGGACTTCGGCGACGGCACCACCTCGACCGCGGCCAACCCGACCAGGAACTATGCCGCCGGCACCTACACCGTGCGGCTGACCGTGACCGACAACCGGGGCGCCACCGCGAACGTCACGCACACCGTCACGGTCACCGGCGGCGGTGGCGGCCCCGAGTGCACCGACCCCGACACCCGCGTGCTGGGCAAGAACTGCCGGCGCAGCGGCCTGTCGGCGGCGGCCGGCGGGAACGACAAGCTGTACTTCTACATCTACATCCCGGCGGGTACCGCCCGTCTGAACATCACCACCGCCGGCGGTACCGGCAACGCCGACCTCTACTACAACAGTGACGTGTGGGCCACGAACACCGCCTACACCAGCAAGTCCACCGCGACCGGAAATGCCGAGACGTTGACCATCACGGCACCTCCCGAGGGCTACCACTACATCACCCTCCACGCGAAGCAGACCTTCGCCGGCACGTCGGTCACCACCGCCTACTGACCGAACGCGCACCACCCGGTCGACGACACGCACCACGAGTCGACAACGCGCACCACGAGTCGCGCGGCCCACTTCGGGCGGCGACGGGATCCCACCGGGTCTCGTCGCCGCCCGTCGTCGTCGACTCGCGTGGCCCGTCACCGACCCGCGTCGCCCGCCGTGGACCGCGCAGCCCGGCGCCGACTCGAGCACGACGGCTCGGGTCGGAACACCACCTGCCGATGGGTGTGCGACTGCGGCTCCCTCCCTCACGTGAGAGCAATTCGGCGACCGTGCCGTCGAGTTCGATACGTGCGCCGGCGCGCCGAGGTCAACCGACCGCCGCCGGGCGGGCCGGCAACCGATCCGCCGCCCGCGCCCAGACGCCCGGGTCGCCCCGCGGCTCGTACCGGCGCAGCGGCTGGGTCTCCCGCAACAACCGGCGCAGGTCGGCCAGTGAACCGGTCACGCTCCCCGCGGCCCGGGCCTGCACGAGCAGGTTGCCCAGCGCCGCCGCCTCGGTCGGCCCGGCCACCACCGGCAATCCGCACGCGTCGGCGGTGACCTGGCACAGCAGCGAGTTCAACGCCCCGCCGCCGACCACGTGCACGACGTCGACCGCGTGCCCCGCCAGGCGTTGCGCATCCAGCACCGCGCCCCGGTAGGCGAGCGCCAGGCTGTCCACGATGCAGCGCACCAGCTCGCCGGGCGTCCCGGGCACCGGCTCGCCCGCCTCCCGACAGGCCCCCGCGATCCGGTCCGGCATGTCGCCGGGCGCCAGGAAGGCCGGGTCGCCCGCGTCCACCAGCGAGCGCAGCGCCGGCACCCGCGCCGCGTCGTCGAGCAGCCGCTCCAGCGAGTGCGGCCTGCCCGTTCGGTCCCAGTGCCGCATGCACTCCTGAAGCAGCCACAACCCCATCACGTTGCGCAGATAGCGCACGGTGCCGTCGACACCCAACTCATTGGTGAAGTTGGCCCGTCGGCTCTCCTCGGTGAGCACCGGCGCGTCGAGTTCGACACCGACCAGCGACCATGTGCCGCTGGAGATGTACGCGAAACGACTGCCGTGTGCGGGCACCCCGACCACCGCCGACGCGGTGTCGTGCGACCCGACGGCGGTGACCCGTACGGGTCCGCGCAGCCCGGTCTCGGCGAGCACCTGCGCGGTGAGCGCGCCCGCCGCCTCGCCGGGCAGGCGAAGTGGCGCGAACAACTGCGGATCCAGGCCGAGCGCGGTCGTGATCCTGCTCGACCAGCACCCGGTGACAGGATCCAGAAGCTGGGTGGTGGAGGCGTTGGTCACCTCGGTGCCGGCAACTCCGGTCAACCAGTACGAGATCAGGTCCGGGATCAGCAACGCCTGCCGGGCGGCCGCGAATTGCGGGGTGTCGGATGCCGCGACGAGCTGATGGACCGTGTTGAAACTCGCGTGCTGGATGCCGGTGATCGTGTACAGCTCCGTCGCGGCCACGCGGGCGTACACCCGGTCGGGTACCGCTTCGGTGCGCGTATCGCGGTAGTGCACCGGATTGCCGAGCAGCGCACCGTCGGCGTCCAGCAGCCCGAAGTCGACCGCCCACGAGTCGATTCCCACGCTCACCGGCGGGCCGGCCGAGCGTCCGGCGGCCCGCAGCCCGTCGAGGACGCCCGCGTACAGGGCGAGCACGTCCCAGTGCAACGTCCCGCCGACTCGCACGGGCCGATTGACGAACCGATGGGCCTCACTCACGGTCAGCGAATCCGGTCCGACCCGCCCGGCCAGCACCCGGCCACTGGACGCCCCCAGATCGACAGCCACAAAACTCCGCGCCGTACGCATGCCCGACTCCCTCCCAAGCCACCCACCCCGCCCCACCGACTCCTCCGGCCCGGCATCCCCCAGGCAACCCGACCGAGATCCGGCGCACCTCGACCCGACCGGCGTTCACGGCCACCCACCGCCGGAGACCGAGCCATGCCGGCAGGCCCAGCCCAACCCAACCCGACCCAGCCCAGCCCGACCCGACCTGAACCGAACCGACCTGAACCGAAGCGAGCCGACCTGAACCGAACCGGAAATGAAACGTTTCAATTCACGTCGGCGAACGTACGTCCCCATGACGGAACACGTCAAGCGCCGGCCCCTCCCCCGCGACACCGCAGGCCCCGGCGCCCCCGCCGGAACACCTCACGAGCCGGCCCCCCACCCCGACCCGTCAGACGCCGGCCTCCCACACCGCGCGCCGACTCTGCTCCCCCCGCCCGCCGAGCACCACGCCGAGCACGGTCGAGGTCGGTACGTAGCCGAAGTGCCGCGAATCCTGGGTGTGCACCGCGTCCCCGCGCACCACCAGCGACCCGGGCGGCACCGCCGTTCCGTGCACCGCGTGCACCGCCGGGCGCACCTCGCTCGGCACCGGATCCCCGGACACCGCCGCGACCCGCTTGACCAGCCACCGCAGGTCGTCCTCCGCGCCGTACCGGACCGGATTGCGGAAGACGATCGCGTCGCCGCGCCGCACGGCGGTGGTCCGGCGCACGACCAGCCGCTCGCCGTCCACGAACGTCGGCGCCATGCTCATCCCGGTCACCCGCACCAGCGCCAGCCGCGAGCGCACCGCCCACCCGGCCAGCGCCGCACTCGTCGCGACCGTTCCGACGACCAGGGCCACGCGCCCGTACGCCCTCACTGTGCCTCCTCCACGATCCTGGTCGAGTCCTCGCACCGGTCCCGGTACCCGGCCGCCTGGAGCCCGAAGAGCCGGGCGTAGTGCCCGTCGGCCAAGGCCATCAGCTGGTCGTGGCGGCCAAGTTCGGTGATCCGGCCGTCGGCCAGCACGGCGATCGTGTCCGCGTCGCGCAGCGCGCCCAGCCGGTGCGACACGAGCAGGCCGGTCCGGCCCGCCCGGTGCCGGTGCAGCGCGCGGTGCACCTCGTGCTCGGCCTCCGGGTCCAGGCCCGAGCTGGGCTCGTCCAGGATCAGCAGATCCGCGTCGCCGCGCATCAACGACCGGGCCAGTGCCACCCGTTGCCACTGGCCGCCGGACAGCGTGACACCGGCCGAGTCGTCGTCCTCGTCCAGGTGCACCCGGCTCAACTGGGTCCGGTAGCCGTCCGGCAGCGCGGACAGGTCCGCGTCGATGCCCGCCAGCACCGCGCTCGACCGGATCCGGGCCGCATCCTCGCGGTGGGCCAGGTCGCCGATGCCGATGTTCTCCGCCGCGGAGAGGTCGTAGGTCATGTAGTCCTGGAAGGTCACCCCGATCCGGCGGCGCAGCGCGGCCACGTCCATCGTGCGGATGTCCACGCCGTCCCAGCGGATCGCACCCCGATCCGGGTCGTAGAACCGGCAGAGCAGCTTGATCAGCGTGCTCTTGCCGGTGCCGTTGCGTCCGACCAGGCCCACGGCGGCGCCGGCGGGCACCACCAGGCTCACCCCGCGCAGCACCCACGGGCCCTGTGCGTCGTAGCGGAACCACACGTCGTCGAATTCGAGTCGTCCGCGCAGCGCCGGCACCTGTCCGGTCCCGGTCTCCAGGTCGTCGGGCGTGTCCATCAGATCCAGGAAGTGACCGAACAGGCGGATCGCCTCGGCGGCCACGCCGGCCTGGGTGACCACGCCGGTGAAGGCCTGCTGGACGCCCGCCGCGGCGGCGGTGAACAACATCACGTCGCCGACGGTGAATCGGCCCTGCGCCGCGCCGGCCACCACCACGACCATGCCCAGCCCGGCCACCACCGCGTTCAGCGCGGCGAATCCGGCCTGGATCAGCATGCCCCTTCGGGCCACCGCGAGTTCGGCGTCGGTGGCCTCGCGCAGCGCCCGCACCAGGCGGCCGTGCAGGAAGTCGCCCAGCCCGAACAGCCGGATCTCCTTGGCCGCGCGCGGGTCGGTCAGCAACGACCGGTAGAACAGCCGACGGCGCTGCTTCCCGGAGGTCAGCTCCAGCACCGCCACCTGTCGACGGGCCATCGACAACCGGGCCGACAACGCGGCGACGCCGACCAGGAACAGCAGTCCCACCATCGGCGGCCACACGGCGAGCAGCACACCGGTGAACCCGCTCAGCGCGGCGCCGGAACGCACCACCTCCTGGCTGAACATGGTGATGTTGTGCGGCGCGTCCTCGGATGCCTGTTGGGCCAGCCGCAGCCGGTCGTGGAAGGCCGGGTCCTCGAAGCGGCGCAGTCCGCGGAACTCGTTGACCTTGGCGAACAGGTCCCGCTCGACGGTGACGACGAGCCGTCGACGCACCACCTCGTCCAGATAACTCGCCAGTTGCATCAGCACGGCGAGCACCGCACCGAGCGTCGCGAGCGCGAGGCCGAGGGCCACCGCCCGCCCCGAGTCGGCGTGTTCGCCGCGGCCCAGCTCGTCGAAGAGCAGTTTGGTCAGCCACGCGGCCAGAGCCGGGAGCACGCCGATCAGCACAGTGGCCACCAGCAACAGCACCGCGCCCACGGGCGCGGCCCTGAACTGCAACGCAAGGGCCACCTTGACCGCGCGCGGGCGCAACCGGGACCCCGGAGAGGTACCGCCCTCCGGGGTCCCGTCCGATTCCGGGATCAACAGGGGTTGCCCGGTCGGAGGGTGCAGACGCCGTTGCGGCTGTAGCGGTACTCGCGGCCGTCGCGGCAGTGGCACAGTCGGCCGACGTACTCGACGCACGCGCCGGCGCGCTTCTCCGTCAGGACCCGGCCGAGCAGCCGGTCGCCGATCGTGCCGATCGCTCGCTTCATCTCAGCCTCCGGAGTCGCGGTAGCGGCGAGGACGCCGGTCAACACCGGGTGGCGGTCTTCACGCACGGGCCGTTGCAGCTGTACACGTAGCGGTAGTGGTTGCGACACACGCAGAACTGGCCGTGTTCCGGGACGCACGCCCCGGCTCGCTTCTCGCGAAGGACGAGTCCCAACAGCTTGTCGCCCATGGTGCCGATCACACGGTTCATCGTGGACCTTCCATTGAAGGGTCGAATCGACGGAAGCGGGGTGTGCTTCTGCCGGAGGCGACGCTAAACCCTTCGTCAGCCGAGTCGCAAGAGATAGCGAGTACCTCGAATCAATGAATACCGTGTTTGTTTCGAGCCGTCGCCGAGTGAGCACTGTTGCCATTGGCGAGCGCGGGGATACATTTCGACGGCCGTGTTCGCCGGTCGCGCGCACATCGAGGTCGGCCGACATCCTTCGCCCTTTTGGGAGCATCCCCATGCCGTTCCTGATCGCCGCCGTCGTGCTGGTCACGGTGTTGTGCCTGTTGAATCTGCTGCTCACCTTCGGCGTCATTCGCAAACTTCGCGCCCAGGGTGAACAGGGCGAACACGGGCATGGCGCGCAGGGCGTGGACATCTCGGACCTGGTGCTGCCGGTGGGCTCGCCGGCGCCCGCCTTCACCGTGGTCACCACCACGGGCGAGACGGTGTCCCGGGACGATCTGGGGGCCGCGCTGTTCGGCTTCTTCTCGCCGGACTGTCGGGCCTGCAAGGAGCGACTGCCGGAGTTCGTGGCGGCGGCGCGCAAGGCGGACGGCCTGCGGGTGCTCGCGGTAGTGCACGGCGACGAGGCGGAGACCCGGGAGCAGGTCGCCGCGCTGGCCGCGGTCGCGCAGGTCGTGGTCGAACCGACCGACGGTCCACTCGGTCGCGGATTCGCGGTGACCGGATATCCGGTGTTCGGTCTGCTGGATGCGGACGGCACGATCACCGCGAGTGGTTTCGACCCGAAAGCCCTTTCCGCGCCGGTGCGCGCCGCCGCCTGACGCACCACCGCCGGATTCGACCGATTCGGCCGGGCGCGATCGGATTCCGACAAGATCCTTTTCCGGCCCGGCCCATTCCCGGCCGTGATCATTGTCGGCGGGTAATTCGATACCCCGATCGGGCGGATAGTCGAGGGCCGCGGATGCGTTGCCGCATGCAAATTCGCAAAGTATTACCGGAATCAAATATCCGCCGGCGTGAATCCTGTGCGGCGACCTTCGACAATCGGGTCCTCGTCGTCGAGTACACCAGGGCCGACTTCGACACCGCGTGTCGCGGCCGGGGCGTCAAGCTCTCCGTCGTGCTCCGCGACCGACAGGTCACCGCTCCGGGCAACGCGGAGCACGTGTACGCGAAGTGCCGACCGCACACGATGTCACCGCCCACCGCGCCGGCCGGATCCGACGGCCCCGGCCGGCACGGCGCCGGGTCACACCCGGGCGTGGGTGGTGATGTCCTGCTCGAACATCTCGACCATGCTCGCGGTCACCGTGGGTCGGGACTGGGCGAGGGCGTCCAGGTAGTCCTCGGTGTGTGCACCCGGCCCGTCGGCGGTCGCGGACTCGTCGAACAGGTCGCGCTCGAACGAGGCCTGGGCGGCGATCCGGGCGGCGTGGCCGATGTCGGCGGGCGTGAGCAACTCGCTGGCCGCCACCAGCGCGTCCAGGTCCACGTCCGGACGGGCCGATGCGTACCGGGTCCACATCGCCCGCCGCGCGTCCGCGTCCGGCGTGCCCACCGGGATGATGTAGTCGAACCGGCCCGGCCGCAGGAAGGCCGGGTCCAGCGAACGCACCGAGTTGGTCGCGCACACCAGCAGCCGATCGCCGTGTTCGCGGAACGCCGGGATCAGCTTGAGCAGTTCGTTGGTCACCGCGTGGCCGGCACTGGGCCGGGCGTGCCGGACCGGCGCGATCTCCTCGACCTCGTCGATGAACACCACGATCCGCTCCAGCCTGGCCAGCCGCCCGAACGCCTCGCGCAGCGCGGCGGCCAGGTTGCCGCCGTCGGCCAGCCGCGAGGGCAACAATTCCACGAACGGCCAGCCCAGGCGCGAGGCGATCGCCCGGGCGAAGGTGGTCTTGCCGGTGCCGGGCGGGCCGAACAGCGCGATTGCACTCGGCGGTTCCACGCCGTGCCGCAGCGCGCGCTCGGGATCCGCCAGCGGCAGCACCACACGCCGCTCGATCAGGTTCTTCTCCACCTCCATGCCGGCCACCTTCGACCACAGGTCACCCGGCAACATCCGCCCGCCGAGCCGGTCCAGGGTCTCCGCCGCGTGGTCGTCGACCGGCTCGACCTTCTCGAAGTAGGCCACCGCCGGCCGCCGCTCGTAGCCCGCGTTGCGCAGCCCCAGCTCGCGTGAGTCCTCCTCGGGCAGCACGTAGGCGATCCGGCGCACCCGATCCTCGACCAACCTGCGCTCCAGCGCCAGCAGCAGCGTGCTGGTCAGCCCCAGGCCGCGCGCGGCCGGCGAGATGGCGATCCGCATCACCCAGGCCCGCCCCTCGGACACCGTGGCCAGCGCCGCGCCGACCACCGCGCCGTCCCGTCGGGCGATCACCGCCGGCTGTCGCGAGGTCAGCGCGTTGATGCACTCGGACAGCGAGAAGACCGACTCCTGGCCGAGCTCGGTCGTGGTGTCGATCAGGTGCACCACCGCCGCGAGGTCCTCCTCGCGGTAGTCCTGTATGAGCCAGACCATGAACAGCTCCATCCGGGGATCGAGTGCCTCGACGAATGGCAAACACTAGGGAGCACCGCCGCGCCGCGAACGCGTCGTTGTGTACAAGTGCGGGCCCGAACTTGGTCACCCTGTGAATGGACACCTCGCCAAGTACCTGCGACACGCGCGCCGGACGAAAGCCCGGCGACCGCGTTCGGGGCCCGGGGCACAATGGGCTCGACCGCTCGACCGCTCGACCGACCTCGTCCGCGCCGTCCGGCCCGCTCGGGCCGCCCGACCCCCACGGAGAACAGATGACCGTCTCGTCCGCGTCCGGCCCCGCCCACGCGTCCGGTGTCTTCCCGATCGGCGGCGACCTGCCGGTGCGCCGGCTCGGGTTCGGCGCCATGCAGCTCACCGGGACCGGCGTCTGGGGCGAGCCCAAGGACCGCCGAGAGGCGATCCGGGTGCTGCGCCGCGCCGTCGAACTCGGGGTGAACCTGATCGACACGGCCGACTCGTACGGCCCCTTCGTCAGCGAACAGATCATCCGCGAGGCCCTGCACCCGTATGCCGAGGACGTGGTGATCGCCACCAAGGGCGGCTTCGCCCGCACCGGACCCGGCGAGTGGCGCGCCCTCGGCCGGCCCGAATACCTGCGCCAGCAGACCGAACTGAGCCTGCGCCACCTCGGGCTGGACCGGATCGACCTCTACCAGCTGCACCGGATCGACCCGCAGGTCCCGCTCGCGGACCAGCTCGGCGAACTCGGCGCGTTGCAGCGCGAGGGCAAGATCCGGCACATCGGCCTGTCCGAGGTCACCGTCGAGCAGCTGCGCCAGGCCCGCGAGATCGTCGAGATCGTCTCCGTGCAGAACCTGTACAACCTGGCCAACCGCAAGGCCGAGAGCGTGCTCGACTACGCGGCGGCCGAGAACATCGCGTTCATCCCGTGGTTCCCCATGGCCACCGGGGAACTCGCCCGGCCGGGCGGACCATTGGACCGGCTCGCCAAGGAACACGGCGCCGCGCCCTCGCAGTTGGCGCTGGCCTGGCTGCTGCACCGCTCCCCGGTGCTGCTGCCGATCCCGGGCACCTCCAGCGTCGCGCACCTGGAGGAGAACACCGAGGCGGCCCGAATCGAACTGTCCGACGAGCAGTTCGAGGCCCTGTCGGCCGCGGTCTGACCCGATCGCGGCCGGGCCGGACCGTCCCGTCCACCGGGACAGTCCGGCCCGGCCACACCTCCCGGCCCGGCCACGTCGCCCGACCCGCCGCCGCACGCCGGCCCGACCGCGTCACCTCGGCCCGGCCGAATCCGGGTCAGTCCTCCCTCGGCGTGATCCGCACACTCCACCCGTCCTCGATCTCCGCCCCGTCGATGGTGATCGCCTCGACCGTGCGCGACGTCGGGTCGATGTCGGCCACCACGCCCTCGCCCGCATAGCGCGGATGTCCGGAGGCGCCGATCTCGCCGGTGGCCTCGACCACGGCCGAGCGCACCGCCGGCCCTCGGGCCTCGGCGGCCATGTCCTGGGCGTTGTACGGGAGGATCTCGATCTCGAAGCGTTCCATCCCGAGCCCATGCCCGCGGTCGGGCCGGCGCAAGCCACCCGGTCGGCCGTACGGCATGCCGTCGATCCCCCGGGCACCACGACGCAGGACTGAAGTCGCTCCTCGCCGGGCCGCCTCGAAACACCCTCAATCCGCCATTGTTTCCCGAGACGGACTTCGGATCGGGCTGCTGGGCCGGAGGATTCGCGGACGGGTCGCCGAGGCGCGGCGTCGTCCCCGACGCCAGGGGCGCAGGATCGGCTTCACCGGATGGCTGCCGCCGCGCATCAGGCCGGTGAAGATCTCCGCGCCCGACTCCAGCGGGTAACTCGCGGTCCAGCCCGGTTCCCAGCCGCTGACGAGTTCGGCGGCCTCGGCGAACTCGTCGGCGGTGTAGGCGAACGAGCCGAGCATCCGCTTCTCGGTACGCACCAGCACGGTCGCGTCGAAGCCGGCGCTCGCGTCGGCGAGGCCGAGCCAGATCGCCACGCCGCCCGGACGCGGCAGCCGTACCGACTGCTCGTGGGTGTCGCCGGCGCCGACCGCGTCGAAGACCACGTCGAATTCGCCGGACAGTTCGGCGCCGACCGTGGTGGCGCCCAACGTGGCCGCCATCTGCCGTCGTTCGGACGAGCGGTCGGCGACCGCGATGCTCGCGGCGTGCTCGGGGCGCGCGGCCGGCAGGCAGACCAGGCCGATCGCGCCGGCGCCGATCACCCCGACCCGGGCGCCGGGTGCGACGTCGGCCGGCCGCCAGGCGTGCACCGCGTTGGCCGCCGGTTCCACCACCGCCGCGGCCTCCCACGACATGTCCGCGGGCAGCGGATGCAGGGCGGAGCGCGGGACCGCGACCCGCTCGGCGAACGCGCCGGGCAGGTGTACGCCGGTGATCCGCCGCTCGCGACAGACCTGGCGCAGGCCGCCCCGGCCCAGGTCGCACGTGCCGCAGGACAGGATCGGGTTGACCAGCACGCCGATGCCCTCGATCTCGGTTTCCAGCACGTCGCCCGGCACCAGCCGGCGCGGCGGGTCCATGAACGCGCCGCGGCCCCACGGGGTGCCGGTGAGCACCGGGTCGCCGGGTTCGAGGGTGAAGGCGCGCGAGCAGTGGGACAACAACTCGGCGATGCCGAAGACCATTTCGGCGGTGGAGGAGTTCTGCACAGTCTCCCCGTTGACCCGGGTGCGCAACACCAGCGCCTGCGGGTCGGCCAGTTCGTCGGGAGTGGCCAGGACCGGCCCGAGCGGGCAGAAGGTGCCCAGGCTCTTGCCGCGCACCCACTGGCCGTCGCCGAATTGCAGGTCGCGGGCCGATCGCGACGATCTTGCCGGGGCGCAGCGGCGCCAGGTAACGGGTGGCTTCGATCTCGCGGGTCGCGTCGAGCGCCGCCTCGCGCAGCGCCTCGGGACCGGCCGCGACCAGTGCGGCGAGCGTGCCCTCGCCGGGCCCGTCGAGCCGATACAGCCCGCCGTCGCGCTCGACCACGGCCACCGGCCGCCCGTCGTGCTCCACTGTCGCCGGCCTCATTCCACTTCCTCGTTAGTGTGATTCCGTCTGGCGGAACGCAATTCCATGTGGTGTCGTGAGTAAAACAACGGGCCGTTGAAGATGTCAAGAGACCCCCGAACCGGCGAGTTGCCGGTTCGGGGGTCTCGGGTAATTCACTTACCGTGCAGGGTGGTTGCCGCACGGTGGGTACGGTTTCGGGTGTGCTGCCGGTGCGCGGGCGGCAAACCCGAGGCGCGGCCGGGTGGGTCGTTTCGACCGATCCGGCACGTGAGACACCTCGGCCGCGGGACGGTCCGGATCCTGTCCGGTGGATCATGTGGGGCCGCCGAGATCCGCCGGACAGGGCCTAACCGACCGCGCCGGCCCATTCCGCAACGCGTGAGCGCAGTGCCTCGGCCAGCTCCGCCATCCGCGCCGAGGTCATCCGCGACTTCAGCCCGGTCACGCTGATCGCGGCCACCGGCGCCGACCGGCCCAGGAACAGCGGCACCGCCACACACCGCAGCCCCACCTCGTTCTCCTCCAGGTCGGTCGCGTACCCGCGGGCCCGCACCTCCTCCAGCTCGGCGGCCAGTTTCGGCACCGACGTGACCGTGTGCCGAGTCGCCGCGCGCAGCGGCAGCCGCGGCGCCGCCCAGGCCCGCAGCGCCTCGTCCGTCGGATACGTCCAGGCCAGCAGGGCCTTGCCCACTCCCGTGCTGTGCGCGGGATTTCGGCCGCCGATCACGGACGAGAGCTTGATCGCCCCGGAGGCCTCGACCTTGTCCAGATAGACCACCTCGCCGGCGTCCAGGGTCGCCACGTGCACGGTCTCGTCGGTCACCCGGCGCAGCTCCGCGAGCAGCGGATGCACCATCGAGCGCAGGTCGATGTCGTCGTGGAAGCGGAACGCGGTCGCCAGCAGCCGACTGCCGATGAAGTACGGGCCGTTGACCTCGGGTTGGGCGGCGAAACCCCGGTACTTGAGCGCGCCGAGCAGCCGGTGCAGCGTGCTCTTGGGCAGGTCCAGATCACCCGCGAGTTCCTCCAGGGTGATGCCTCGGGGCATTTCCCCCATACGCATCAGGATCCGCAGGGCCCGATCCACGCTGATCACGGGCGAATCGCTGTTGCCGGTCAAGGTACCCCCTGGGCACGAGGCGATAATGGGACGTCGTTCCGTACAGCGGAATGATAGACCGTTTTGCGCAACGCTGATACCGTCCCGGCTCATCGGAGCCCACGGAGGAGAAACGATGCGCGGACTTACCCGCCCACCCGAGAGAGAGCACGTCGCATGCCCCTGTCCACGGACCTGATCGACCGCCTGGCCGCGATCGTCGGCGCCGAACACGTCCGGCACGCCGCCGGTGATCTCGTGCCCTACGCGCGCGACGCCACGCCCCTGTTCGACCGGCTCCCGGACGCCGTGGTCTTTCCCGCCGACACCGCCGAGGTGGCCGCGGTACTGCGGCTGGCCACCGAGCACCGCATCCCGGTCGTCCCCCGCGGCGCCGGTTCCAACCTGTGCGCGGCCACCGTCGCCCTGGACGGCGGCATCGTGTTGGTCACCACCCGGATGAACACGATCCGCGAGGTCAGCCCCGCCGAGCTGCTCGCCGTGGTGCAACCCGGCGTGACCACCGCCGCACTCGCGAGCGCCGTCGCCGAACACGGCCTGCTGTTCCCGCCCGACCCGGGCAGCCGGACGGTATCCACCGTCGGCGGCAACGTGGCCACGTGCGCGGGCGGACTGCGCGGACTCAAGTACGGCGTCACCCGCAACTACGTGCTGGGCCTGGAGGCGGTGCTGCCCACCGGCGAGGTGATCCGCACCGGCGGCCGGCTGTGGAAGGACGTGGCCGGCTACGACCTGACCCGGCTGCTCACCGGGTCGGAGGGCACCCTCGCGGTGATCACCGAGATCACCATGGCCCTGCTGCCCGCGCCCGCCGACACGGGCACCGGCATCGCCTACTTCCCCGACCTGGCCCACGCCGGCCGTGCGGTCGCCGACATCCTCTCCGCCGGCATCGTTCCCGCGACCCTGGAGTTCCTGGACCGGCGCTGCATCGGCGCGGTCGAGGACTTCGCCCACCTGGGCCTGCGTACGGACGCGGGCGCACTGTTGTTGTTCGGCGACGACGGCGCTCCGGACGCGGTGCGCCGCGACCTGGCCCGGATGGCCGACCTGTGCGACCGGGCCGGCGCAAGCGAGTGGACCCTGGCCGAGGACGTCGCCGGCGCCGAGGCGCTGCTCACCGCGCGCCGCTGTTCGCTGCCCGCGCTGTCCCGACTCGGCTCGCTCACCATCCTGGAGGACGCCACCGTCCCGCGCCCGCGGATCGCCGAGATGGTCGACCGGATCGACGCCATCGCGGACCGGCACGCGGTCACCATCGCCACCTTCGGCCACGCCGGCGACGGCAATCTGCACCCGACCTGCGTGGTGGCCGACCCGCAGGACACCGAGTCGATCGAGCGTGCCCACGCCGCCTTCGACGACATCTTCCGCACCGCGATCGAACTGGGCGGCACGATCACCGGAGAACACGGCGTCGGCGCCGCCAAGCTGCCCCACCTGCGGGCCCAGCTCGGCGACGAGCAACTGGATCTGCTGCGCCGGATCAAGTCCGCCTTCGATCCCGCCCGCATCCTCAATCCCGGAAAGCTCGGCTCATGACCGGTGTGTTCGATCCCGAGGAACTCTCCCGCTGCATCTCCTGCGGCTTCTGTCTGCCCGCGTGCCCGACCTACGCCGAGACCGGGGACGAGGCGTCCTCGCCGCGCGGCCGGATCAACCTGATGCGCGCCCTGGAGACCGGCCGTCTGGACGCCGACGACCCGACCCTGCTCGAACAGTCCTCGGCCTGCCTGGGCTGCCGGGCCTGCGAACCGGTCTGTCCCGCCGGCGTCCCGTACGGCTCGCTGCTCGAACAATGGCGCGAGCACCAGTGGCGCGGCCGGCGCAGGCCGCCGCTCGCCCGGCTGCTGACCGTCGTGGTGAGCATGCCACCGGTGGTGCGAGTCATGGGATGGGGGCGCTTCGTGCTGCCGGCCGGGAGGGCGAAACACGATCCGGCGAGGTCCGGACGAAGGGCCGAGCGGGCCGCGGCGGCACCGCCGGCGTCCTCCGTGTCCGGCACCTCCGCACCCGCGCCCGCCCCCGACACGGGTGCGGGTGCCTCGCTCATGCTCGGTTGTTTCGAACGGGCCATGTTCCCCAAGGTCGCCCGCGCCGCACGCACCCTGCTGCCCGGCCTCGCGGTACCCGACGACCAGGGTTGCTGCGGCGCGCTGCACGCGCACAACGGCGAGCTGAAGAAGGGACGCGTGCTCGCCCGCCGGCTGGGCGAGCGGCTGCCCGGCCGGATCGTCACCACCTCCGGCGGCTGCGCCGCGCACCTGGCCGACGTCATCGGCCGTGATCGGGTCGCCGAACTCTCCGAGGCGATCGACCCGGCCACGCTCACCGCGCATGCGCCGGCCGGGCACCGGATCAAGGTCACCCTCCAGGACTCGTGCCACCTGCGCAACGGCCTGAGCGTCTGGCGCGAGCCGCGGGCGTTGCTCGCGCGGGTGGCCGACTTCGTGGAGACCCCGGGCGCCGCCGAATGTTGCGGTGCGGCCGGCACGTACGCCCTGCTGCGGCCGGCCGCGTCCCGACGCATCCTCGACCGCAAGCTCGACGCGATCGAGGCGACCGGCGCCGACGTCGTGATCGCGGTCAACCCCGGCTGTCTGCGCCAACTGCGCACCGGCCTGCGTCGGCGCGGGTCGCGGGTGCGCGCGATGCACCTCGCCGAGTTCCTCACCGCATTCCACGCGCCGCCGACCCCCGCGACCGGCGACCCGATGGCGGGCTGAGGCCAGGGGAGCCGGGGCCCGATGCGGCGCACGCAACTTCATAGGGGGAGCCGCGTGCGCCGTACCCGGTCCGGGCTCCCGCCGCCGGCCCGATGCGGCAGGCACGAGAGACACCAGGCTCGACCTGAAGAAGCACCGGACATACAGGGGTAATTCGGACAATACTTTGATGGCGCATGACGCACGTCACATCGCGCATACCGTTCGTCAGGAACTCGCACGCACCGTGAACCGAGTTTCCCGGATTCTCACCCGCCGTGATTCCCCGGACGACGGTGAGTGAGCTTTTTGGGCACAATGCGTACGGAGTTCGGGACTTTAAGTCCCGTTATTCCACCCTTAAGACCCGATTCTTCGGTTTCGGCGAATCGTGATGTTTGGTTCCGCGCCGGGGGTGTGCGTAGCTTGGTGCTTCGCCACACCGGTCCGGTGCTCGGCGAAATGGTCTCCCGGTTCGCCGAATCCTGCCGCCGGAGCGAGGCCACGGTACGAAACCCGAAAGGCAGGAGCGGGGGAACCAAGTGGAATGCCGTCCCGGGCGTCTGTGACACAGGCGCCCATGCGGACGGCTTGGGGTGAAGCCGTGCCCGTCCCTCTCATTCGAGGGTCGAACACGGCCGGGCGAGACTCTCCAGCCCGAATCCGACAGCTCACTTCGTAGGCGTGGGAGAAGGAAAAATCTTCGTGCAGTCGTTCATCACCCCTGCCCGCATGCCCAAGAAGACGCGCCTCGCGCTGACCCTCGGCATGGCCGGCGCCATCGTCGCCGCCCCGCTGATCACCGGTATCGCAACCGCCAACGCCGCCTCGGTCTCCACCTGGGACAAGGTCGCCATGGGCGAGAGCTCGGGCAACTGGCACATCAACACCGGCAACGGTTTCTACGGTGGCCTGCAGTTCACCCAGAGCACCTGGAACGAGTTCGGCGGTCAGCAGTACGCCCCGCGCGCCGACCTGGCCACCAAGGACCAGCAGATCGCCATCGCCGAGAAGGTCCTGGCCGTGCAGGGCCCCGGCGCCTGGCCGAACACCTCCGGCCCGGCGGGTCTGACCAAGGGCGGCGCCAAGCCCGCCGTCTCGCCGACCACCAAGTCCTCCGGCTCGGCCAAGACCTCGATCAAGGTCGCCCCCAAGGTCGCCGAGAAGCCGGTCGAGTCCAAGCCGGCGACCGCCGCCGCCCCGAAGATCGAGGTCGTCCCGGCCGCCGCGAAGCCCGCGTCGACCACCACCTCGTACTCCGTGGTCAAGGGTGACACCCTGTCCAAGATCGCCGCCGACAAGGACATCGCAGGTGGTTGGCACAAGCTGTACGCCGACAACCGCTCCGTGATCGGTGGCAACCCGAACCTCATCAAGGTCGGCCAGAAGCTCTCGCTGTCCGGCAAGGCCAAGGCGTCCGCCGCCACCGCCACCGCCGCCGCCAAGGTCGAGGTCGCGCCGAAGGCCGCGCCCAAGACCGAGACCGTCGCCGAGACCAAGCCCTCGGCGTCGGTGAAGGTCGCGCCGAAGACCACGGTCAAGGAGAAGGCCCCGGTCGCCGCCAAGGCGTCCTCCGCCAAGGCCGGCAGCACCGCGGTCAACGCGTCCGGCTACGTCGCTCCGGTGAGCGGCTCGCTGGGCACCGCGTTCGGCGTCGGCGGCAAGATGTGGTCCAGCGGCAGCCACACCGGCCAGGACTTCGTGGCCTCCACCGGCACCCCGGTGAAGGCGATCACCTCGGGCACCGTGGTCAAGGCCGGCAACGGCGGCGCCTACGGCAACGAGATCGTGATCAAGCACGCGGACGGCAAGTACTCGCAGTACGCGCACCTGTCCAGCATCGGCGTGCGCGCCGGTGCCACGGTGAGCACCGGTCAGCAGATCGGCCTCTCCGGTGCGACCGGCAACGTGACCGGCCCGCACCTGCACTTCGAGATCCGCACCACCCCGAACTACGGCAGCGGCATCAACCCCGTCAGCTACCTGCGCGCGCACGGCGTCAACCTCTGATCCGAGCGTCACTCAGGCAGTAACCGCACGGCGACAGCCACTCTGCGGTAGCCGTACAAGGGCCGGGCCCGTCGACCACGCGTCGACGGGCCCGGCCCACGTGCGCGTCCGCACCCCTGCGGACGCCGAGACCCCGGCGGACCGCCAAGCCCCGCGGACGCCGAGATCCCCGCGCACGCCGAAGCCCCGCGGGCCGGGTCGATCAGCCGCGTGCCGGGTACCGCTTGGGCAGCGGCAGTCCGCGTGCGGCCAGCAACTCCCGTGCCCGATCGGGGTAGTCGGTGATCAGACCGTCCACGCCGGCGTCCATCAGCTCGGCCATGGTCGCCGGGTCGTCGATGGTCCACGGCACGACCTTGATGCCCCTCGCATGCGCCTGGGCGACCATCTCCCGGGTCACGTAAGGGCGGTAGTCCGGGTCGGTGACCTTGCCGTTCTGCGGGAAGCCGTGCACGGGCGAGAACGTGGTGGCGCCGAACGAGGCGATCGCGCGCAGCGGATCGCCGCCGAAGTCGTCGATGTCCAGGCCGCCCAGCCAGGGCGAGGCGCCGGGCTTGCCGACCTGGAGGAAGTCGTAGTTGGTCAACGCGACCAGCGGCAGCCGCGGTTCGACCTCTCGCATGCGCTTGAGCGCGCCCCAGTCGAAGCTTTGGATGGTGACCTGGCGCAACAGCCCGGCCCGGCGCACCTCGCGCGCCACGGTCTGCACGAACTGCTCGCGCGGCGCGGTCTCCTGCGGCGCGCCCGCCTCGACCTTGGTCTCCACGTTGAGCTTCACGCCGCGCGCGTGCCGGCGCTCGACCAGGTCGAACACCTCGGTGAGCAGCGGCATTCGGGCGCCCGGCGAGGTGGTCTGCGCGGGGAAGCCGGGGAACTGCCGCGACCCGCAGTCCAGGGTGCGGATCTGGGCCAGGCTGAGCGTGTTGACGTACTTGCCGACGTAGGGGAACTCCGGGTCGCCGGCCCGCACCGGTTCGGTGTCGGCACACTTGCGCCCGTCGACCCTGCGGTCGTGGGTGACCACGGCGCGGCCGTCCTCGGTGATCTGCACGTCCAGTTCGAGGGTGGACACGCCCAGGTCCAAGCCTTTGGCGAAGGACGCGAGCGTGCTCTCCACGGTCAGCCCGAGTCCGCCTCGGTGCGCCTGGAGGTCGAAGGACTTGCGGTGGTGACCGCCGTGGCGGTCCGCCGCGGCGGCCGCTCCCGGGGCGGCGACGATGGCGGCCCCGGCCAGGACCGCGGCCGTGACGGTCTTCCATCCGGACATGGACGTCTCCTTCTCGCTCCGGTCGACGACGATCGACCGTCGACGCCCACACCCTGGCCCGCGCAACGTGATGCGCGGGGAGTCGGGCCGTGGCGTTCCGGCGAAGAAGAGACGAAGCGGAGGCGAAGTCGCCCACCGGGGCGGCGCCGACCAACCGCCGATGCGATCCGCCCGAGAACCGAAGTCGAGGCGCCCGCAGGGCCGTTCAGCAGCCCATCGAGGACCCGTTGTCGGTCCAGCCGGGCCGGTGCGCGGCCAGCAGCCGGCCCGACGCGTCGTGCACGACCTGCAGTTCCTGCTCCGAGACGACGGCGAAGAACGCGTCCTCGGCATCACCGAGCAGCCGGGTGCTCTCCGCGACCAACTCCCGCCCCGAGTCGGTGACCTGGACGACGTGCCGGCGCCGATCGTGCGGGTTGCGCCGACGCTCGGCGAAGCCGCGCGCCTCCAAATCGTCGAGCAGGCCGACCAGGACGTTCGGGTCGATCCCGAGCAGCCGACTGACGTCCTGCTGGGACAACGATTCGTAGGCCAGCAGGGTCTCCAGCACGTGTACGTGCTTGGCCTTGACCCCCAGCGTGGCCAGCGTCTGATCGGCGAGCGCCAACAGGAGATCGGCCAGCTTGACCAGCCGGTATCCGGTCCGAGCTCCCATCGGCGGCCGCCCCGTGCTCGGTCGGTCCGTCATGGCCACATATTAGCGGTCCTCGATCATATGTCTTCTAGACGAAAGGCGATGCATATCGTATGTTCCACATACGATCCATCGACTCTACGGAAGGGTTCGGCGATGTTCGCTGCCCTGGCCCGCCTGACCACGGCCCGACCCCGACTGCTGCTGCTCACGGCCCTGCTCCTGCTGATCGGCGCCGGCCTGCTCGGTCGAGGCGTCGGCGACCACCTCCTCGGCGGCGGCGCCGTCGACCCGAACTCGGCCTCAGCCCGCGCGGCGACCGCACTCGACCACGACTTCCCCGGCAGCCGACCCAACCTGGTCCTCCTGGTCGGCGCCGACCGCCCCCTGGACGCACCCGAAGTCACCACCCAGGCACGGGAGTTGGCCGCCCGCCTCGCCGCCGAACCGGACGTCGAGGGAGTGCTCTCCCACTGGACCGACGGTGCCCCCACCCTGCGCACCGCCGACGGCCGGCACGGCCTGGTCCTGGCCCACATCCGCGGCGAGGAGACCGCCGCCTCGGACACGTTCGAACGCCTGGCCGCGCACTACCGCGGCACCCGGGGAGCCCTGACCGTCGAACTCGGCGGCAGTGTCGCGGTGCGCCACGACATGCAGAAGACCATCTCCGAGGACCTGGTCCGGGCCGAACTGATCGCCCTGCCGATCACCTTGCTGATCCTGATCCTGGTCTTCGGCAGCCTGGTCGCCGCCCTGCTGCCGCTCGGCGTCGGCATCCTGGCCATGGTCGGCACCAACGCCGTGCTGCGGCTGGTCTCCACGACCACCGACGTATCGGTGTTCGCGCAGAACCTGACCACCGTCCTGGGCCTGGGCCTGGCCGTCGACTACGGCCTGTTCGTGGTCCGCCGCTATCGCGAGGAACTCGCCGCCGGCGCCCCGCCGGCGCGCGCGGTCGCGGTGATGCTCGACACCGCCGGACGCACCGTGGTCTTCTCCGCACTCACGCTCGCCGTCTCCCTCGCCGCGATGTTGGTCTTCCCGCAGTACTTCCTGCGGTCGTTCGCCTACGCCGGCATCCCGGTGGTGCTGCTCGCCGCCTTCGGCGCGCTGGTGATCCTGCCCGCGGCACTGGTCCTGCTCGGCACCCGGGTGGACCGGGGCGACCTGCGCGCACCGCTGCGCCGACTGGGCCGCCGACTGCGGCCCGGCGCCGGCGCCGGCGGCGCGCCGACCGCGGTGCGCGACAGCCGCTGGTATCGCCTCTCGCAGGCGATCATGCACCGGGCGCCGATCGTCGCCGTCCTCACCACCGGCCTCCTGGTCGCCCTCGGACTGCCCTTCCTGGGCGTGCAGTTCGGCACCGGCGACGACCGCCAACTGCCGAGGTCGGCCGAGTCCCGGCAGGTCCAGCAGGTGATCCGGGACCAGGTCGACGGCCGGCCCACCGGGTCGATCGAGATCGTGGTCGGCACGACGCAGCAGGCCGAGGGCACCGCCGACTACAGCGCGCGGCTCTCCGCCCTGGACGGCGTGGCCCGCGTGGTCGGCCCGGCCGGCACCTTCGAACACGGCGTCCGTAGCGCACCCGCGGGCCCGGCCGAGGCCGGCCGCCGTGCCGCCGGCAGCGCGTACATCTCGGTGGTGCCCGCGGTCGAGGACCTCTCCGCCGCCGGCGAGGACCTGGTGCGCGAGGTCCGCGGGGTCGCCGCTCCGGGACCGGCCCTGGTCGGCGGACAGTCCGCCGAGGTGGTCGACGCCAAGCACGCGATCGGCAGCCGGCTGTGGCTCGCCGGCGGCCTGATCCTGCTCACCACGTTCGTGCTGGTCTTCCTGCTCACCGGCAGCGTGGTGCTGCCGATCCTGGCGATCGTGTTCGCCGCGCTGAGTCTGACCGCGATGTTCGGCGCCGTGGTGTGGGTGATCCAGGACGGCCACCTGTCCGGACTGCTCGACTTCACCCCGACCGGGTCGATCGAGACCGCGCTGCCGGTACTGATGTTCTGCATCGCCTTCGGCCTGTCGATGGACTACGGCGTGTTCCTGATCTCCCGGATCAAGGAGGAGCACGACCGCACCGGCGACCACCGGGGCGCGGTCGCCACCGGCCTGGCCCGCACCGGCGGCATCATCACCGCGGCGGCATGCGTCCTGGCGGTGGTGATGTTCGCGATCGGCACCTCGCGGGTGACCAACACGCTGATGCTCGGCATGGGTCTCGCACTGGCCGTCCTGGTCGACGCGTTCGTGGTGCGCAGCCTGCTGGCGCCGGCGGTGCTGGCCCTGACCGGCAAGGCGACGTGGTGGGCGCCCGCCCCACTGCGCCGACTGCACGACCGGTTCGGCCTGTCCGAGGGCGGCCCGGCCCAGCCGCCGGTCACACCCGAGCCGCGTATCCCGGTCTCCGCGCCATAGAGCGGCACCGCAACCGATCGGGCGCCGGGCGGGCCGATTTCGGCCCGCCCGGCGCCCGATCCCCGACCGCGGCTTGGGAACACCTCACCAAGCCCGGCCGGTGTCCGAGGCCGACCGGCTCACCGGCGGTACAGCACCGCCTCCGGCGCCGCCGCGCTCAGCGTGACCGACTTCGGGCGGACCGGCACCGCCCGCCCCGGCCGGTCGTCCCGACCCAGCAGAAACGCCCGGTTGACCCCGTTCACCGTGATCGTGGAACCCGGGTCGACCCCGGCCACCGTACGAATCGCGACCACCTCCACGATGTCGGACGCCCGCGTGCCGTGCGGGAGCCGCACCGTGGTCGCCGCCGGGTCGTCGCGCTGCAACGACCAGTCCACCCGCCCGCGGTCCGAGCGGTACAGCGTCGGGTCGCCCTTGATCCGCACCCCGATCGCGACACCGTTCCAGCCGGCCGCACCCGGCGGCGGCGCCGAGGTGGTCTTGCGGAGCACCGCGTACAGGTAGTCCTGCGGGTCGGCGATCAGCGTGGTGGTGTCGGCCGGCGGATCGGCGACGACCCGGCCCTCGCGCCGTACCTCGGCCGTCATCACCGGGTACACCCACGGGTGGCGGTCCACCATCTCCTCACGCGCGGTCCGCTGCGGATCGACCAGCCGCTCGACCGCCGCCGGCGCGAAGCGCATCGGGTTGTCCACGACGTCGCACAGGTTGTTGTTCAGCGTGCAGGTCTGGAGCAACGGGTGGGCGTCCTCGTAGCGCCCGGCGAACAGCTTCGTGCCGTGGTCGGGCGACTGGAAGTAGGCGGTGCCCGGCACCGCCTTGCCGCGCCCGTCCACCTCGACACGGTAGGCCCACTCTATGTCGGTGGTCCGGCCCCAGCGGGCCATCAGCGCCGGCGTCGAGGTGCCGCCGTCCTCGTTGGTCCACACGATCGTGTAGGTGAGAACCCGGTGTCCGGCGGTCGCCGCCGGGGCCTCCTGGTACCAGGCCAGCACCGGGGTGTCGGAGATCGCGTTCTGGAACGGGCCGGTCGCTCCGCCGGGCACGCCCGGGATGCTCCGCCCGTACAGGACCGGCGCGTTCGCGGCCGCGGCGTACTCGCGGTCGCCGGTGTCCACGATCTCGGTGCGCAGCCGCGAGACCCGCACCACCGAGCCCGCCGGCGAGGACCGGTCGGCCGCGTAGCGCAGGGTCAGCTCGTGCCGGCCCCTGCGCAGCGCGCCGAGGGCGAAACTGCGCTCGGTGGGCGTGGCCCCGAAGACCACCACGTCGCCGACGGGCCGTCCGTCCACGAGCAGTTGCAGCACCGCCGACTCCCGGCCCGGGGTGCCCCAGTCGAGGCCCGGCGCGGCGGCCGTGAGCGTCACCAGGGCCTCGCCGTCGCGCGCGGCGCGGAACGGAACCACCACCGGGCGGCCGTCGCGGTGCACCCCGAACGTGCCGTGCGCGCCCGCCGATCGGTCCGCCGCGGCGGCGTGCGCGACCGGGACCGGGCCGGCCAGCGCGGCCGAGGCGGCGAGTACGGCGGCGGCGATCACGGATCGGCGCAGACCATGGGTACCGGAGCGAGCGAACACGAGCATCCCCCGAAGAGCATCGACGAGCCTGACCCGCCCACCGTGGCCGGCCGGCGGCGTGCAAGCCAACCCCTGCGCGGGCGAATTCCACCAACCGTCATCGCCGGGCCCATGTCCCGACACGCGCCGGCCACGAAATCGGCGCCGCGGACCCGGGGCGCGCCCGGTGTCCGAATCGTTCAAGACCGGACGTGGTCGGCCGGCTAGCGTCGAGGCATGACGTGGATCACGACGGACATGATCGAGCAAGCCGAGCGGTTCCTGTGGACGTCCGGCCGGGTGCTGGAACAGCGCCGTTTCGCATACCTGTTCGGCGCGCGGGGTGCGGGCGGGTCCGAGGCGACCGGCGACGAGCGGGCCGGTGTGCTCGATGCGCTGCACGCGTACCGCACCCCGGACGGGGGTTATGCCTACGGCCTGGAGCCGGACGTGCGGGGGCCGATCGCCCAACCGGCCACGCTGCGTACCGCGATGCCGATCCTGGTGGAGACCGACGCGCTGCACGGGGCCGAGGCGGCTCGGCTGTGCGACTGGCTGGCGGGCGCGGCGACCGAGGCGGGCGGCGTGCCGCCGGCGTTCACGAGCCTGCGCGAATACCCGCACCCGCCGTGGATGGTGGTCCCGGATGCGCCCGTCGCGGGCTTGATCCCGACCGGCTGGATCGTCGGACCGCTGCTGCGCGCCGGGGTCGAGCATCCATGGTTGCCGCGGGCGACGCAGTTCTGCCGGACCGCCGTCGAGACACTGGGCACCACCCACCCGTACGAGGTGGAGGCGGCGGTGACCTTCCTCGACGGTCTGCCGGATCGGGCCTGGGCCCGGCGTCAGGCCGAGCGGTTGGGCGAACTGGTCCGGGAACAGCGGATCGTGCTGCTCGACCCGGCGCATCCCGAACAGGCCCGGCTGGCGCCCGGCTACGCGGCCGGCGAGTACCACCTGCCGCACGATTTCGCGCCGCGCCCGGACAGCCTGGCCCGGGAGTGGTTCACCGACGCCGAGCTGCGGGTGGGCCTGCGCGCCCTGGCCGACGCCCGGCAGGAGGACGGCGGTTGGCCGCTGCGCTGGGCCGAGTGGTCGCCCTCCGTGCGGGCCGAGGCCCGTCCGGGCCTCACCGTCGAGGCGCTGGTCACCCTGCGGGCGTACGCGGACGCGGTGCCGCCGACCGCCGGGTGAGTGCCGTCGGCCGCGCCTGCGGTCAGCGGATCGAGATCCGCGCACCGTCGATCACGAGCACCTGTCCGTCGCGCAGCGTGCGGTGCGGCACGCCTCGGGCGCGGTAGTCGGCCGCGACGGCGGCGAGCAGTTCGGTCTCGGGGTGGCCGGGTGAGTCGATGTGCGGGACGACGGCGTGGTCGAGCACGGCGGCGACTTCGGCCGGCGGTCGGTCGAAGAACGTGCGCAGGTCGAGCTCGGTCGGCCGCATTCCCAACGCGGCCGGGGCGGCGAGTTCGAGGTCGAACCCGGCCGCGCGGTCACCGGGCGAGCGATCGTCCGTCGCGTTGGCCATCACCGCGATCGCAGCCCCGGCGGGGCGGTCGAGAGCGGAGCGGTCGACCGCGGAGCCACCGGCGGCGGTCCGGTCGAGGACGGGCCGGTCGAGCTACGCGAGGAGGTGTTCCGGGTGGTCCCCGATCCGGAACGAGGAGAGGTACGGACGCATCGCCGAACCGTGATGCCGCGACACGTACCCTCCTCCGACGTACACATTGCGCGCCCGGACGATCACACCCCGTAAGGTCGCCAGGGTGACGCCTCTGGATCGCCGTAGCGTGCTTCGGCAGCTCGCCCGGGCCGCCGCGCTGGGCGCGGCCGGTGCGGCCGCGAGTGCGTGCGGCGGGGATTCCCCGCCCGCGTCCATGCCCGCACCCACGGCCAAGCCGGTCGACACCGGTTCGGCGCCGACCTTTCCGTCCGGCGCCCATACCGCCTCGGGCGCCGTCGGCAACGGACCCGAGCCGCTGCCGTTGCCCGCCGATCTGCCGTTCCAGGTCACCTCCGGTCCACCCGATCGACCCCGGGTGGCGCTGACCTTCCACGGTCAGGGCGATCCGCGGATCGCCGACTCGCTCCTGGGCCTGCTGGAGGCGGCCGGGGCTCGCGGCACGGTCCTCGCGGTGGGGACCTGGCTCGACGAACAGCCGCGGATGGCGCGCCGGGTGCTGGCCGGCGGCCACGAACTGGGCAATCACACCATGCATCACGGCGACATCTCCGCGATGTCCGCCGATCGCACCTACGCCGAGATCACCGACTGCGCCGATCGGCTCCAACGCCTCACCGGCTCGATCGGACGCTGGTTTCGGCCCTCGCAAGCCAAGGACTGCACGCCCACCGTCGTCGCCCAGGCCCGCCGCGCCGGATACGCGCACTGCCTGGGTTACGACCTGGACTCCCTCGATTTCACCGATCCCGGCGCCGCCGCCGTCGGCCACACCGTGCTGAACGGGGTTCGGCCGGGCTCGGTGGTCAGCCTGCACTTCGGACACCCGGGCACCGTAGCCGCGATGCCCGCAATCCTCGACGGCCTACGGACCCGCGGACTGCGGGCGGTCACGATGTCGGAGCTCGTCACCTGATGACCACTCACCCCTCCCCCACCCGTCGCCGTCCCGGCCCGGTCGCGCTGTTCCTGGCGGGCTGCTGCCTGGTGGCGTCCGCCGCGTGCGCGTCCTCCACGGACGGCACGGCGAACCCTTCCCCGGTCAAGTCCTCGATCGCGCCCGTGGAAGCCGCGCCGGTCCCGCCCGCGGTGCCCGCCGCGGAGACCGCGAACCTCCTGCCCGGCATGCCGCCGCCGCTGGACCCGCAGGACCTGTACGCCGCGGACCGCCCCGGCATGCTCTCGGACGTGGTCAAGGACTTCCCGTCCCGGGTGTACGTACCCAACACCGATTCGAACACGGTCAGCGTGATCGACCCGACCACCTACAAGGTGATCGAGACGATCAAGGTCGGCCACCAGCCGCAGCACGTGGTGCCGTCCTGGGACCTGAAGACCCTGTGGGTGAACAACGACCTCGGCGACACGCTGACCCCGCTCGACCCGGCCACCGGCAAGGCCGGCACACCGGTCCCGGTGGACGACCCGTACAACCTCTACTTCACGCCGGACGGCAAGTACGCGGTCGTGATGGCCTCGATGGACCGCCAGTTGGTCTTCCGCGACGCCCACACGATGGACGTGGTCAAGTCCGTGCCCAGCGAGTGCGCGGGCGTCAACCACGCGGACTTCTCCCCCGACGGCAAGTACTTCATCGTCTCCTGCGAGTTCTCCGGTGAACTGCTCAAGGTGGACACCGCCGAGATGAAGGTGCTGGCCAAGCAGAAGATCCCGCAGTCCGGCTCGATGCCGCAGGACGTCAAGATCTCCCCGGACGGCCGTACCTGGTACATCGCCGACATGATGTCCGACGGCGTCTGGGTGCTCGACGGCGACACGTTCGGCAAGCCGACCAAGCTGCGCACCGGCAAGGGCGCGCACGGCCTGTACCCGAGCCGCGACTCCAAGAGCCTGTACATCTCCAACCGCGGCGAGGGCTCGATTTCCGTGCTCGACTTCGCCACCGGCGCGCTGACCGCCAAGTGGCACCTGCCCGGCGGCGGCAGCCCGGACATGGGCGGCGTCTCCGCCGACGGCAAGGTGTTGTGGCTCAGCGGTCGCTACAACGCCGAGGTGTACGCGATCGACACCACCGACGGACACCTGCTCGCCCGCATCCCGGTCGGCGTCGGGCCGCACGGGCTGTGCGTGTATCCGCAGCCGGGCCGCTACTCACTCGGCCACACCGGCGTCTTCCGCTGACCGCAGCCCCTCGGGTCGGGTGGCGGGGGCACGTGCCTCGTCGAGGCAGGGTGCCCCCGCCGCCCGCTCAGGACGACGGCTGCGCGTCGCGCGCGGGGCGCGGGGCGATCAGCACCGCCGCGACCACCGCGGCGCCGAGCATGATGCCGGTGGCCACCAGCAGGGCCGTACCGAACCCGTGCACGGTGCCCGCGGTGACCGCGTCCCGGCCACCCTCGTGGGTGCGAAGCCAGGTCGCGGTGACGCTGGTGGCGACGGTGTTGAACAGCGCGGTGCCGAGCGCGCCGCCCACCTGTTGTCCGGCGTTGAACGTCGCCGCGGCGGTCCCGGCGTCGGCCGCACCCACCCCCGCCGTGGCCAGGCCGGTCGCGATGGTGAGCACGACGCCCAGGCCCAGGCCGATCAGGATCTGTGCGGGCACCAGGTACAGCACCAGCACGTGCGTGCTGTCCGCCGTCAACCGGGACAGCAGCAGCAACCCGGCGGCCATGGCGAGCAGTCCGGGAACCATCAGCATCCTGGGCGACACCCGGGCCGGCAGTCTGCCCGCGATCGCGATCGAGCCCACCAACGAGCCCGCGACCAGCACCATGATGGTCAGCCCGGCCCGCACCGGCGAATAGCCCAGCACGGTCTGCGCGTAGTAGCTCAGGAACAGGAAGCAGCCGAACAGCGCCGCCAGCATCAACGCGCTGGTGAGGTAGGCACCGCCGCGGACCCGGTCCAGGACCACCCGCATCGGCAACAGCGGATGGCTCACCCTGGTCTCCACCAGTACGAACACGCCGAGCAACAGCACCCCGCCCGGCAGCAGGGCGAGCACCAACGGGTCGTCCCAGCCGTGCGGTTCGGTGCGATTGAAGCCGTAGACCAGAGCCACGAGGCCGGCCACGCTCAGCAGCGCACCCGGCAGGTCCAGCCGACCGGGACCGGTGACCGAGGGGCGGTCGCGGTAGACGAACGGCAGGCCCAGCAGGGCGAGTCCGGTGATGGGCACGTTGACCCACAGGCACCACCGCCAGTCCAGGTACTCGGTGAGCAGCCCGCCCGCGAGCAGCCCGACCCCCGAACCGGCGGCGCCCATCGCGCCGAACACCCCGAACGCCTTCCCGCGATCACGCGGGTCGGTGAAGGTCAGGGTCAGCAGCGACATGGCGGCCGGCGCCATCGCCGCCGCGAACACCCCTTGCAGCGCGCGGGCACCGAACAGGGTGCCCGCGCCGTCCGCCGCGCCGCCCAGCGCGGAGGCGGCGGCGAACCCGATCAGGCCGATCCGAAACGTCCGCCGGTGCCCGAGCAGCCCACTGATCCGGCCGCCGAGCAGCAGTAACCCGCCGAACGCCAGCACATAGGCAATGACCGCCCATTGCCGATCGGCGTCCGACAGGTGCAGATCCTGTTGCATCGAGGGCAGCGCGACATTCACGATCGTGCCGTCCAGAACGATCATCAACTGGGCGAGGGTGATCACCGCCAACGCCCACCACCGCTGCTCGTGCCGACGCTCGACCGCCTCTTCGGCGAGGTCCCGCTCGCCCCGGTGTTCCTGTTCGCGTTCCTGCTCGTACTCGCGCTGATGCACGGCTCACCCACATCCCTCTGGAACAACGTACCGGTACCGGTACAACGTTCGACAGGCCGGGATACTAGGCTCGCCGTCACGGAAAGAGCAAGGAGGTCGGGCCATCAAGGGCAAGCAGGGCAACGCCAAGGGCCAAGCCGCGGGGGGCGCGCAAAGCGTCTGGCTGCGCGAATCCCGGGCCGCGCGCGAGGAACCCCCACTGACACGCGCTCGCATCGTCGGCGAGGCGGTGGCCCTCCTGGATGCCGAGGGCATCGACGGGCTGACCATGCGGCGGCTGGCCGAACGGCTGGGTTCGGGCGTCACCACCCTCTACTGGCACGTCGACACCAAGATCGACGTGGTCGACCTCGCGCTCGACGCGATCTTCGCCGAGACACCGGTACCGGCCGCCTCCCCGGACCCCGACGCGTGGCGGGCCGACATCGTCACCCTGCTCCTGGACTGGCGGGCGATCATGCTGCGCCACCCGTGGTCCGCCGCGCTGCTCCAGCGACCGACCCTGGGCCCGAACCTGCTCGCCCGGATGGAGTTCCTCCAGGCCACCCTGGTCCGGGCGGGCTTCACCGGCCACCGCCTCAACTCCGCCACCTGGGCGCTCTACAACCACCTCATGGGCGCAACCGTGGCCCGAGCCGGCTTCACCCTCTCGGCCGCGGACCGCGAGGCCGCCCAGCTACGCCTGAACGACCTGAGCGACCGCTACCCCACCCTCAGCGCCAACGACTACATGCTCCAAAACGACTGGGACGCCACCTTCACCACGGGTCTGCGCTACGTCCTCGACGGCATCGGCGCATCCCCGACCGACGACCGATGATCCGCGGCGTGACCGGGCGGGCGAATGCCGAACGGCCGGGTCCTGGAGCGGACCCGGCCGTTTCCGGAGATTCGCCCGAACTCGTTTGCGCCTTCGGGCTGTTCGGGGAGATGGCGACTCGGTGGACGGGGCCGGGGATCAGGCGTTGTCGGGGGCGGGACGGGTGATGGTGAACATGTAGCAGCCGTAGGTGATATTGCGGCTGTGGACCCGGGTGACCTCCGGGTCGGCGAGGATTTCGGCCAGGGCGCCTTCGGGGTCGTCGGTGTCGTGGACGCGGGACGTGGGGTGGATCCGGCCCCGGGCGTCGTAGGCGCGGAAGACCTGGGGGCGGTCGCGCCAGTGCGGCGGGTAGGCGTCGGTGGTCGGGCCGGGGCAGGCTTCGGCGTGCGCGAAGACCGCGCCGATCTCGCGGTACGGACTTGCCGGGAGCGGGGGTTCGTAGCCGAAGAGGATCAGGACCTCGCCCGGTTCGGCGTCGCGCAGGCAGCAGCGCAGGGGTTCGCCGCCGCCGGCCGTGTGGAACTCGATCGGGTGACCCGAGACGTCCGTGCCGGCGGCGCGGACCGTGGCGAGGAACTCGGCGGGGATCGCTCGGACGACGAAGGTACGCACGTTGGTGGTGGTGGTCATGGCACCAGCCTGGGCGGCGCCGGGACGGGGTGCCGGCGGCATTCGGACGCCGCGTTCGGTGCCGGGAGCGGTGGGCCGGGTCCGGATCAGCGGTCCGGCCGGCACCAATCGCGGCGGTAGGACGCCCAGTCCGTGTCGGTCGCGGCGAAGTCGACGTACAGCGCGACGCCGAAACCCGGCCGGTGCAGGTCGGTTCGGGTCAGGCCGAGGCGCACGCCGCGCACCGCCGCCGCGACCGTCTCGGCCGAACCGTGGTGGCCCCACGAGTTCGCGTAGTAGGCGGGCAGGCCCATCAGCACGTCCACCCGGGCCGGTGTCGCCTCCAGGGCGAGTGCGGTCTGCTGCGCGACGTAGCCGCCGTACAGCGATTCCAGCGGCATCGCGGTGTCGTAGGACATCACCGCGATCTGCTCGACCCGTCGCGCGACCTGGCCGAAGTAGCGCTGCGACCACCACTTGGGGTGGTCGCGCACTGCCTTGGAGATGTTGTGCAGGGACGGCAGCGGGTCGATCTGGGCGGCGGCGACCGAGAGCGGGACGCCGCGCGCCCGGGTCAGTTCGTGGGTGGCGGTGAGCAGGGTCAGGAAGTCCTCGTCGCCGGACCACACCGGCTCCAGGTCGAAGTGCACGCCCTCGAAGCCGGCGTCCAGGACCTGCGCGGCCGACGCGGTGATCGCCTCGCGTACCCGGGGGCGGTCCAGGTTCAGCCCGGGGCCGCCGTGCGAGACGATGTCGCCGAGCCAGGCCTGCACCCGTACGCCGGGCAGTTCGCGGTGCACCGCCTCGACCAGTTGCCGCGCCCCGGGGTGGGCCGTGGCCGGCAGCGTGCCGTCGTGCTCCAGCGGACCCGCGTGCACGTACAGGTCGTGGATGCCGGTCCCGCGCAACCGCTGCGCCAGCACCGCCAGTTCGGCCTGGCCCTTGCGCCCGTCCACCCACGCGTGGCCCAGCCAGATCGCGTCCCGGCCGCGACTGCGGGCCTGATCCGAGGGATCGCCCGCGTACTCCAACCGCAGCGCGAGCGCAGCCGCACCGATCGGCACCAGCGGCAGGCTCACCAGGAGCAGCAGGATCACGGTGACCCGTTTCCACCGACTCCACGACCGCCACCGGCGCCGCAGCCGCCCCCGGCGCCGCGTCGAGGGCACCTCGGGCGGCCCGTCGGGAGCCGCAGGCTCGCCGACCCCGCCGTCGCCGTCCCCGGGCGCGTCGCCGCTGCCGCCGAAGGCCCCGGGGCCGCCGCTCCCCCCGTCGGAATCCACCACGTCACGGGCGCCCACCCGGCGAGTCCCGACCCGGCCGGCCGCCGGCCCGAGGACGCCCACCTCGCGGCCACCGGCCTCGCCCGCGTTCACCCCACCTGCGTCACCTGCATCGACCTTCGAAGCCCCGGTTCCGCCGGTCGCGTCCCCGGCCCCATCTCGCGCGGTGCTCTCCTGGGCAGTCCGCCCGGGCTCGGCGATGGCGATACGAATCGTCCCCCTGTGTCGTGGCCGGCCGCCCCCTGTCCCGGCAGACCCCCCGGGTCGCGGCCGGCACATGCTCTCTCGCGACCGATGGACCGCCGCGCCCGACCACGAACGAACTCGGGTCGGCGGGCCGGGCAGCGGTCGGGGGTCGAGACCGACTCCCGCCCACTACGGACGCGCCCGGCTCCGGAACCGTTCCAGTCCGGCCGCACCACCCTCGGTCGACAACACGGTGACCGCGAACCGGGACGCCTCCCCCGCCGGGCCGGCGTCGCTCGACGGGTCGCTCCCGCGCGCGGGCGCCGCCGGGCACGCGCGCCACCGCGCTCGCCGGATGCCGGGTCGAGCGCGTCGAGCGCGTCGAGCCGGCCCGGGCGGTGGTCGCCGGTCGATGTTCGACGTGGTGATCGCGCCGGCTCGCTCGACGCCCATGGTCGGCACGGCCCCCAGTGGGCGAACGAGGTCCACCGGGTCAGGGGCGGGGCGCTCCGATCGGGTTGGGTACCGGGATCAGGCCGCTGTCCACCAGGTGTCGGCTCAGCGGTGCGGCCAGCCGAATGGCCTCCTCGACGCCGTCCTCGCCGAGCCGGGTGACCGGGTCGGCGGCGAGTCGGTCGGTGGCGTGCTCGACCTCCCGGCGCAGCGCCCCGCCGCTCTTGGTGAGTCGGGAGTCGCGGTCCAGCAGGCCCTTGGCGACCAGTCGGCGGCGGGCCTGTTCCCATTGCGCGTCGGTCCAACCTCGGGTGCTTTGGAGCAGCTCGCGCGGCACGTTGCCGGTGGCGGCGTGGGTCAGGCCCGCCTCCAGCCCGGTCAGGCCGGCATGCGCGACCGCGATCACGTGGCCGTCGCCGCGATGCTCGCGCAGGACCGTACTCGCCAGCCACAGTCGCCCGACCACGCCGTCCGGACGCGGCACGCCGGCCCACCCGGCGGCCAGGGCGCGCCCCTCGTATCCGCAGCCCTCGACGGCGCGTTCCAGCAGGTCGGCCAGGCGGGTCAGCCGGCGTTCGCCGACGGCCGGCAGCGTGCGGGTGAGCGCCGCCTCGACCGCGCCGAGCCGGGTGTCCAGCACCTTTTCCGGCGTGCTGTACGCCCACGCGTCGGGCAGCGCGCGGGCCACCCGACTCGGCGCGAAGGCGAAGCACAGCGCGTTCGCCTCGGGTGCGCGCACCGCGCCGAGCGGGGCGAGGCGGCCGGCGAAGTAGCCCATCCACCAACCGATCAGCCCGAGTGCACGGGCCGCCTCGATCGGCTCGGGCGCGAAGTACGCGACGGCGTGGACGGGTTCGATCGTCTCCCAGAACCGTCTGGCCAGGGTGGGAGCGGGAGCGGATGACACGGCGGACACCTTTCGGCAGGGAACGGGTGCGCGGGCGGAACCGGCAACCGATCGTCCGGGCCCGCCCGCCGACCAGGTTGCCCGTTGTCCCACCGCCGAGACAGTGCCAATCTGTGCGAATGGACCAGGATCTGGGCTGGTGGGTACGGATCGCCCTGGACGATTGGCAGACGCGTCCCGGGCCACGGCACCGACGGATCACCGAGGCGCTGGCCGAGGCGATCGAGCGCGGACTGGCCGACCCGGGCGCCCGGTTGCCCGCCGAACGTCCGCTGGCCGACGCCTTGCGGGTCGGTCGCGGCACCGTGGTGCGCGGCTACGAGAGCCTCGCCGAGGCCGGCCTGGTGGAGCGGCGGCAGGGCGCGGGCACGTTCGTCCGCCCGCGACCGGGGTGGACGCACCCGCCCACACCGGTCGCGGCCCCGGTCCGGCGGCGCCTGGTCGCCGACGCCGACGTGCTCGACCTGTCCCTGTCGGTGCCCGCCGGAACGGGACATCTGCCGCCCGTGGACGGCTCGTTCGCACTGTCCGGCAGCGATGATCACGGCCTGCACCCGAACGGCCTGCCCGAACTGCGCACGGCACTGGCCGAGCATCTCACCGCGTACGTGGGGCTGCCGACCACGCCCGACCAGGTGATCGTCACCGCGGGCGGCCGGCACGCGCTGTCCCTGGTGTTCGCGGCGCTCGTGTCGCCGGGACGGGCGGTACTCACCGGCTGCCCGGGCCCACCGGGCCTGGCGGCCGCCGTGACGGCAGCCGGGGGCCGGCCGATCGGGGTCGGCGTGGACCCGCTCGGCCTGGACGTGGCCGCCGTCGACCGGGCCGCCGCCCGCCTGCACGCGCCGGTGATCCTGGCCGCCACGGCCGCCCACGATCCGACCGGTGCGCCGCTGGGCCGGCTCCGCCGGGACAACCTGCTCGCGGTGCGGCGCGCGCGGAACGCGGTGCTCGTCGAGGACCTCGCCCAGACCGGGCTGGGCCTGGGCCCCGGCCGGGAGCAGACCCGCGATGGCACCCGGCCCGTGCCGCCGGCCGCCGCCGACGACGACGCGGTGATCGCGATCGGGTCGTTGTCCAGGATGTTCTGGGCGGGCCTGCGGGTGGGGTGGCTGCGGGCGCCCGGTTCGCTGCGCGGATACCTGGCGCAGGCCTCCGCGGTCGGCGCGCCGGCGGCGAGCGTGCCCGCGCAGGTGCTCGCCACCCGGCTGTTGCGGGCCGCCGACACGCACTGGCAGGTCGGCCTGCGCCGGGCCCTGACCGAGCGGCGCGACCTGCTGTTGGAACTGCTGGCCCGGCAGTTGCCGGCTTGGCGGGTGGAGTCGCCGCAGGCGGGCCTGTCGGTGTGGGCCGACCTGCCGGTCGGGGACAGCACCACGTTCGTGCACCTGGCCGCGCGCTACGGCGTACTGGTCGTCCCGGGGGCCGCCGCGTGTGTGGACGGCCGGCATCGCCGCGGCGTACGCCTGTCCTTCGCCGAGTCGCCGGCCACGCTCGAAACCGCCGTCGACCGCCTGACCGCCGCCTGGGAGGAACACACCCGCCGCCTGGCAGCAAGCCGCTGACGCACCCACCGGACCCCGCCCGACACCCGCCGGACCCCGGACGCCACATCGGGCGGCCAACCCGGCCCCCACCCGCCGGACCCCACACCGCACCGCCGACCCGCCCGTTTCCCGCACCCGACCCCGGACCGAGCCGCGAACCCGACCCACCCGCCCCGGGCCCGGACACCACACCGCATCGCCAACCCCGCCGGTATCCTCGCACCCCGGTCCGGACCGAGCCGTCAAGCCGACCCACACGCGCCGGATCCCCGCCACACCGCACGGCGCCAAACCGCAAAACCGGCCCGCACCGGCCCACGCCGGCCCCGGAGACCGCGTCGAGCGGCGACCGCAGCCGCCCCGCCCGACTCCGAGCATCCGGCGAGCCCCTCCCCTCCCCTGGGTTCCCGGCGGGTCGGACCGGGCAGCGACAAGGACATGACCTCTTCCTCCTCCGCCACCGCTCCCGAGATGCCGTACACCCAGCTGGGCCGCACCGGCCTGACCGTCGCCCGCCTGGTGCTCGGCACGATGAACTTCGGCCCCGCCACCGACGAACGCGACAGCGGCGAGATCATGGACGCCGCGCTCGATGCCGGGGTCAACTTCTTCGACACCGCCGACGTGTACGGGCGCTCCCAGCTGACCGGCGCCGGAGCCCGGGGCGCCACCGAGGAACTGGTCGGCCGCTGGCTGGGCCGAGGCGATCGCCGCGAACGGGTCGTGCTGGCCACGAAGGTCTACGGCAGTTGGGGCGACTGGCCCAATTCCGGCGGGCTCGGCGCCCGGCACATCCGTCGGGCCTGCGAGGACAGCCTGCGTCGCCTGGGTACCGACCACATCGACGTCTACCAGATGCACCACATCGACCGCCGGGTGCCGTGGGAGGAGATCTGGCAGGCGATGGACCTGCTGGTCGCGCAGGGCAAGGTGCTCTACGTCGGCTCGTCGAACTTCGCCGGCTGGCACATCGCCCGGGCTCAGGAGGCGGCCGCCCGCCGATCCTCGCTGGGCCTGGTCAGCGAGCAGTGCCTGTACAACCTGGCCCAGCGGGCCGCCGAGGCCGAGGTGCTGCCGGCCGCGCAGGCGTACGGCCTCGGGGTCATCCCGTGGTCCCCGCTGCACGGCGGCGTGCTGGGCGGCGTGCTGGAGAAGGAGCGCGCGGGCGGCCGGCACCGCTCGGCCGGCGACCGGGCCGCGAGCGAGGTGGCCGAGCGGCGCGAGCAGATCCAGGCGTACGAGGACCTGTGCGCCGAACTCGGCACGCCGCCCGGCGAGGTCGCCCTCGCCTGGCTGCTCACCCGTCCCGGAGTGACCGGGCCGATCGTGGGACCGCGCACACGAGACCAATTGGACTCGGCACTGCGCGCGCTGAGCGTCGAACTGAGCCCGGAAACACTCGCCGAACTCGACCGGATCTTCCCCGGCCCGGGACCGGCTCCGGAGTCTTTTGCCTGGTAGAAGGCCTGCCGGCAGACCACCGAGAGGCTCCTGGAGAGCGCCGGAACACCGCCCGGAGAGCCCCTCGGAGGTGATGTGACTCAGGTCACATGGTCGATCGAAATATCCGGGGACTTCCTGTCCGTTTAACCGAGCGAATCACAATCGGGGAATCGCTCCCCGGTTATCGATCGGGTGCCGACAGGAAGGAGCCGGATCATGGGCGGCATCGCCACCGTCACCGACGTTGCCGAGGACCGCGGTCCGCGACTTCGTGCGGATGCCCGGCGCAACCGCGAGCGGATCATCGCCGCGGCACGCGAGATGTTCGTCGAGCACGGCTCCGAGGTGGCGTTCGACGAGGTCGCCCGCCGCGCCGGCGTCGGCAACGCGACCCTGTACCGTCACTTCGCCGACCGCGGCGAGCTCGCCCACCGGGTGATCCTCTCCGTCCTGGAGCGGATCACCGAACAGGGCGAGCTGGCCCTGGCCGAGGAGTCGGAGGCCTTCGCGGCCCTGCGGCGCTTCGCCCACGGTGCGGTGAAGGAACGGATCGGGGCCCTGTGCCCGCTCGTGTCCGCGACCGTGGACAAGGAACACCCCGAGTTGATCACCGCCCGCACGCGGCTGGAGCACCTGGTCGAGACGCTGATGGAGCGCTCTCGCACCGAGGGCCGGCTGCGCACGGACATCGGCTCGGGTGATCTGCTGATGGCGATCACCCAGCTCACCCGACCATTGCCCGGGATGGGCAGCTGCATGGTGAACGACCGGTTCGTGCACCGTCACCTCGACGTGCTGCTCGACGGTCTGTGCACGCCCGAACCCACCGCGCTGTCCGGCTCCGCCGTGGCGATGCGAGACCTGGAACACCTGGCCGACGAGCCCGAGGGGCAGCCTCACGGGCGCTGACGCGCCCCACCGACTTCAGATCTCCCGCGGCACCGCGTGCGTGCGTGACCGCGTACCGACAGTCCGCGTAACGACCACGAACACTTCACCGTCGCCTCGCCACTTCCGCGCGGGCGAGGGCGCACCGTCCATCCCGCGACGCCCCCGTCGCGACGCACCCGCAAAGTGAGTACCCCCATGTCTGCAACAGCCCCGCCCAAGACCGCCCTGCCCGATCCCAGGCGCTGGAAAGCGCTCGTCTTCATCGCCATCGCCCAGCTGATGGTCGTCCTCGACGGCACCATCGTGAACATCGCGCTGCCGTCCGCCCAGACCGACCTGGGCATCTCGGACGGCAACCGGCAATGGGTGATCACCGCGTACGCCCTGGCCTTCGGCGGGTTGCTGCTCTTCGGCGGCCGAATCGCCGACCTGTGGGGTCGACGCCGGACGTTCATCGTCGGCCTGGTCGGCTTCGCCGCCGCCTCCGCACTCGGCGGCATAGCCGCAAGCACCGGCATGCTGCTCGGCGCCCGCGCCCTCCAGGGCATCTTCGGCGCCCTGCTCGCCCCCTCCGCGCTGTCCCTGCTCGCGGTGATGTTCACCGACGCCAAGGAACGCGCCAAGGCCTTCGGCATCTTCGGTGCGATCGCCGGTGGTGGTGGCGCGGTCGGCCTGATCCTGGGCGGCGTGCTCACCGAGTACATGAACTGGCGCTGGACCTTCTTCGTCAACATCCCGTTCGCCGCGGTCGCCGCGGCCGGTGCCGTCCTGGTCATCAGCGAGCCGGTCGGATCCCGCAACCGCTCGCCGCTGGACATCCCCGGCGTGCTGCTGTCCTCGATCGGCCTGGGCACGCTGGTCTACGCGTTCACCCGCGCCGAGAGCCACGGTTGGACCGCGGGCAGCACGCTGGGTCTGTTCCTGGCCGCCGTCGTCCTGCTCGCGTCGTTCGTTGTCGTGGAGAGCCGGGTCAAGGCCCCGCTGCTGCCGCTGCGAGTGATCGCCGAGCGCAACCGGGCCGGCATCTACCTCTCGCTGGGCCTGGCCATCATCGCGATGTTCGGCATGTTCCTGTTCCTCACCTACTACCTCCAGATCGTCAAGGACTTCTCGCCGGTGATGACCGGCCTGGCGTTCCTGCCGATGATCGCGGGCATGATCACGGGCTCGACCCAGATCGGCGCCCGGCTGATGACCCGGGTCCCGGCCCGGTTGCTGATGGGCCCGGGCTTCCTGACCGCCGGTGTCGGCATGCTGCTGCTCACCCAAATCGAGGTCGGCAGCTCCTACGTCGGGCTGATCCTGCCCGCGCAGATCCTGCTCGGCCTGGGCATGGGCACCGCGTTCATGCCGGCGATGAGCCTGGCCACCTACGGCGTCCAGCCGCGGGACGCGGGCGTCGCCTCGGCGATGGTCAACACCTCCCAGCAGGTCGGCGGCGCGATCGGGACCGCACTGCTGAACACCATCGCGGCCAGCGCGACCACCGCCTACGTGGGCTCGCACGCGGCCGGTTCGGGCGGGCTGGAGCAGCTGAAGATGCAGGCCGTGGTGCACGGCTACGCCACCGCGATCTGGTGGGCGGTCGGCATCCTGGCCCTGGCCTCGACGATCGCGTTCACGTTCATCACCGTCGGGCACGGCGACAGCACGGTGGTCGCCGCGAACGACAAGGACGCGGACACGGACGCGGACGAGGTGCCGATCCCGGTGCTCGTGCACTGATCGCCACGCACTGACCGCCGCGCAGGTCGGCGGTACTCCGAACGCAGGCCCCATCGCCACCGGCGGTGGGGCCTGCGCCGTACCCGCACTCGGGCACACCCCCTCGCCGGCGCGGAGCCGTCACCGGCGGGGGCGACGCCGGGTCAGGGCAGGATCGCGTCCACGTAGCCGCCGTCCACTCGCAATGCGCCGCCCGTCGTGGCGGAGGCGAAGGTCGAGCTGAGGTACACCACCATGTGGGCGATCTCCTCGGGTTCGATCAACCGCTGGATCAGCGATTGCGGTCGGTGCAGCCGCATGAACTCGCGCTGCGCCTGCGCCCACGGCAGCGAGGGGTCCACCAATTCGTAGACGAAGTCCTCGACCCCGCCGGTGTGGGTCGGCCCGGCGATCACCGAGTTGACCGTCACCCCACTGCCCGCCACCTCCTTGGCGAAGCCGCGCGAGACCGCGAGCAGCGCTGTCTTGGACATCCCGTACTGGATCATCTCGGCCGGGGTGACCACCGCCGAATCGCTCGCGATGTTCTGGATCCGCCCCCAGCCGCGCTCGCGCATCCCGGGCAGATAGGCGCGGATCATCCGCACCGCGGTGAGCACGTTCACCTCGAAGTACCGCCGCCACTCGGCGTCGTCGATCTCCAGCGCGGGCCGGGTCCCGAAGATCCCGAGATTGTTCACCAGGATGTCCACCTGCGGCACCGCCGCCCACACCCGCGCGGCGCCCTCGTCGGCGGCGATGTCGCCGGGAGCCGCGAGGAGTTGCGCCTCCGGCAGCTCGCCGCGCATGCGCTCGATCGCGGCGTCGACGGAGTCCGGGGTGCGCCCGTTCACCGCGACCCGGGCTCCGGCCCGGGCCAAGCCCATCGCGATCGCCGCCCCGATTCCCTGGGTCGACCCGGTGACCAGGGCGGACTTCCCGGCGAGATCGATCAGCACGCTGCGAACCCTTCGTCCGACCAACACTCTGCGGGCGTCCAGTAGATCATCCGGACGACCCGATTCCGGCCCGCGACGGGCCGATCCGCACGAGCGGTTTCATTCGTCCCGATCGCCTCGCGCCTCCTTCCCGGACCCGGCGTGCCGTGGACCGGGTGCCGTCGCCGACCGCCCCGGTCGGTCGAACGCCGGGATCACCTCGGCCCCGAACAGCCGGATCATCGAGGCCAGTTCGTCGAAGGAGCCGCGCGTGGACACCGGGCTCGCGCCCGCAGGAAGACCCGCGCCGAAGGCGGCGTGCACATGGTCGCTGCCGGTGAGGTCCCGGTAGCGGGTGATCTGGGCGATCACGTCCTCGGGGCCGCCCCACAGCAGGCGATCGTGCGCGATCTCCTCGGCGGGTACGTGCTCGCCCGCGTCCAGGCGGCGGAACAGGTCCCGCTCGCCGGCGTCCTCGGCCGACTCGCGCCAGTGCTCCAGCAGGCCGCCGACGTACCCGGGCAGCACGTCCTCGGCCACCGTGCGCCGGTCCTTGCCCAGCCACGCGTAGCGGCGCAGCACCCAGTCCGGACGTTTGGCGTGCGTCGCGCAGGCCGCCCGGTAGACCGCCAGGCAGGACCGGGCCCGGGCCAACGACTGCACCGGGCCGCACAACCACGCGTCGCCCAGCCGCGCGGCGCGCTCGACGGCGGCGTCGGCGACGCCCGCCACCCACAGCGGGATGTTCTCCTGGACCGGGCGCGGATGCACGGTCAGTTCGGGGAAGGTGTGGAAGCGGCCCCGATAGCCGACGTTCTCCCGGGTCCAGAGCAGTCGCAGGATCTCCAGCGCCTCCTCCATCCGCGCGCCCCGGGTACGGAAGTCGGATCCGTGCGCGGTGTACTCCAGCGGCCACCAGCCCAGCCCGACACCGAGGGTGACCCGGCCGCCGGAGATCTCGTCGATCGTGGCGACCTGTTCGGCGACCCGCACCGGATGGTGCACCGGGAGCTGGAAGATGCCGGTCCCCACCCGCAACGTCTCGGTGCGCGCGGCGACGGCGGCGAGCAGGGTGAGCGGATCGCTCATGTTGCCCGGCATGAAGTGGTGGTGGCCGACGGTGACGGTGTCGAATCCCGCCTCCTCGGCGATCCGGGCGAGCGCGAACGTCCGGTGGTACGGCTGCGCGTTGCCCGGATCCCGAAGCACGGGCAGCGACATGGAGAACCTCATGCGGCCGGAAGCTAGCAGCGTCCTCGCAAGCTCTCCAGGGCCGTGCTCCGCCCACGGACGGATCGCAAGCCGGGCCGTGCGGACCGAGTCGTGCGGACCGAGTCGTGCGAACCGGGCCGGGAAACCGGGTCGTGCGAGTCGGGCGCGGCGGCCCCCGGTCGCACGCGCGGTCGGCTCCCGGTCGGGCGCGGCCGGCCCCGGACGGGCCCGACGGACCCCCGCCCGGGCCGCGCGCATGCGTGGCGTGGCCGGGTGGGCTCGGCTCGCCGGTACGCTCGCTCGGCGGGGTCGGCGGTACGGGTGGCGGAGGCGAGAATGACGATGGACGAGCGGGTCGCGGTGGGTCTGGTCGGGGCCGGTCCATGGGCGAGTCAGGTGCATGCACCGGTCTTCGCGACCGGGCCGGAGACCCGGCTCACCGCGGTGTGGGCACGACGCCCGGAGGCGGCCCGGGAACTCGCGGAGTCCTACGGGGCCCGGGCGTGTGCGGAGTTCGACGAGTTGCTCGACCGGTGCGAGGCGGTGGTCTTCGCGATCGCCCCCGAGGCGCAACCCGCGCTGGCCGAGCGGGCGGCCCGGGCGGGCAAGACGGTGCTGCTGGAGAAACCGATCGCGGGTGACCTGGACACCGCCCGTCGGCTGGCCGACGTGATCGGCGCGGCCGGTGTCGGTTCGATGGTGGCGTTGAGCGCACGATATGCGCCGCGGGTACGGGACTTCCTGGCCCACCTGGCGAGTGCCGAGACGCCCTGGCGCGGCGGCCGACTGGCCTGCGTCACCGACGCGTTCCTCGACGGTCCGTTCGCGGCGTCGCCGTGGCGGCAGACCCGCGGGGCGATTCTCGACGTGGGGCCGCACGCGTTCGACCTGATGAGCGTCGCGCTGGGCGACATCGTGGACATGCGGGCCGATTCACCGGGTGCCGGCTGGACGGCGGTGCAACTGGTGCACGCCGGCGGCGCGGTGTCCCAACTGGTGCTGTGCTGCACCGCCGTGGCCGGCCACCGCTACGACGTGGAGATGTACGGGTCGGCCGGGGCCACCGAGCTGAACCTGTCCACCGCGATCGACGGGGCCGCGTTCGCGGTGCTGCGCGCGGAGTTCGCGAGCCTGGTGCGCGACGGGGGCGAGCACGTGTGCGACGTTCACCGCGGGCTGTACCTCCAGGAGGTCATCGCCCGCGCCGAACAACAACTCGCCGCGGCACGCTGAACCGCGCGCCGCGACGATCACATGTGCCGGCTCAGGCCGTCGGCTTCCGGGCGATGCCACCGGCCATCAGCTTCTGGCCGACGGTCAGCGGCTCCTCGACCGGCTCCTCCGGCCGCCACTGCGGCAGGAACACCACGCCCGGCTCGACCGGTTCGAGACCTTCGAAGTATGCCGAGATCTCCTCGATGGTACGGAAGCGCCCCGAACCCAGGTCGGTGAGCAGCGCCTTCTCCAGCGCGACCGCGTCCGGGCTGGACGCGCAGAAGTGGGTGAGGAAGAGGAAACTGCCGGGCGGCAGCGCCTTCTTGTAGGCCTCGACGATCTGTTCCGGGCCCTCGTCGTCGTTGAGGTGGTGCACGACGCCCACCAGCATCAGACCGATCGGCTGGTCGAAGTCGATCAACGCGCGCACGTCCGGGTGGGCCAGGATCTCGGCCGGCTCGCGCAGGTCGGCGGTGACCACCGTGGTCCGGTCGTTCTCCGCGAGCAGCGCCCGGCCGTGCGCGAGCACGATCGGGTCCTTGTCCACGTAGACCACGCGGGCCTCGGGCGAGTGGGCCTGGGCCACCTGGTGGGTGTTCTGCACGGTGGGCAGGCCGGAGCCCAGGTCGAGGAACTGCCGGATGCCCTGCTCGGCCATGTACCGAACACCGCGCCCGAGGATCGCCCGGTTGTACCGGCCGACATCGCCGATCTCCGGGACGATCGCCAGCGAGGCCTCGGCTATCGCGCGGTCCACCGGATAGTTGTCCTTGCCGCCGAGCACGGCATCGTAGACCCGGGCGATGCTGGGCATGGAGATGTCGATGCCGACCGGTCGCCAGTCGTCGTCCGGCTCGACCGGAGCGTTGCCCGCCGTTTGCGAGTCGTCTGCCATGAGGCTCCAACCGTGGGTTGAGTGATCATCGGTTCCCGTTGGTGGTAAGCCTATTGGTGCCCGACCCGGTTTTGTTGCCCGGGGCAAGGATCAACCGCAGTGTTTCCGTCCGCGCGGCGGCGCGCGAACTCCCGTGCCACGGGCGGACGTCCGTCCCGGACGCGGCCGTACTCGGGCGACGGCGGCCCGACTCAGCTCGAATCGGCCCGACCGTCACCGCCCCGATCGCCGTAGCGGCGCTCGAACTTGGCGATCTCGCCCTCGGGGTCCACCGGACGGGCATTGCCGGTGTAGAACGGATGGCTCTCCGAGGAGATCTCGACGTCGATCACCGGATAGGTGTTCCCGTCGTCCCATTCGATGGTCTGTTCGCTGACGGCGGTCGACTTGGTGAGGAAGGCGTATCCCGCGGACCGGTCCCGGAAGACGACCGGGCCGTACGCGGGGTGCTTGTCCTGCTTCATCGTTGCTCCCTTGTCGCTTTCCGGTGTGCCATCGGGCCCAACGCACGACGCACCCGGGTTCTTCCGTCAGCCTCGCGAACAATCCGACGCCCCGCGAGAGCGGTGAGCCGAAAGGTGTACCCGCCACCGCCGCCGACGCCGCGCGGGCCGGACCTTCGCCCACCGGGTGCGCGGATCGGGGCCGCGGACCGGGGCCGCGGGCACCGAATCGGCCGCTGTGCTCGCCCGGCCCCGGGCGGGGTCCAATAATCGAGGGATGGACCACATCAGCCATTTCCGCCGCGAGGTTCGTGCGTTCGAGACCGCCGCGCGGCGGACCCTGGACGCCGCCGAGGCGCCCGTCGTGCCGTCCTGCCCGGAGTGGACGATGTCCGACCTGGTCGTGCACCTCGGCGGCGTGCACCGTTTCGTGACCCGGGTCGTCGTGGCCGGACTCGCCGAGCCGCCGCCCGTCACCGACATCTCCATCTACGTGCTGCCCGAGGATCGCACCGGCTGGCCGGACCCGGGCGGCGCCACCCCCACCCCGGGCCCGTTGCCGGCCGGTCTGGTCGACTGGTTCGCCGCAGGGGCAAGCGAGTTGGCCGAAGCGTTCGAGCGCACCCCGCCGGCGAGACCGGTCTGGACCTGGTCCGCCGAGCAGAGCGTCGGCTTCTGGCTGCGTATGCAAACCGTCGAGGCCGCGGTGCACCGCTGGGATGCCGAGCACACGCTCGGCACGGCGATCCCGATCGATGCCGAACTCGCGGCGGACGCGATCACCCAGCACTTCGAGGTGATGGTCCCGGCCCGGCGCGACCGGCGGCAGGCACCACCCGGATCCGGCGAGCACCTGCGGTTCCGGCGGACCGACGGTCCCGGCGACTGGGCCGTGCGCTTCGTCGGCGACGAGGTCCGGGTCGGCCCGGCCGACGAACCAAGTGACGTCGAACTGGCCGGTACGGCATCGGACTTGGCCCTCTTCCTGTGGGGCCGCATCCCGGCCGACCGACTCACCGTCACCGGCGACCCCGACACCGTCGACCGCTACCTCGCCCTGGTCCCGGCCGTCTAGCCCGTGTCCGGCGGATCTTGGTGGGGCCGCGCCGCCTGCCACCGCGTCTCGCCGCACCCGAGAAACAGCCGAATGGAACCACTATGCGGCTGCTTCTCCGGCACGCCGAGCCACGGCACCGGACGACGCGACCTCATCCACCAAGATCCACCGGACACGGCCCAGGGTCTGTCTTCGATCCCGCGTCGGGCTCCGCGGCGTCACGAAGCGACGGAGTCGGGGCGGTCGTCAATCCGTCGGCGGGGCCGTGTCCGTGGAGGTGGCCGAGACTCTCGGGAAGGGGCGCGGGTAGTGCACGCCGAGATGGAAGCGGTCGGCGAGGACGTCCGCGAAGGCCGCCGCGATCCGGTACTCGCCGGCCTGGTTCGGGTGCAGGCCGTCCCCGGTGTGCTCGGCCGCGACGAATTCGGCATCGGTGGTGGCCACCACGATCGGCGACTCGTCGGTGTTCAGTTCGGCCGCGATGGCATCGATGCGGGCGTTGAAACTCGCCGCGCGGGCGGCGAACTCCGGGTCCGGGCCCGCCTGATGGGTGGGCAACACGTGGCCGAGCACGATCCGCAGGCGCGGGTTGCCCCGGCGGGCGTCGGTGATGAACGCGCGCAGGTCCGTCTCGAACCGGGTCGGATCCACCGTCGGTCGCAGGTCGTCGACCCCGAGCAGGATCAGCAGGTAGTCGGGCCGGTGCTCGGCCACCTCGGCCTCGATGTCGCCGAGCGGATCCTTGGACCCGACCAGGTCGAGTCGTACGTCGTGGGCGCGCAGGTGCCGCCACAGTCGGTAGCGCCAGGTGCGATCGCCGCTGCCGACGTGACCGATCGAGTCGCCGGCGATCATCACCGGAACCTCGTGTCTCGCGCCCGTCATCGTGCCTCCCGGGTCGATCCACCGGCCGTGTCCGGGCAGCGGTCCTGTCCACACGGTAGGTTCGCCGCGCGCCCGGCGCCGGCTCGGCTACCGCGAACGGGTGGTGCCGGGCCGGGCGCCGTCCGTCATTGCGACGCCTCGCGCAGCAGCGCCGGCAGCGGCCGGTGGTGCAGGATGTCCAACCGGGAGACCGCCCTGGTCAGCACCACGTACAGACGGCTCGCCCCGCGGGCCTCGGCGGCCACGATCGCGGCCGGCTCGACCACCACCACGTGGTCGTACTCCAGGCCCTTGGCCAGCGTCGCGGGCAGCACGGTCACCCGTACCGCGCCGGTGGGGTCCGGCGCGTCCGCCGTCGTGGTGGCGATGTCGGCGTCGGCCAGCGCGGCGCGCAGCGCCTGCGTACCCGCATCGTCGGCGATCACCCCGATCGAGCCCGGTCGGCCCAGCGCGGCGCGCACCGCGGCAACCGTCGCGGCGATCGGGTCGGCCACCTCGCGAATGGTCAGCTCACCGTCCGCGCGCAACGAGCGGGCCTCGGGTACGTCCACGTCCAGGCCGGCGAGCAGCCGGTTCGCCAGTGCGACGATCACCGCGGGCACCCGGAAGCCGACGGTCAGCGGCGCCACCTCGGCGTCGGGTCGGCCCAGGTGGGCGAGCAGCTCGGACCAGGTGCGCGCGGACCACGGTGTGGTGCCCTGGGCCAGGTCGCCGAGCACGGTCACCGAGCCGGAGCCGATCCGCCGACCCAGCGCGCGGCACTGCATCGGGGACAGGTCCTGGGCCTCGTCGACCACCATGTGGCCGTAGGTCGGCGGCCGTTCGATCAGGCCGCAGACCTCGTCGAGCAGGACCAGGTCGGCGGCCGTCCAGCGGGCGCTCCGCCACGAGCGCGGCGGCCGGATCCACCGGATCGCCCGCTGTTCGTCGGCGGTGAGAATGCCGTCGGCCGCGGCGGCGAGCGCGTCCGGGTCGGTGAGCAGTTCGGCGAGGACCTGCTCGGGCCGGGCCGTGGGCCAACAGTGCTCGACGAAGCCGCCGACGGCCTTCGAGCGGCCCATCCGGCGCAGCCAATCACCGGTCGGCGGGCCGGAGTTGCGCTCGGCCTGGCGTTGCAGCAGGGCCACCGCGCGGGCTCGGATCCGTTCTCGGCCGACCTGGTAGGGGGTGTCCTCGGCGTAGACCCCGTCGACGATCCGGGTCAGTTCGTCCAGGGCGATCCGGCGCCGGTAGGAGCCGTCGGGTACGGCGACGGGTTCCGTCGGGGCGGTGATCCGGGAGTAGAGCGCGCGGCGCAGCACGGTCGCCATCCGGGCATCGTGCTTGACCGCCTCGGCCGCGGGTTCGTCCCGGGCCCGGATCGGGTGCCGGCCGACCTCGTCGTCGATGGTGGCCTGCCGGATGCCGGTCTCGCCGAGGGCGGGCAGCACCTCGGAGATGTAATGCAGGAAGGTCCGGTTGGGGCCGACGATCAGCAGACCGGCGCGTTGGATGCGGTGCGGGTGGGTGTAGAGGAGGTAGGCCGCGCGGTGCAGGCCGACGGCGGTCTTGCCGGTGCCCGGGGCGCCCTGTACGCAGATCGAGGCGGTCGGGTCGCGGCGGACCAGGTCGTCCTGTTCGGGCTGGATGGTGGCGACGATGTCGCGCATCGGGCCGACCCGGGGCCGGCCGAGTTCGCCGGCCAGGATCGTCCCGGGGCCGCCGGCGTCGGCCGCGTCCGGCGCGGGGTGGGCGGCGAGGTGCTCGTCCTCCAGGCCGGTGAGGTCCTCGGCGGCGCCGGTGCTCCACGGTGCCCAGCCGAACCGGCGGCGGATCGCGACGCCCTGTGGGTCGCGGGTACTGGCGCGGTAGAAGGCGCGGGAGATCGGTGCGCGCCAGTCGACCACGAGCGGCGGCACGGCCGGATCGGTGCCGATCCGACGCCGACCGATGTGGTAGCAGCCGCCCCGGTGCTCGCCGGCCGCCGCCGTACCGGCAAAGTCCAGGCGGCCGAAGAACAGTGGTGTGTCCGGGAGTTCGTGCATCTCGCGGGCGCGACTGCGCAGCGTGTAGCCGAGCGCTTCGGCGTCCGCGCCGGAGGCGGAGACGTCGGCGCCGGTGCGCACGTGTTCGGCGGAGCCCGCGACCATCGCGGCCATCGCCTCGCGGCAGACCTCGTGGTAGGCGCGCTCCCGGCCGAGTTCGGCATCGAGTGGCGTCATACCGGAAGGATAATGCAACTCGGTTAAAAATGTTACCGAGTAACGTCCGAGTAGCGGATCAACCCCTCCGCCAGCCGATCGAAGGCCCGCTCCGCCGTCGCCCGTGCCACCGGATGCAGGGCCGCCGCCCGCTCGCCCGCCGCGATCCGCCGCCAGTTCTCCCGGGCCAGGATCCGTTGCACCGCGACGATCTGGCCGGCCGCCAACCGCGCCTGCATGCCGTCCGCGTCCTCGCACGCGTCCGTCTCGGAGACCGAGGCGCCCAGCGCGGCGGCCAGCGCCTCCTCCGAACGCTCGGTGTACGCGTACAGCCGGGCCACCAGACTCGGGGTCCCGTACAGCAACCGATGGAAGGCCAACACCTGCGGATGGTCGCAGAGCCCGGTCACCGGATCGTGCCGATCCAGTCCGGCCAGGAAGTGCACGCGCAGCGCCGTCAGCGCCGAGACGCCCTCCGGCCGCCCGGCCACCACCCGACCGGCCTCGTCCTGATGGTCGGCGAACCGGTGCAGCACCAGGTCCTCCTTGGTCGGGAAGTACCGGAACAGCGTCGGCTTGGAGACCTCCGCGGCGTCCGCGACCTCGGCGACCGACACCCGGTCGAAGCCCCTCGCCAGGAACAACTCGATCGCGACATCGGAGATCGTCGCCGCCATCCGCAACCGCTTGCGCTCGCGCAACCCCATCTCACCGCTCATGCGCGGCACCCTACGCCGACCGACGGCACCCACCGCCCGGCCGCGGCACTGGGAGTGAATCGTGTACGAGCGAATCGTCATTGCCCGGGAGACCCTCACCCGCCGCGCCCGCACCCGCTCCGCCCCCACGCGCTGCCGTCCACGCGCTGCCGTCCACGCGCCGATCTCCCTGCCGCGTGCGCTCACCTGGTCGTGGCAGCGGGGTTCCCGGACACCGAACTCACCGTCGCGGCATCGGCCTGGCATGCTCGGCGGTATGAAGATCGCTGCCGCGCAGCTCACGTGTGTTCCCGCGGACATCCCCGCCAACGTTCGCCGACTCGCCGCTCTCGCCGAGCAGGCGCGCGCCCAGGGCGCCGAACTCGTCGTGTTCCCCGAACTCGCGCTGACCGGGTACGAACTCGGATCCCTGGTCGAGGATCCCGGCCTGTGGGTGAGCGCGGACGATTCGCGGCTGGATCCGATCCGGGCGGTGGGGATCGCCACCGTCGTCAACTGCGCCGTGGCCACCGGTGGATCGCTGCCCGCCATCGGGACACTGGTCCACGACGCCGACGGTGAACTGGTGACCACTTACCGGAAGCAGTACCTCTACGAGGAGGAGCGAGGCGTCTTCGCGGCCGGCGATCGGGACGGGCGCTTCGAGCTGGGTGGCCTGCGTTTCGCGTTGGCCACGTGTTACGACAACCACTTCCCCGAACTGACCGCCCGCGCCGCCGACGGCTGCCAAGTGCACCTGGCGAGCTCGCTCTACGGCACGGGCAAGGGGATCGAGGAGCGGGCGACCGTATACCCGGGAATCGCCGAGGACACCGGCCTGTACGTCGTGATGGCCAACCACGTGGGCCCGTCGGGACCATGGACCGGTTGTGGCGGCGCAGCCCTGTGGGCCCCGGGCGGGGCCCTCCTCGCGGAGGCCGACGACCGCACGGTCACGGTGGTCGCCGCCGAGGTCGGCGGGCTTCGATCACCAGCCGACGCCGCCGGGATCTCCGGCTGACCTGGAAAGACGAGTGGCGCGCCGCGCCCGACCCGACCGAACTCTTCTTCCTGGACGCGTCGCCGGAACTGCTGAGGGGCCCTCGCCCACTCTGGGAGTGCGACGACCGCATCCAGGTGTGGTGGCTGCTGGGTCACTTCACGCTTGCGGGCTGGGGCCGGCTCGCTGCGGTGCTCGTCCACACCGCTCTGGCCTCGTCACTGAATTACGTGATGACGCACTCGGGCGCCACGGGTACAAAATGAGCCCCTCACCGCCCGCCCGCGCGGATCGACCGCACACGGAACCACCCTGCACCTCACCGGAGTTCGGGCGAGCGGGGCTCCGCCGGTTGGATGCGGCGCTGCGTAGTCCCCAGGCGTAAGGGCGCATCCGACAGTCGAAGCGCCAAATACGCAGCCGACACAGACGTCCGTCTTCCGGGCCCACCGCCGACCGGGAGCGGGAGCGGGAGGAACTCGCCGCGTGCGTCACGCCGTACCCCAAGCCGGCGCTGCTGCGTATGAACGGCCTGGTACGGCTTCGCAACCACGCGGGTCCCGCCGGCTGCGGCGGACCGAGGGTGTTCCGCCGCCGCGCCGTCGCGCCGTCGCTGTCGCCGTGCGTCAGGGGGTCGACCCGGACGGGGAGCGCGTGGGCGTGGTGCCGGCGCTTTGCGGCAGGGTGCCGGTGAACGTGGCGTCCGGCAGTGCCGAGGGGAGCGAGGTCATGGCGACGATGATGCGGAAACCGGGACGGAGGGCGTCGGGAACGTCGAAGAGTTGTTGGGCGAAGACCGACTGTCCCGGTGCCACCGTGCCGGTGAAGTCCTGTTGCGGCAGACTTCCGTGCGTGATGCGTTCGGCGCGCTCTCCACTGACGCGGCTCATCTCGCTGACGTGCACTCCGGAGACGTCGTAGGGGGTTTGCGACCGGTTGGTTACGGTGATCGTGACCAACGCCGGGAAGGAACCCGGCGCGGCGCTCGCGGCCGCGGGCGCGGGTTCCACGCGCGCCACCGAAACCACGACGCCGTTGGGCATCGCCACCCAGCCCCCCACGGGCGCGGTGTTCGCCGGCCCGGTGTCGCGACCGGATCCGGGCCCGCACAACCGCAACCATTCGTCCTGCGGCAGGCCGGGAGGATCACAACTCACCGACGGGGATGCCGACGCAGCACCCGAACCACTCTTCCCGTCGTCGTCGCCGCAACCGGCCAACGAAAGAAGAGCGGTGACCACGATGCAGACAGACACGACCCGACGCGACATGACAACCCCTTGAGACCAGAGCGGTACAGGGAGAGTCAGCCGTTGGACAATCCCTCAAACAGGAACGGCCTTTCGTTTGGGCCATTCGAGCGCGCTCGGCAAGGCTGCGTGTAGGCGGGGCCGGACACCGGCCTCGGTCCAGCCGAAGCCGGCGCCAGGCCGTCACTCCCGTGCAGCCGACGGTTTCGCTCGACGGTGACACCGTGGGCGGTGAAGAACGCCCGGGCGCGGTTCCGGAAGGCGACGGCGGTGTGTTGGCGCTCGTCGGGCAGGACCTCGCTGTAGGTCAGGCGGGAGTGGTCGTCGACCGCGGAGTGGATGTAGGAGTAGCCGATCACCGGCTTGCAGTTCCTCCGCTCGCTGGTGGTGGCGATCTTGTTGTCCATCGCCTGCCGGCGGTCCATGACCCTGTGGCCGCCGCCGTCGGGGATGTTGCCGAGCTTCTTGATGTCGACGTGGACCAACTCGCCCGGCCGGGCCCGTTCGTAGCGGTGGATCGGCTGCCCGGTCGGCCGGTCGAGCCAGGCCAGGCGATTGAGGCCGTGCCGGGTCAGGATGCGGTGGACCGTCGAGGCGGGCAGGCCCAGGACGGGCCCGATGCGGGCGGGGCCGAGCTTGCGGTCGGTTCGCAGGCGACACACCTCGGCCTCGACATCGGCCGGGGTGCGGTGCGGGGTGGTGTTCGGCCTGCTGGAGCGGTCCGCCAGTCCGCCTTCGCCCTCGGCTCGCCAACGGCGGACCCACTTGTGGGCGGTGGGCCTGGATACGCCCATCTCGGCCGCAACGTGCGCGACCGGCCGTCCGGCGAGGACGCGTTCGACCAGGAGTCGTCTGCCGTGCACGGTCAATCGGGCGTTACGGTGGGACACGAAGACCTTCGTGCGTGGTGTGGAGCCTGGACACCTCCACCACACCGGAGGTCTTCGCCATGATCAAGACCCGACTCTGTCGACAACGCTCGTGGTCAATACACCTAGGCCGCGTCCACGACGCCGATCTCGCGTGCCCGAAGGCCCGCCAGCACCACGTCCGCCACCGACCGCGATCCGCATCGGTCGATGTCCACCACGATCGTGCGCCGAGGATCGGCTTCGACCGCGATCGCGACATGGGCCTCCGCGATGCGCTCCAGCGCGCCACGGCGGGTCAGCCAGCCCCGGTCGTCGGCGGAGAGCACCTGTTGCGCGGACAGCCGGTCGCGCAGCGTACGGGCCGATGCGGTCAGGTGGACCGTGACCGTCGGCTCCTCCAGCACGGCCCGGTATTCGGCGACCTGGGCGCTGAGCCGGCTCCCGTCGGCCCGGTAGATCACCGCACCGTCGGCGGCGACGCCGGCCGCCCACGTGTGCACGATCACCGGCCCGGCCGAGCGCCGGCGCTTGACGAGCGCGTCGGCCCGCAGCAGCCCGGCCAGGCCGAGGCGGATCGATTCGGCACGCCCGGCGATCGGGGTACAGCCGAGCGCGGCGCCGAGGGTGTCGGCGAGCGCGGCGCCGCCCGCGCCGGGCGGCCCCTCGATCGCGATGAACGTGTGGTGATCGGTGCGCCCGGCGGGAGCGGGCCCTGCGAGCGTGGTCGGGGTCATCGCGGTGTCCTGGTTCGCTGGGATGGCCGTCGGTCGCGGACGGACCCAGCGTGCGAGCACGTCGCCGGCCGTCGCCCCTCCACGGTGCCTGATCCCGGGATGCCCCCGCAGGATCGACCGGGCGAACATCAGGCAACCACGAGGGTACCCGTCAGCGCCGCCCGACATCGAACTCGCGCTGCGTACAGGCACATTGACCCTCGCACACCGCGCATTCCCGGACCATCCCGGCTCCGCCGCGCCCGAAGCGTGTCCGCGCACCGGCGCCGACGGCCGGCGCCGGCCCCGCCACGCTGATCCGCCGCCCATACGGACAAACCCGACGGTCCCTCGGTTAGGCTCCCCGGATGTCACAGCTTCCGACGGTCGCCGAGATCACCGCACTGCACAGGGCATACGCACCGACCCGAGCGGTCTTCGAGAAGGTGCACACACATTGCGTGATCGTCGGGCGGATCGCCGAGCAGTTGGCGACCGGACCCGGCGGCGCCGGCGTCGACCTCGACCTGGTCCGGGCCGGGTGCCTGCTGCACGACATCGGGGTCTACCGGCTCTACGACGAGGAGGGCCGGCTGGACGGCGCCAACTACGTGCGGCACGGGCTGCTGGGCGTGGAGATCCTGCGCAAGGAGGGCCTGCCCGAGTCGCTGCACCGGTTCTGCTCGTGCCACACCGGCGTCGGGCTGACCCGGCACGACGTGCTGAGCCGGCAGTTGCCGATCCCGGTGGACGACTACGTCGCCGAGTCGGCCGAGGAGCGCCTGGTGATGTACGCGGACAAGTTCCACAGCAAGTCGAACCCGCCGCGGTTCCTGCGCCCCGACACGTTCGCCGCGAAGATCCGGCGCTTCGGGGACGACAAGGTGGTCGCCTTCCAGGCCCTTGCCGACGAGTTCGGCACGCCCGAACTCGAACCGCTCGCAGCCGAGTTCGGGCACCGCATCACCTGAGCGGCGGCACTCCCGAACCGGTCGGCCGGTCGGGTGTCACATTCGCCGCCCGGCTCGTGTCAGCACTGTGACCGAAGCAGCGCACCACGAGACCCCTGGCGAGCGACCATGACCACACAGACCTCCCCCTCCGCCCCGGCGGATCGACCGGCCGACGCACCCTCTCCCGCGCCGCCGCCCACGCTCTTCGGGCGCTACGCCGCGTTCGTCGCCGGTCGGCGCTCGAAGTGGGTGGTTCTGGTGTGCTGGCTGTTGCTGATCGGCGTCGGCGGGTCGTTGGCCGCCAAGCTCGGTTCGGTGCAGAACAACGAGCAGCAGACCTGGTTGCCGGCGGATTCCCAGGCCACCCGGGCGCTGGACATCGCCGACGAGCACTTCACGAACAAGGGCATCCTGACCGCGGTCGTGGTCTACACCCGCGATCGGGGACTCACCCCGGGCGACCTGGCCCGAATCGGCGAGGACCGCGGCCGCCTGCGCGAGCGACGGATGGCGGCGGCGGAGATTCCGGACGTCGTGGTGTCGCAGGACGGCAAGGCGGCCTACCTCACCGTGCCGTTGAAGGCCGACAAGAGCGACAACGCGGTGCTCGGCGACGCGGTCGAGGCCGTGCGCAAGCTCACCGGGGAGGGCACACCCGCCGGACTCGACGTGCGGATCGCCGGTCAGGCGGGCAACCTCGCCGACTTCATCGATGTGTACTCCGGCATGGACGCGGCGCTCCTGGGCACCACGTTGGCGATCGTGGCGCTGCTGTTGTTGATCACGTACCGCAGTCCGGTGTTGTGGCTGATCCCGCTGATCTCGGTGGCGTTGGCGAGTCAGGTCGCCTCCGGTGTGGTGTACCTGCTCGCCCGCTATGCGGGCCTGGTGGTCAACGGGCAGAGCTCGTACGTGCTGGTCGTGCTGGTCCTGGGGGTCGGCACCGACTATGCGCTGCTGCTGATCGCGCGCTATCGCGAGGAGTTGCACCGGCACCGGGACCGGCACGAGGCGATGGCGACGGCACTGACCCGCTGCCTGCCCGCGATCGCCGCGTCCGCCGCGACGGTGGGCATCGCCACGCTGTGTCTGGTCTTCGGCAGCATGAACTCCACCCGCGGTCTGGGGCCGGTGGTGGCCATCGGCGTGGTGATCGTGTTCTGCGCGATGACCTCGCTGCTGCCCGCGTTCCTGGTCGTCCTGGGTCGCTGGGTGTTCTGGCCGTTGATCCCGCGCCACACGGTCGGGTACGAGGGCGTGGGTGTGGAGCGCGAACACGGCGCATGGGCCCGGGTCTCGCGCGCGGTGGGCCTGCGGCCCCGGCCGATCTGGATCGGCAGTGTGCTGGTGCTCGCGGCGCTGGCGTGCGGCGCGCTCACGCTGGGCAGCGGCCAGACCGCGGGTGAGCAGTTCACCGAGCGGGTCGACTCGGTGATCGGGCAGGAACGACTCGCCGAGCACTTCGCGGCCGGCTCGTCGGCCCCCGCGGACGTGTACGTACGCAGCGAGGGTGCCGCCGCGACGGTGCGCATGTTGCCGGCCGTGCCGGGGGTGAGCTCGGCGATCGAGGTGGCGAGCGCCGGCGGATGGACGCACATCGCGGCGGTGTTGCGGGACAGTCCCGACACCGGGGCCGCCCGGGACACCGTCGAGCGGATCCGCGCGACGCTGCGCTCGGGGCCGGCGCAGACCCGCTCGGCACTGGTCGCCGGGCAGAGTGCGGTCGCGTTGGACACCTCGCAGGCGCAGGGCGAGGAGGAGAAGCTGCTGATCCCGCTGATCCTCGCGGTGGTCCTGCTGATGCTCGTGGTGCTGCTCCGCGCACTGGTCGCGCCGGTCGTGCTGCTGCTGTCGGTGGTGCTCTCGTTCGGTTCGGCGGTGGGTGCCGCGGCGCTGATCTATCACGCGCTGGGCCACCCGCGGATCGACCGTGGGCTGCTGCTGTTCGGCTTCCTGTTCCTGGTCGCCCTGGGCGTGGACTACACGATCTTCCTGATGACCCGGGCCAGGGAGGAGGTGCGGGTGCGTGGGCACCGCGAGGGCGTGCTCACCGGGTTGACCGTGACCGGCGGCGTGATCACCTCGGCGGGCCTGGTTCTGGCGGCCACGTTCGCCGCGCTCACCGTGATCCCGACGGTGAATTCGCTCCAGCAGGGCGTGTTGGTCGCGGTGGGCGTGCTCCTGGACACCTTCCTGGTCCGCAGCCTGCTCATCCCGGCGCTGGCGCTGGAGATCGGCCCCCGGTTCTGGCGACCGGGACGTGCGAAAGACTGAGCCGTCGCAGGCCGGCCTGCGCAACGTCGATCATCCGAGCGAGCCGATCCGGAGGCAGCGTCACCATGACCTCACCGCCATCCCCTCCCCGCACTGCCGAGCAGCGCAAGCAGGACACCCTCGATCGGCTCGAACACGACGTGGACGCGTGGGTGGCCACCGCCGACGCGAGGACCGGGACGCCGTACCTGGTGCCGCTGTCCTTCCTGTGGGACGGCGACACGCTGCTGATCGCGACCGCCTCGGCGAGCCCGACCGCCCGCAACCTGCTGGCGGGCGGCACGCTGCGGCTCGGGATCGGCCCGACCCGGGACGTGGTCATGATCGAGGCCACCGCCGAACCTCTCACGCCGGCCGAGATCCCCGGTGACACGGCCGACGGCTTCGCCGCGAAGACCGGCTTCGACCCGCGGAAACTCACCACCTCCTACCACTACTTCCGCATCCGCCCGAATCTGGTGCAGAGCTGGCGCGAGGCGAACGAACTCGCGGGTCGCGAGGTGTTCCGCGACGGCACCTGGCTGGTTCCCTAGGGCGCGCCCGGCAACGTTTGCCCCGTCGCGGTGTTCGGTGCGGTGCATCGGCGTGCCGCCGGAACGTTCTCGTACTCGAGTACTCGGACGTTTCGGCGGGGCGGCGAGGTGCCGTGCCGGGTTGACCGGCCCGCCGCCGGTCTCTCGTGGGTGCCGGCGGCGGGGGTCGTCGGGGGCTCGGCTGCCGGGGACGGCGGCAGCCGAGCGGCTCAGCTACCGAAGTAGTTGTCGAAGTTGCGGGAGAATTCGAGGTTGTTGAAGCGGTCCCAGTTGATCGACCAGGTCATCAGCCCGCGCAGGTTCGGTCGCACGCCGTGGGGTGTGTAGCCGCCGCAGTTGCTGCCCTTGGTCAGGCAGTCGAGGGCCTTGTTCACCTCGGTGGTGGACACCCAGCCGTTGCCCGCCTGCACCGAGGCCGGCATGCCGATCGCGACCTGGTCGGGTCGCAGCGCCGGGAACACGTTGTTCGTGTTGCCCGCGACCGGGAAGCCGGTGAGCAGCATGTCCGTCATCGCGATGTGGAAGTCGGCCCCGCCCATGCTGTGGTACTGGTTGTCCAGGCCCATGATCGAGCCGGAGTTGTAGTCCTGGACGTGCAGCAGGGTCAGGTCGTCGCGCAACGCGTAGATGACCGGGAGGTAGGAGCCGCACCGCGGGTCCTGTCCGCCCCACTGGCCGGAGCCGTAGTACTGGTAGCCCATCTGCACGAAGAACGTCTCCGGCGCCATGGTGAGCACGAACCGGCTGCCGTACTTGGCCTTGAGCGTCTTGACCGCCGAGATCAGGTTGACGATCACCGGCGTGGTCGGGTTCTTGAAGTCGGTGTCGCCGGTGTTCAGCGACAACGAGTGGCCCTCGAAGTCGATGTCCAGGCCGTCGAGTCCGTACTCGTCGATGATCCCGCCGACCGATTGCACGAACTTGTCCCGGGCGGCGGTCGTGGACAGTTGCACCTGGCCGTTCTGCCCGCCGATCGAGATCAGCACCTTCTTGCCCGCCGCCTGCTTGGCCCGGATGGCGGCCTTGAAGTCGGCGTCGCTCTCCACGCTCGGGCACTCGGCGACCGGGCAGCGCACGAACCGGATGTCCCCGGAGGTGACCGAGGTGGGCTCGCCGAAGGACAGGTTGATCACGTCCCAACTCGCGGGCACGTCGGCCATCCTGGTGTAGCCCGCGCCGTTGGCGAAGCTCGCGTGCAGGTAGCCGACCAGGGCGTGCGCGGGCAGTTGGCCGCCGCCTCCGCCGTCGGTGGCGGTGGTGGCGGTGACGGCCGCCGACTTGGCCGACTCGCCGGCCGAGTTGCTCGCGCTGACCTGGAAGCTGTACGCGGTGGCCGGGCTCAGTCCGGTCACCGTGGCGCTCGGGCCGGTCGCCGATTGCGCCAACGTGCCGTTGCGGTAGACGTTGTAGCCGGTCGCGCCGGGGACCGCGGTCCAGGTCAGCGGCACGGCCGTGGTGGTCGGGGTGCCGGCGGCGAGGCCGGTGGGGGTGGCCGGGATCTGGGTGCCGCCGCCGGTGGTGGTCGCGGTGACCGTCGCCGACCTGGCCGACTCGCCGGCCGAATTGCTCGCACTGACCTGGAAGTTGTAGGCGGTGTTCGCGGTCAACCCGGTGACGTTCGCGCTCGTCCCGGTAACCGACTGCACCTTCGTGCCGTTCTGGTACACGTTGTAGCCGGTCGCACCGGGCACGGCGGTCCACGACAGCGGCACACTCGACGAGGTCGGCGCACCGGCCGCCAGGCCGGTGGGCACCGCCGGGATCTGGGTGCCGCCGCCGGGACCGGTCAGCGACAGGTCGTCGGCGTAGTAGGCGCCCGTGCCGTACCAGCCGTGTGTGTACAGGGTCACCGACGTGGTGTTCGCGCCGGTGCGGAACGTGGTGGTCAGGCGGGTCCAGTCCGGTGCGGAGCCGGTCCACGTGGACGGGTCGGTGGTGCCGGTGCCGGTCGCGCCGAGGTAGACGTAACTGCCGCGCACCCAGCCGGAGATCACGTAGTCGGAGGAGGGCTGCACGGTCACGGTCTGCGCGCAGCGCGCGTTGTCGCTGCCGGCCGGGGTCGCCTTCAGGGCCGAAGTCCCGGCGTGTACGGGGGTACTGACGGTTGACCCGCTGCCGGCGCCGCAGGTCCAGCCGGTCAGGCCGGATTCGAAGCCGCCGTTCTGGACGAGTTCGGCGGCGTCCACCGCGTCGGCGGTGCCGCCCGCCGCGGTGAGCATGGCGGCGGTCAACAGGGCGGTGCTTGCCGCGGCGACGAGGGGGCGCAGCCGCTTGGGGGGACGAACGCTGGTGGATCCGGACATGGGATTCCTCGCGTGGTCGAGACGGAACGGAGCGGAGCGGGGCGCCCGGGCCGGTCGCGTGGTCCGGCCCGGGCGCTGTGCGCTATGCGCTATGCGCTATGCGCTATGCGCTACGGGAGCGTGTCGAGGTGCGGGCCGACCGTGTTGGAGAACTGGTTGCCGTTCAGAGCGTCCCAGTTGGTCGACCAGGTCATCGCGCCGCGCAGACCCGGGTAGGTCTTGCTCGGCTTGAACGTCCCGCAGCCGGTGCCCTTGGCGAGGCAGTCGAGCGCGTTGTTGACCACGCTCGGCGAGACGTAGCCGGATCCGGCGCCGCGCGGGGAGGCGGGGAGGCCGAGGCCGACCTGCGAGGGGGCCAGGCCGCCTTCGAGTTGGATGCAGGCGAGGCCGGTCATGAAGTCGACCGTGCCCTGGCTGTACACCTTGCCGTCACAGCCGAGCATCGCGCCGCTGTTGTAGTACTGGGTGTTGACGACGGTCAGGATGTCCTTGATCGCCAGCGCGGTCTTGAAGTACTCGGTGCCGGTGGACTGCATGTCCAGCGTCTGCGGAGCCATGGTGATCACCAGGCCGGGGCCGACCTTGCCGGACAACGAACGCAGCGCCTGGGACATGTAGGTGGAGTTGATGCCGTTTTCCAGGTCGATGTCCACGCCGTCGAAGCCGTAGTTCTGGATCAGCGTGTACAGCGTGTTCGCGAAGTTGGTCGCCGAGGAGGAGCTGTTGACCGAGACGGTGCCCTTCTCGCCGCCGACCGAGATGATCACCTTCTTGCCGGCCGCCTTCTTGGCCGCGATGTCGGCCTTGAACGCCGCCTCGGAGTAGTTCAGCGCCGGGTCCAGGGTGAACGAGACGCCGCCCGGGGTGCCGGTGGCATCGGCGAACGAGACGGCGATGATGTCGTATTCGGCGGGCACCTGGGCGATGGTCTGGATGGTGGCGCCGTTGTTGAAGTTCTGCCAGTAGCCGGTGAGCACGTGCTTGGGCAGTTGTCCGCCGCCCCCGCCGCCGGTGGTGGTCGCGCTCACCGCGGCCGACTTGGCCGACTCGCCGGCCGAGTTGGTGGCGCTGACCTGGAAGCTGTAGGCGGTGTTCGCGGTCAGACCGGTGGCGGTCGCGCTCGTCCCGGTGACCGACTGCACCTTCGTGCCGTTCTGGTACACGTTGTAACCGGTCGCGCCCGAAACCGGGTTCCACGACAGCGGCACGCTCGACGACGTCGGCGCACCGGCGGCCAGACCGGTCGGGGTGGCCGGGATCTGGGTGCCGCCGCCGGTCGTGGTGGCGGTGACCGTCGCCGACTTGGCAGACTCGCCCGCCGAGTTCGTCGCGGTGACCTGGAAGTCGTACGCCGTGTTCGCGGTCAGACCGGTGACGTTCGCGCTCGTCCCGCTGACCGACTGCACCTTCGTGCCGTTCTGGTACACGTTGTAACCGGTCGCACCGGGCACGGAACTCCACGACAGCGGCACGCTCGTGGCGGTCGGCGCCCCGGCGGCCAGACCGGTGGGGGTGGCCGGGATCTGGGTGCTGCCGCCGGGGCCGGCGAGGGTGATGTCGTCGGCGAAGTAGGCGGGTTGGCCGTACCAGCCATGCGTGTAGACGGTGACCGAGGTGGTCGAGGGGCCGGTACGGAACGTGGTGGTGAGTTGCTGATACGTTCCGGCACCCGGTGTCCAGGTGGACGGGTCGGTGGTGCCGGTGCCGGTGGCGCCCAGGTAGACGTAGCTGCCCTGGACCCAGGCGCTCAGTGTGTAGGCGGAGTTCGGCAGCACCGTGACGGTCTGTGTGCATCGGGCGTTGTCGGCACCCGCCGGGGTGGCCTTGAGCGCGCCGGTGCCGGCATGCGTCGGGGTGCTCACCGCGGCGCCGGAACCGGCGGAACAGGACCAGCCGGAAAGGCCGTCCTCGAAGCCCGGGTTGCTCATCAGGTTGTCCGCGGCCTGCGCGCTGCCCGCGACGGCGACGGTCAGACCGGCGCCGGCCAGGGTGAGCGCCGCGAGTGCGGCCAGGGTGGGGTGCCCGCGGCGAGGGGACTTCGCCTGCGGAACATGCGAAACGCGTGCCACTACTGCCTCCGTGCGTGGAGAAGCGATGTGGGTGGACGTGGTACCGCCGCATGCGCGACAGCCCGCCCTGCGCGCATATTGGTCTAGGCCAAAGTGGTCCAGACCAATAGAGCGTGTCAAGGTTTTCCACCCGATCCGACTCCGTTTACCTCGCCGTCCCCAACCGGTTACGCTCCGCAGCCCCCCGATTCCCGTGCCCACGCCCGGATTTGCCGCCCGTTCCGGCCCCGCCGAGCACACGGCCGGCGCGCCGCCCCGCACACCTCACCCGGCGAGTTCCCTGCGCAGAGCGCCCACCGAGGCCGGGTCCCAGCCCGGCCGCGGCGCGGACCCGACCAACAACCGGGTGTACGCGTGCCGCGGGTCGGTCAGGATGTCGGTGGTCGATCCCTGTTCGACCGCCACGCCCCGATAGAGCACCAGAAGGTCGTCGGTGACCTGTTGCACCACCGCGAGGTCGTGGCTGACGAACACCAGCGCGACGTTCGTCTCCTTGCGCAATTCGGTGAGCAGGGCCAGGATTTGCGCCTGGATCGACACATCCAGCGCGGAAACCGCCTCGTCCAGCACCAGGACCCGCGGGCGGGCCGCCAACGCCCGGGCGATGGACAACCGTTGCCGCTGCCCGCCGCTGAGCCGGTGCGGTCGGGCGTCGGCCTCGCGGGTGCCCAGGCCGACCTGGTCGAGCAGTTCACGCACCCGCTTGTCGCGGTCCGCCTCGCCGTGCAGGCGCAGCACGCCGGCCACGCACTGCGCGGCGGTGAGCCTGGGATCCAGCGACACGTACGGGTCCTGGAAGACCATCTGGATCTCCCGGGCCCGACGCAGCCGTTCCGCGGCACCCCGGGCGCGCGGCGCGCGCAGATGTCCGTCCACCGCGATGGTGCCCGCGTCCGGGCGGACCAGGCCCACCAGCATCCGCGCGATCGTGGTCTTGCCCGAGCCGGACTCGCCGACCAGGCCGAGCGAACCGCCCGGCGGCACGGTGAAGGAGATGTCACAGGCCGCGACCGTGCGCTCGCCGCGCCGGCCCGGCAGCGCGAACTCGCGGCACAGACCGTGTACTTCCAGAGCCGGGGTGATCATCTGCGCACCTTCTCCACGGGGTGGTCCAGATCGGTACGGCGGCACATCACGCTGCCACCGTCGTCGAGTTCGCGCGCGACCGGCCGCCAGGTCTCGCACGCGGTCTCCGCCACCGGGCAGCGCGCGACGAACGGGCAGCCGGGGAAGGCGTCGTCCAGCGACGGCGGTCGACCCGGGATCGGCCGGATCGGACGCGGGTCGCCCAACTCGGGCGTGCACGCCAACAGGCCGGCCGTGTACGGATGGCGCGGATCCTCGAACAGCCGCTCCGCGGTCCGCTCCTCCACGACCCGTCCGGCATACATCACGTACACCCGGTCGCAGTAGGCCGCGGCCAGGTGCAGGTCGTGCGTGATGAACAGCAGGCCCAGGCCGCGCCGGGTGCGATGCTCGCGCAGGATGGCCAGGATCTCGGCCTGGGTGGTCACGTCCAGGGCGCTGGTCGCCTCGTCCGCGAGCAGCAGTTCCGGGTCGCCCGCGAGCGCCGCCGCGATCACCACCCGCTGGAGCATCCCGCCGGACAACTCGTGCGGGAACTGCCGCAGCCGCTCGGCCGGGCGCACGATGCCCACCGCCTCCAGCAGCCGCAGCGCCTCGGCGTACGCCTGCGCCTTGGGCCGACCCAGGGTGTGGATCAGCCGCTCGGTCAGGAAGTCGCCGATCCGACGCACCGGGTTGAGCGAGGAGCGCGGATCCTGGTGCACCATCGCCACCCGGCGGGCCCGCAGTTCACGCAGGTCGCCGGCGTCCAGGGTGAGCACGTCGCGCCCGGCCACGCCCACCCGGCCGCGGATGTGCGCGTCGCGCGGCAACATCCGCAGCACGGCCTTGGCGGCGGTGGACTTGCCCGAGCCGGACTCGCCGACCAGGCCCACCACTTCGCCGCGATCCACGCGCAGGCGCACGGCGTCGAGCACCGGTCGCCGCGCCCCGACGCCGGGCAGCTCCACCGTCAAGTCCTCGATGTCCAGCAGCGCATCGAGGCCGGGTGCGGCCTTCACCGGGTCCTTCTCGTGGTGGGTCATCAACGTTCCCTCACCCCCAGGCGGTCGGAGATCCGCACGCCGACGACATTGAAGGCCACCACGACCAGGGCGATCGCGGTACCGGGCACCAGGGCCGGCCACAGCGCGCCCTGGACCAGCGCGGCCTGTCCCTCCTTGACCATCAGGCCCCATTCCGAACTGGGCGGCTGCGCGCCGAAGCCCAGATAGCTGAGGGTGGCCATGCCCATCAGCACCTGACCGAACATCAGCACCAGGTAGCCGATCAGCGACGGCGCCAGGTTGGGCACCAGGCGCCGGGCGCAGATCGCGAATCCGCCCATGCCCTGCACCCGATAGGCGTCGATGTAGGGCTTGGCCCGTTCCGCGAGCGCGATGCTGCGGGTGTACTTGGCCACCACCGGCGAGTAGGCCAGCGCGAGTGCGATCACCGCCGTGGTCAGGCCGTCGCCGAACACCGACACGATCAGGATCACGAACAACAATCCGGGAAAGGCGAACATCACGTCGGTCACGCGCGAGACGAAGGCGTCCACCCAACCGCCGTGCCAGGCGGCCAGCGTGCCCAGCGCGATCCCGATCACCGACGCGAGCGCGAGCAGCGCCAGCGGCGCCACCAGGCTCGGGCCGGCCCCGTGCAGCACCCGGGAGAGCAGGTCGCGCCCGGACTGGTCGGTGCCCAGCACGTGCGCGCCGCTCGGCAGCGCGAGCGAGGCGTCGAGGTCGATCGCGTCCGGCTCGTACGGCGCCACCAGCGGCGCCAGGATCGCCAGCGCCGCGGTCAGCAGCAGGAATCCGGCCGCGATCCGGAACGAGATCGGCCAGGTCCGCTTGGTTTCGGCCGGCTTGGGGGACGCCGCCGGCACCGGCGGCGCGGCGGCTTGGAGGAGGGTCATGCGGCGCTTCCTTCGAGGCGCACCCGCGGATCGATCAGCGGGTGCACGAGGTCGACGAGCGTGGTGACGAGCATGTACGCGAGCACCATGAGCAGCAGTACGGCCTGGGTCACCGGGAAGTCGTGCGTGTTGATCGCCTGGACCAGCAGCGAGCCCATCCCGCTGATCCCGAACGCGGTCTCCACGACCACGGTGCCCGCGAACAGGCTCGCGGTGATCAGGCCGCACATGGTCACCACCGGCGCGAGCGCGTTGCGCAACACGTGTCGGCGGATCACCTTGAACTCGGACAGTCCCGCCGCGCGGGCCACGGTGACATGGTCCTGGGCGAACTGCTCCAACATGCTCTGCCGGGTCACCCGGCTGACCACGGCCAGTTCGCCCAGCGCCAGCGAGAGCGCGGGCAGGGTCAGGTGGTAAAGGCGGTCGCCCAAGCCCTCGCCGGCGCCGGTGACCGGGAACCAGCCCCACTGCACGCCCAGGAAGGCGACCAGGGCCAGCGCCTTGACGAACTTGGGGATCGACGCGAGCAGCGTGGTGACCGCGACCACGACCGCGTCGACCCGCCCGCCGCGCACCGCGGACCACACGCCGAGGGCGACGCCGACCACGACGAACAGCACGGCCGAGTAGGAGACCAGGAACAGCGTGGTGGGCACGCGCGAGGACACCAGGTCGGCGACCTGGTCGTGGTACTGCATCGAGCGGCCGAGGTCGCCGTGCAGGACCCCGCCGATCCAGTCCCCGTACTGCACCCACAGCGGGTCGTCGAGGTGGTAGGCGGCCCGGACGGCGGCCAGCTTCTCCGGCGTCGCGTCCTCCTGGCCGCCGACCAGGAACGCGGCCGGGTCGCCGGGGGCGGCATAGATCGCGCCGAAGATCACGAAGGACGCGGCGAGCAGGGTGACGAGCAGCCCAAGGGTGATGCGCAGGGCGCGGGCGGGCATGGGGACACCTCCGAGGGCGAGGGCCGGTCCTCGATTCCGCGTCGAGGTGCTCGGCGCGGGATCGAGGAGAGGGCCTGGGGAACGGGCCGGTGCGCCGGCCGGGCATGGGTGCCGGTACGGCCGGCGCAACGCGAGAGATCAGCCCTTGGCGCCGAGGTCGGCCAGCCACGGGTAGGCGACGTTGGCCATCGACGCGGGCGCGCCGGTCAGCTTGGCGCTGGTGATCAGCACGTTGGGCACCTGGACCAGCGGCAACCACACCGCGTCCGCGGTGAACCGGCGCTCGGCCTCGACCAGCAGTTTCGCCCGGGCGGCGTCGTCGGTGGTGCGCAGCGCCTCGTTGACGACCTTGTCGTACTCGGGCGAACTGAAGCCGACCCAGTTGTTGTTCGAGCCGGTGAGCGCGTTGTCGTAGAAGCCGGCCGGGTCGGCCTTGGAGATGTACCAGTCGTCGGCGAACATGTCGACGCTCTTGCGCAGTGCCTGGTCGGTGTACAGCGAGGTGAAGTCGGCGCCGGACATGGTCTTGATCTCGGCCTTGAGGCCGATCCGGCGGGCCGCGTCCACCACCGCGTTGGCGATCAGGTTGCGGGTGGGCGTGCCGTCGTTGGCGACCACGATGGTCGGTGCGGCGGGGCCCAGTTCGGTGATCAGCTTCTTCGCCGCGTCCAGGTCGGCGGCGGTGGGCTGGGCCGGGGCGCCCTGGAGCGCGTCGTAGCCGGCCTGGAAGGTGGCCTTCTCGTAGCCCCACGCGCCCGGTCCCAGGGGGGTCTTCCACGGCGTGGCCAGTCCGGCGAAGGCCGCCTTGGCGATGCCCTGGCGGTCCAGCGCGAGCGAGAGCGCGCGCCGCACACGCGGGTCCTTCATGCCGCCGCGCTCGGTGGGGATCAGCGTCCAGGCGCGGGAGGAGGAGCCGTACGAGACGGTGAGTGCGCCGTTGCCGGCCAGCGGCGGGACCGCGCTCATCGTGGTCAGGTAGGTGCCGTCGGCGGCGCCGGTGGTCATGCTGTTCACCATGGCGTTCTCGTCCGCCCAGCCGAAGGTGGCCGAACGCACGAGCGGCTTGCGGGACTTGTCCCAGTAGGCGTCGTAGCGCTCCAGGGTGATCCGGCTGCCGGCCTTCCACTCCTTGAGCGTGTACGGGCCCGAGCACGCGTCGGTGCGGCCCGGGGTGCCGTAGTCCTTGCCCGCGGGCTCGGCCTGTTCGCGGTCGAGCACGACGCCCGCGTTGCCCGCGAGCGCCTTGGTGAACAGTGCGTCGGGCTCCTTCAGGCGCACGGTGACCTCGGCGTCGCCGGTGCGTTCGATGGAGCTCACCCGCTCGAATTCGTCCGATTCGTTCTTCCCGTCCGCGGCGTGCCGTTGCAGGCTCCACACCACGTCGTCCGCGGTCATCGGCGAGCCGTCGTGGAAGGTGACGCCGGCGCGCAGCTTGAGCACGAGCGTCGTGGGGTCGGTGTAGGTCGCCGAGTCGGCCAGGTGCGGGCGCATGCTCAGGTCCGGCTGGGTCTGGAACAGGCGTTCGCAGACGTTGGCGAGCAGCGCGTTGGAGTCGCTGTCCGAGCGCACGTCCAGGTCCAGCGACTTGGGTTCCTTGGCCAGCAGCCACTTGACGCTGTCCACCGCGCCGCCGGCCTTGGCGGTGGTGTCGGTCAGCGCGAGGTCGGCGGGCTTGCCGGGGGTGCCTGCGGCAGGGCTGCCGCCGGCGGTCTTGTTGGAGCACGCGGTGCTCAGGCCGAGCAGGGCCGCCAGGCCGAGCGCGGCGAGGGTGCGAGTGCGGGACATGCGACTCTCCGGGGGATGCGGGGGGACGGTGGGACGGTCGCCGGCGCGGGCGCGGGCGGGTGGTCGGGCGCCGCGGGAGCGGGCGGGTGGGTCAGGCGCCGCCGGGACCGTCGTGCAGGTTCCAGGGCAGGAGTTCGTACTCGTGATCGCACGGGGTGCCGGCGGTGACGCGGTATTCGCCCGTGGTCAGGTCGACGCAACTGGACAGGAGCGTCGCCCACTGCCGGACCGCCGGTCGGGCCGGGTCCGGGTGGGTGCACAACGATTCGGGGTGGCCGAGGTGGTCGGACATCGCGGCGTGGATCAGCTTGCGGGTCTCGGCCGGGTCGCCCGCGTCCCGGCAGCGCCGCAGGCCGGCCTCGGCGCGCGGGACCCGGAGCAGCGAATCCGGGGCGGTGGGGCGGTAGTTCGCGGCCAGCTGGGTGGGCATGAAGGCCTGGTAGTGGTTGCCGTGCACGAGCAGGCCGTCGGTGGGGTACATCCAGCCGTTCGCGCCGGGCGTGGTCTCGATGTCGATCGCGAAGCCCGCCCGGTGGGTGAGCAGTGCGTTGCTGGCGATGTGTGCGCGGGTGCGGAAGAGCACGTCCAGCGCCTCGGCCGGGTTGGCGCAGTCGAGCACGCGGCGCCGGATCAGCGTCTGCGGGATGCCGACGGCGTGGTCGAAGCGCCCGCCGAGGCCGTTGGCGTTGAGCGCGAGGCCGGCCGAGTTGGCGCCCTGCCGGCCGACCTGGCCCGCCTCGACCTGCATCACCACGGTGGGCTTGCCGGGCTGGACCACCCGCACGACCATGACCGTCTCGCGCACGCCGTAGCGCCAGTCCCAGTTCTGGCCGGCGTAGACGTGGCCGTCGCCGGAGGCCGGGTCGAGCAGGGCGAAGGAGGTGCAGCCGTCGGGGTTCTCCGGCGTCTGCGGCCCGGCCGACGCGTCCGGTGTCCCCGACGCTTCCGCTGCGTCCGGTGTGCCCGCCGCTCCCATCGCGGCGAAGGTGTCGTCGTAGATGATCTCGCCGCGGGCGTTGAGGGCGAGGATGTCGAGCAGGCCGAGGCCGGCGCCCTCGGCGATCCCGGTCATCTCCTCGACCAGGTCGGGGGCGAAGGCGCGGGACGGGGCGAGCCAGTGTTCGGCCCGGTCGGTGACCTGACGCCAGGTCAGGCCGCCGGCCGCGCCGAAGGCCTCGGCGTAGTAGTCGACCGCGGAATGGATGAGCGCGCTCGCCCCTTCGCCGTACTGGCGGCCCCGGGTCCGGGGCTCGCCGCCGATCTCGATGGTCGGAAGGGACACGCCACTCACGTCGTCTCCTGGGTGCTGGGGGTTGGGCGGGCGGGCGGGTGCTGCACGCTGTCCTGGGGCACGCCCCGGGTGCGGCGAGCCTCGTGACGACCGTTCGTCGTCCCGGGTCGGTTGGCTCGACCACAGGCTTCGTAACGTTCATTACGAGTTCGCGGTAACATGTATTGCTTGTTTCATGAGGAGAGTAATGGTTGATACCGGGGAGTCAAGAGGCGTGAGCGAACAACCGCAAAATCCGGCGCTGTCCCGACTCCGGGCGGCGATTCGCGATCAATGGGCCGACCTGTCCCCGGCCGAGCGGAACGTGGCCAGATATCTGACCAACTGCTCCCCCGAGCAGGTGCTCTTCGCCAGCGCCCAGGACCTGGGCGCGAGCATCGGTGTCAGCAACGCCACCGTGGTGCGTACGCTGCAGCGACTGGGCCTGGGCGGCCTGTCCGCGCTCAAGCGCGACATCGCCGCGGACTTCAGCGCGGACGTGGCCCCCGAGGTCCGGGTCCGGCAGCGGATCACCCAGGTCGGCCAAGACCTCGACGGCATCCGCGCCCGGGTCTACGACGAGGCGATCGAACGGCTGGAACACGGCCGGGCCAATCTCGACGCGACCGCCTTCCGACGGGCCACCCAACTGCTCGCCGACGCCGGCGAGGTGCTCGCGTACGGCGTCGGCGCCTCGGAACTGGCCGGCCGGCATCTCGCGCTCAAGCTCAACCGGATGGGCCGGCGGGCCCGCTTCGTCGGCACCACCGGCTTCGCCCTGGCCGACGAACTGCTCGCGCTGCGTCGCCGGGACGTGGTGGTGATGTTCGTCCCCGGGCGTTTCCTGCGCGACATGGAGGTGCTTCTGGACCGCGCCCGCGTGGTCGGCGCCGGCATCGTGGTGGTCACCGACGAACTGGTCGAGCGCCTGGCCGACACCGCGGACGCGGTCCTGTACGCACCGCACACCCCGACCGGCATCACCGCCGAATCGCTGGCCGCGATCGTGCTCAGCGACGCGCTGCTGCTGGCCGTGGCCTCCCTGGACGAGACCCGCTCGGTCGAGCACTCCCACCAACTGACGGCCCTTCGTGCCCAGTTGCTGGAACCCAAGGAGGGCCGACCCAGGCGCTGAAAGCGGGCCGGCCCCACCGGGCCGGGCCCGGCCCGGGCGTCAACCGACCGGGCGGCCGGCGCAGCGGCGGATCACACGTCGCGCCGGCCGAGGACGGCGGTCTCGGCGCACAGCGCGGCAACCGGCCACAGGGCGAGCGCGAGCCACGAACGCGGTATCGAGCCGGCGGCGTCCGCGCCGACCGACGTCGTCCGGGCGACCCGCGGCAACACGGCGTGCAGTCGAGTTGCCGGCCCGGGCCGCGATCGCGGCGGTGCAGGCCGAGCGGCTGCGGATCACCCGCGAACTGCACGACATGGTCGCGGGTCCGTGAGCTGCGGGCTGTGGACGCCGGGCCGCGGGCAGCGGGCTTTCGATTCCCGGCGGGCCGATCGGGCGCCCGCGCCGGGCGTACCGGGCCGCACCCGCCCACGACCGGCGCCGGCGTCCGCCGGGGTCATCCGCCGCCGCGCGGAACGGGTCCGGGCTCCTCCGTCGGCGAGGCGATCCCGGAGGCGGCTCGCGGTGTCGGGCGGCGGCGGTGGACGACGATCAGGATGTCGGTCCACGCCACGCCCGCGGCCACCGCGCATACGGCCGCGGCCAGGATCCACAGGCCGCGGGCATCGGCCAGGTCGGTGTCCGCGGCCACGGCGCACAGCGTGGAGGCAACGATCAGGATGGGCATGGCGATCCCGGCGGGGGCCAGTCGCGGGCCGAGCCGGTCGGCCCCGGCGGGCGGTCGGCCGCCGGAGCCCGGATGGGTAGTCGTGCGGGCGGCTGAGGCAGTCATGGTCGAAACCTACCCGCCGATACCGCATCGGCACTCCGACCGACGCCCGGACCACCCCGCGTGCGAGTGCTTCCCCGACGCACCGGTGCGCGGCACCGGGCGCGCGGAGCCGGACGCGGGATGGAAGACAGACCCTAGGCTGCTCGGCAGGCACTCGCCGCGGAGGCCGCGCGGTTCGACACCACCCGCACGGGAACGGAGCAGTAATGACCAACACACCCGACGACCACACCCTCCTCCGGCAGGCCATCGCGCTCGCCGCCGAGGCCCGCGCCGACGGCAACCCGCCGTTCGGATCGCTGTTGGCGGGACCGGACGGGAAGGTCCTTGCGGAGGAGCGCAACACAACGCTCACCGACAGGGACATCACCGCCCACCCGGAACTGAAGCTCGCGAGATGGGCCGCACGCGAGTTGGACGCGGCCACGGCGGCGGAGACCACGATGTACACGAGTTGCCAGCCGTGCGAAATGTGTGCGGCGGTCATCCAGCGGGCGGGCCTGCGCAGGGTGGTGTTCGCGCTGTCCAATGAACAACTCCTGGACATCAGACCGAGCAGCGGCCAACCCCCCGTACCGCAGGTCGGCCCGGCGCTGCTCGAAGAGGTACGCGAAGTGGTGGCGGGGTACTACCGGTAGCCGTCGGGTTGGAACGGGGGATGTGGCGCCCGGCCCGCAACGGCTGAACACCGCATCCCCACCGGTCCTTTGCGTCGCTCGCACCCCGGGAACCTCACGTTTTGCTCAGATGCCGCCCGCCGGCCCCGTTCACCTCCTAGCCTCGTCGCCAACCCGGCGGCCCGGGCGACGCGTGGCATCTCGGTGATGTGCCGGTGGATACCGCGCTCCGGGTCGACGGCCGACGGGAGAGGGGCCCGCGATGACGCACATCGGTGGCGAATCGACCCCCGACGGCCCGAAGTCCGCGCCCACGGACCCGATCCTGCGCTCGGCGGTCCTGCTCGACGCGGTGGCCTGCCGCCACCCGAAGGCGATTTCGTTCGCCGGCCGGCGCCCGTACGGTGACACCGCGACCGGCCCGCCGACAGCCGGCGAACGGGACGCGCTGTTGCGGGTCTTGCGGGTGCTGCGCGGCTCGGATCGGGATGTGGTGCTGGCGGTGGCGCCCGCCTACCTCGGGCTGATCGGTGCGGCCCGGCGGGCCGACATGCCGGTGCTCCCGGTCGCGGACGGCCCGCGCGGCGTCGACCTGGACGACCTCGCGGCGCAGGTGTACGGCGCCCGCGCGGCCGGTCTGCGTCCACGCGCCCTGTACGTGGTCCCGGACTTCGCCAACCCGTCCGGGATCGGCCTGGACCGCCTCGCCCGGTGCGAACTCCTGGCCACCGCCGCAGAGTTGGACCTGCTGCTGCTCGAGGACGACCCGTACGGCCTGATCCATGTCGCCGGCGATCGCCGACCGCCGACGCTGGCGGCCCTGGACACCCGGCAACGCGTCGTACACGTCGGCTCGTTCGCCGAAACCGGTCGGCCCGGTCGGCTCGGTCGCATCGGCAACCCGGCACACCTGCTGAACGGCCTCGCCGCCCGGTTCGGCCGGGGTCCGGCCGCGGATCGGGTGCACTGGAGCAGCCCGGACGGAGGCTTCCTCGTCGTGCTGACCGTGCCGTTCGTGGCCGACGACGAGCTGGTGGAGCTGTCCGCCCGCGAGTACGGCGTGGTGTGGACGCCGATGGCGCACTTCTACCACCCCGGGATCGGGCCCGCCCACCGCCTACGGCTGTCCTGCGGCACGCTCGACCCGGCCACGATCGACCACGGCCTGGACCGCCTGGCGACCCTGATCGGCGACCGCACCGGCCCCTTCACCACCGTCGACCGACTCGGCGTGCACCGAGGCCCCGCCCCGGGTCGGCATCATTCCCGGGCGGGCACCGAATAGACCCGGTAGGCAAGGTGGTTCGGCGCTACCGCCTTGGACTCCGGCCCGGCGCGCGGCGGCGGTGCGGGATCGGGCAGCCGGTGTCCTGGTAGCCGTTGTGCGTCAGGACGGCGGCGTCCCCGCAACGGGGCTACGCCCTCCGGGTTTCGAGAACAACCTCTGGGGCTCGGCTGAGGCGTGGGGCCGGTGGGCGGTTGCGGGCGCACGCCGGTGTGCGTCGGGTTCGGCCGCGTGCGCTCACCCGGACGGCCGTCGCCCCCTCCCCGAAGATCGGGAAGGATTTTGAACCGCACTCGCATATCGCGCGGCATTTCGCGGCCGCCGTCTCGCGTCCTTCGGGGCTGTTCCGCGGCTGATCTCGTGGGCTCGGCCACCGTACAGGCCACGGAGGCCGGCGAACGCGAGCGGCATCGTCCGTCCCAACCGGAGAGTGAACCATGAGTACACGCACGTCCGCCGCCCCCTCCGAATCCGCACAGTCGCTCTACCACGCCATGTCGGGCCTCGCCGGCCCGCTGAGCTCCGGCGAAGGCACCGCGCCCGACTTCACCGCCGCACCGCGCGCCGCGGCCGGCACGGAGCCGTCGGTACTGCTCTTGGGCGCAGGCGTCGGCGGACTCACCGCCGCCTACGAACTGGGCAAGCTCGGTTACCGGTGCACGGTTCTGGAGCCCCAGCCCCGTACCGGCGGCCGCAACCGCACCGCCCGCAACGGCGACAAGCTGTACGAACTCGACGGCGAGGGCAACAGCCCGGTGCTGACCCACACCTGCGCCTTCGACAAGGGCCTGTACCTCAACCTCGGCCCCGGGCGCATCCCGTACCACCACCGCCGGGTCCTGACGTACTGCACCGACCTCGGGGTCGCGCTGGAGCCGTACATCATGGAGACGACGGCAAACGTCCTGCACAGCGAGGGACACACCCCGCCCGGCCGGCCGTGGCGCAACCGGCGCATCGCCAACGACACTCGCGGACACCTCGCCGCGCTCCTGTCCGCCTCCCTGACCGGCCACGACGAGTTCACCGGCATGCTGCGAGACCTGCTGCGCAGGTTCGGCGACCTGGACGAGGAGGGCGAGTACCACGGCTCCACCCGCTCCGGCTACACCGAGCCGCTCGACGTCCACGAGTTTCCCCGGCCCGCGCCCCCGCTATCGCTCTCGGACCTGGTCGGGTCGGAGTTCTGGAAGCACAGGTTCTACCAGCCGGTCGAATACCTGTGGCAGGCCACGATGTTCCAGCCCATCGGCGGAATGGACAAGATCGTCCACGCCCTGACCGAGCGGATCACCTCCGAGTACAACGTCACCGTCGAACTCGACGCCGACGTCACCTCGATCGAACTCACGGGCGAGCGGGTCGGCGTCACCTACCGCTCAGGCGGAAAGGAACTGAGGGCAACGGCCGACTACTGCGTGAGCAACATCCCGCTTCCGGTGCTCAAGCAGCTCACGCTGACCGGTTTCTCGACCGAGTTCCGGAACGCCGTGGCAGCGGTGGGCTTCGCGCCGACGTGCAAGGTCGGCTGGCAGGCCAACCGGCGGTTCTGGGAGGACGACCACAACCAGATCTACGGCGGTATCAGCTTCACCGACCACCCCATCACCCAGTTCTGGTACCCGTCCAACGACTACTTCTCCAAGACGGGCACCCTCACCGGGGCGTACAACTTCGGCGAACACGCCCAGGCCATGGGCAAGCGCACACCGGACGAGCGGCTGAGCCTGGCCCGGGAAGGCGCAGCACAGCTGCACAGTGAGTTCCTGGAGAAGACGACCGTGCCGCAAGAGCTCGGCGTCACCATCGCCTGGCACAAGGTGCCCCACCAGCTCGGCGGCTGGGCCGACTGGGACCCGGCCGACCCCAGCCACCAGGTCGCCTACAAGCAGCTCCTCCAGCCCGAAGGCGACGGCCGCTTCTACGTCGTCGGAGACCAGGCATCCCCGCTGCCCGGCTGGCAGGAAGGGGCCATGATGTCGGCGCAGTACGTCGTCGCCCAACTCCACGGCATCCTTCCCCGCACCGCTCCCACCGATGTCCGGGTCCCCGACTCCGTCTTCCTGACACAGGGACTCTGACGGCAGCACCTGCTCGAGGCCCGGGCCGTCGCGCGGTGCGCTCCCTCGGGCCACCGGGGGGCTCGACAGCATGGCTGCTGCGCCCCATCGCCTCGCTCACCACCGCCGAGCCGGCCCCACTGCGGCGAGTCGGTCGGTGGTGAGTCTGGCGTGGCGGGTCTTGGTGCCGCCGAGCCGCATGCTGAGCTCCACCTCGACTGCCGCGCCGCCTTCGCCCGCCGAGATCCTCGCGCGGGCGGACGAGCGGACGGGCGAGGGCGGGCCGACCGGCGGGCGGGCGGGCGGCGGTGCCACGCGCCACGCGCGGATCACGCCCCGTCGGCCGCCCGCGCCGCGCGTATCTCCAGGTAGCGCCGCTCCGGCAGGCTGGTGGTCCGCCGGGCGGCCTCGCGGTAGGCCTTCCGAGCCGCCTCGCGGTCGCCGGCGAGTTCGAGCAGATGGCCGCGCACCGCCCACACCCGGTGGTGCTCGATCATCCGGTCGTCCTCGGCCAGCGTGTCGAGCAGCTCCAGGCCGGCCCCCGGGCCGTGCACCATCGCCGTCGCGACGCTGCGGTTGAGGGTGACCATCGGGCCGGGCGACAGATGGTCGAGCAGCCGGTACAGCGCGAGGATCTGCCGCCAGTCGGTGTCCTCGGCATGTGCGGCCTCCGCGTGCACCGCGGCGATTGCGGCCTGGAGCTGGTACGGGCCCGGCGGCCCCCACGTGAGCGCGTCGGTGACGAGCTCGGTGCCCTCCCGGATCGCCTCCGCGTTCCAGCGGCCGCGGTCCTGCTCGGCCAGCGGGATCAGCCCGCCGTCCGCGGCGGTGCGCGCGGCTCGGCGGGCATCGGTCAGCAACATCAGCGCGAGCAACCCGGACACCTCGCCGTCGTCCGGCCGCAACCGGCGCACCGCACGGGTGAGCCGGATGGCCTCGGCGGTCAGGTCGGTGCGCAGCAGATCCGGGCCCGAACCGGCCGTGTAGCCCTCGTTGAAGATCAGGTAGAGCACCTGCAACACCGCACCCAGCCGCTCCATCGGCTCCCGCCCGGCCGGCGTGCCGAAGCGACCGCCGGCGGCCTTGATCCGCTGCTTGGCCCGGCTGATCCGCTGCGCCATGGTGCTCTCCGGCACCAGGAACGCGTCGGCGATCTGCGCGGTGGTCAGACCGCCGACCGCGCGCAGCGTCAACGCCACCTGCGAGGCTCCCGTCAGCGCCGGATGGCAGCACAGGAACAACAGGGTCAGCGTGTCGTCGCGATCGCCGGCGGCATCGTCCTCGTCGGGTGCCGGCGAGACGAACTCGTCGGCCGGGGCCTGCGCGGCGAGCCGCTCCTCGCGGTTGCGGCGGGCCCGCTCGCTGCGCCAGTGGTCGATCAGCCGTCGGTCGGCCACGGTGAGCAGCCAGCCCCACGGACTGTCCGGAATCCCCTCCACGGGCCACTGCACGGTGGCCGCGAGCAGCGCCTCCTGGACCGCGTCCTCACACGCGTCGAACTGGCCGTGCCGGCGGACGAGCACGCCGAGGACCTGCGGGGTCAACTCCCGCAGCAGGCCCTCGACGTGCGCGTCCCGGCTCACATCTCCGTCCCGGAGTCGGTCATCACCGGGCGGACCTCCATCGCCCAGTAGCGGGCGTCCGGCCAGCGCGCGGCGATCTCGACGGCCCGCTCGGTGCTCTCGCACTCGACCAGCAGGTAGCCGGCGAAGTGCTCCTTGGCCTCCACGAACGGGCCGTCCGTGACCGCCGGCACACCGTCCCGAACCCTTACCGTGCGGGTCTGCGCGGGGTCGGCCAGCGCCTCGCCGCCGAGCAGTTCGCCGGATGCGGTCAGCTCGGCCATCAACTCGTCGACCTCGCCGAACAGCTCGGTGCGCTCGGCCTCGGAGAGTTCCTCCACGAATCCCGGGCGGTTGTGGATCAGCAGCATGAACTTCATCGGTGACTCCTGGTGGTTCCGGTTCGGTGCGGTCGGGCCGGGTGCCCCGGTCCGACCGGCGGCCCGATCCGGTGCTCGGGATCACGCTGCCGAGTCGCCGGGCGGGTCGCTCGTATCCGGGTCGGAGCGAGTCGACGGTTCTCGACATCCCGGCGGACAGAATGCCGAATCGATCCGCGGCGGACGAAGCCGCCCGGCCGAACCCGTCCCCGAACGCCCCGAACGGCGGCCTCCGACACGCCACCCGCCGGCAACCGAGGTGCTTCGGACGACGTCGCGAACAGGGGTCGGACCCGGAACCCGGAACCGGCCCCCGCCCCCGGGCCCGACCCCGAACCCGGTCAGCCGGCCTGCGTCGGTTCCGCCCCGAGCGCCGGCACCGTCGGCACCGCCGCCTGCCCCGGCGGCACCACCGACCCTGCCGATTCCGCCGATTCCGCCGACTCGGCCGCCTCCACCGACAGGGCCGGCACCGCGAGCACCCCCGGCGCCGACCGCCCGTCCGCCGGCGGGCGCAGCACGCGGTGCACCGCGAGCGTGCCGACGATCGAGGCCAGGCCGACCAGCGCGATCACGTGGCCGGGGGCGAGCACGCCGGCCAGTGCGCCCGCGCCCGCCATGGTGACCCCCTGGAGGGTCATCGTGCCGGTCATCGCCAGGCCCATCGCCTGGCCGGTGGCGGCCTCGGGGACGGCTTCCAGGAAGCGGCGTTGCAGGCCGAGCTGGTAGGACAGGCCCGCGCCGGAGAGCACGAACAGGCCGGCCGTCGTCCACAGCGGCGGCCCGGCCGCGAAGAACACCAGCGGGATGCCGAGTTGCAGGGCCAACCACAGCGCCAGGTGTTCGCGCCCGGCCGGGCGCACGAAGCGGCCCACCAGCAGGTTGCCCAGCAACATCCCGGCGGCGGCCGAGCCGTACAGGACACCGGCGTGGTCGGGCGTGTACGGGACGATCACCCCCTCGGCGGCCACGGCCAGGTTCGCCGGTATCCACTGGGCCAGCAGCAGGCCGCGCACGGTGCGGTCGCCGAGCAGTTCGCGATTGACCCGCCGGGTCGCGCGTACCGTGCCCTCGGCCCGGGCCGCCGCGGGGCGCTCGGTGCGCGCCGCCGCCGGCAGGCCCGATCGCAGCACCGCGGCGGAGGCCAACGCGGTACCGGCCGCGAACAGCAGCGCACCGCTCGACCCGACCAGTGCGAGCAGCAGACCGCCGACCGCATAGCCGAGCACCTGCATCGCGCCGGCGGTCATCCCGAACACCGAACGCCCGAGCACATAGGCGTCGCCGTGCAACAGTTCGGGCAGCGTGCGCTGACGCGCGGCGCCCGCGACCGGGCTGACCAACCCGACGCTCGCGAGCAGCAACAGAACCGCCCACACCGGCAACACGTCGGCCGCGAGCACCAGCGCGAGCGCACAGCGCACCAGGTCGTACCCGGCCATCGCGGTGCGCACGGGCACCCGGTCGGTGAGCGAGAGTAGCAGCGCCCCGCCGAACGCCTGCGGGACGAACCCGGCGACGAAGGCGAGCGCGGACAGCGCCGGCGACCCGGTGCGTTCGTAGACGAGCACCGCGAGCGCGAGCATCCGCACGGTGTCGCCGATCAGCAGCAGTACATAGGAACCGAACAGCACCCGGAAGGCGCCGACCGCGAAGACCTCGCGGTAGGTCGCCGGTTTGACGTCGTCGCCGATCATGGGGGCGAGCGTGCTGCGGCACGCCGCCCGCCGGCCAATCTTTCGGCCACAACCGAAACCTGACAGGCTGCCGGGTGGGAGGCGGCGCATGCTCAGGATCGAGGTCGGGCCGGCCGACGTGGCGCGCAGCAGATTCGGCATCTCGCCGCTGGGCGAGGTGGTGTGGGTGCTGCGAACGCTGTCGGGAAGCCACCAGGCCGGGCCGCTGCGACCGTGGATCGAGCGGTTGCGGCCGGCGTACGAGCGGCTGCGCCGCGAGCAGCCGGCGGTCGCGGCGATGACGTCGCTGTACCGGCGCGGCGGCTACAACGCGGACCTCCTGCACCCGCCCCCGTCGGGTACCCCGGCCGGCATCGGGGACGAACTGGCCGTACTGCGGGCCACGCCCCTGGCCCGGGCCCGCTCCGAACTCGCCCGCAACCTGGCCGGGCTCCGCGCGCCCTCGGCCTCGACCCGTGCGCTGCTCGACTCCCCCGATGTGGTGGCGCGGCTGGCGGATGCGATCGAGGCCGCGTGGACGACTTTGGTCGAGCCGGAGTGGCCGGCGCTGCGTGCGGTGCTGGAGCGCGATCTGGTGCGCACCGCCGGGCGGTTGGCGGCGTACGGCTGGGGTGCCGCGCTGGGCGACCTGTCGCCGCGGCTGCGGTGGCGCGACGAGGGCGTGATCGAGGTCGCCCACAAGGCGATCGACACGGTGGCACTCGGCGGCGACGGGCTGCTGTTCGTGCCGTCCGCGTTCGGTGCGTTGGTCGCCTATGTGGAACCACCGTGGCCCTACGCCATCGTGTATCCGGCCCAGGGCGTGGCCGAACTGCTGGGTGCCCCGGCCCGATCGGACGACGAGGCGCTGGCCGACCTGCTGGGCACCACCCGCGCGACGATCCTGCGCGCGCTGGCCACCCAGGCGACGACCACCCAACTGGCCGCGCGGCTCAACCTCGGCCTGGGTACGGTCGGCGACCACCTGGCCGTGCTGCGCCGCGCCGACCTGGTCACCGGCCTGCGGGTGGGCCGCTCCGTGCACTACCGACGCACCACGCTCGGCGAGGTGTTGGCCGAGGGGCGCGGCTGACCCGCCCGGCCGCACTCGGGTGCTCGGGTCCGGCCGCGGTTCGCGGCGGCCGGGTCCGTACCGTCGGCCCGCGGCCCCTCAGCCGGTGAGCGCGACCAGGCCCGGGAGGTAGCCCCTGGCCTGGCCCGTGGCGGTCGGGTGGTACGACTCGTCGACCGGCAGCGTCAGCCCGTGCAGCCACTCGTCCGCCGCACACACCCCGTGTCCGGCGAACCGGGCCCGGACATCCGCGAATTCCGCGCCGCCGGCCGCCGCCCGGCGTGCCGTGACCTCCGCCAACGTGTCGGCCGCGTCGTCCAGCGCCCGCCGCTTGGCCACGCTCAGCCCCAGGAGACAGCTGCCCGTTTCGAACAGGCGCGGATATCCGAGCACCACCAGTCGCGCGTTCGGGGCCCGGCGGCGGATCTGCGCGTAGGTCGCGTCCAGATCGGCCGGCAACCGGTCGCGCACGTACGCCGTGGACGTCGCCACCGCGTCCGAGCAGGCCCGGTCGCTGCCGAGCACACAGGTCTCGAGCGTATCGGCGAAGCCGATGTCGTTGCCGCCGGCGCTGATCGTCACCAGCGTGGTGTCGGCGGTCACCGCGGACAACTGCCGCGCACGCACATCCGCCGTGGTCGCCGAGGAGCACGCCACGAAGGCGAACTCGACCGCCGCGTGCGCCCGTTGCCACAGCGCCGGATAGGCGTTCGCACTGCGCTTGCAGTCGCCGCCGTCGGCGAGGTAGTCGCCCGCGCCGACGCCCGAACTGTACGAGTCTCCCAGCGCCGCGTAACGCGCGACCGGTGCGGCGGGAGCCGGGTGCGCGCCGACTCCGGTGAACGTGAGGGCCGCGGCGGCGGCGACGGACGCGGCAACACGGAACGGCGACGGCACGAGTGGATCTCCTCCGGAACGTGGGCACGTTGTCGGAGGTATCGGCCGCAACGGCGGCCGGCTTGACCGCACTCACCCGCGGGAAGGATGCCCGACGGCCGCCGCCGCACCCGGGCGCGGGCAACCGGTGTCGTCTTCACGACGTCGGCCCGCACGGCGGCCGATGTCTCACCCGCGCGCCGACACCGGTTCGTGGGTGCGGAAGGTCTGGCGGTAGGTCATCGGCGGTACGCCGATGGTGGCGACCAGGTGCTGGCGCAGCGAGGCGCCGGTGCCGAAGCCCGCCCGGTCGGCGATCCGGTCCACGCTCAGGTCGGTGGTCTCCAGGAGCCGGCGGGCGTGTTCGACGCGTTGCCGGGTCAACCACTGGCCGGGGGTCATGCCCACTTCGTCCCGGAAGCGCCGGGTGAAGGTGCGTACGCTCATCCGCGCGTGTTCGGCCAGTTCGGCCAACGACAGCGGGCGGTGCAGGTGTTCGAGCGCCCAGGCCCGGGTCGCCGAGGTGGTGGCCGAGGACGGCTCCGGCACCGGGCGCTCGATGAACTGCGCCTGCCCGCCCTCGCGCCACGGCGGCGTCACGCAGCGCCGGGCGACCCGGTTGGCCACCTCGCTGCCGTGGTCGCGGCGCAGCAGGTGCATGCACAGGTCGATGCCGGCGGCCACCCCGGCCGCGGTGAGGATGTCGCCGTCGTCGACGAACAGCACGTCCGGGTCGACCTCGACGCGGGGGAACCGCCTGCGGAACTCCTCGACCTCGTTCCAGTGCGTGGTCGCCGGACGGCCGTCGAGGAGGCCGGCGGCGGCGAGCACGTAGGACGCGGTGCAGATGGACACGATCCGGGTGCCGGGCCGCAGTCCGGCCAATGCCCGGGCGAGCGGCTCCGGGAGCCAGTCCGGCTCGTCGTTCTCGTCCACGCCGCACGTGAACGGCGGGAGCACCAGGGTGTCGGCGCTCGCCAGCACCTCGGCGCCGTGCTCGACGGCGATGCCGAAGTCGGCGCTGGTGCGCACCGGTCGGCCGTCGAGGCTGCATGTGATCACCTCGTACAGCGGTTCGTCGGCGGCGCCGGTCGCGGTGCCGAAGATCCGCACCGGGATGCCCAGCTCGAACGGATAGACGTTTTCCAGGGCCAGGACCACGACTCGATGCATGGCCGGATCCTTTCACATGTTGGCCACTCGGCCACTCGATGGGCCTCGGGGGCGACGGCAGAGTTACTCCCACGCCGCCGGACACGACGGTCGAACCGGAACACGAGCAGGGGAATGTGATGACGATGCGCGCCATCCGACAGGACACGCTGGGTGGGCCCGAGGTGCTGAAGGTGGTCGAGGTGGAGCGCCCGACCCCGGGTGCCTCCGAGGTGCTGGTGCGGGTGCACGCGGCCGGGGTGAACCCGACCGACTACTGGCACCGCGCCTCCGGCGGTCTGCTCGGCGACACCCCGGTCCCGCTGGGCTGGGACGTGTCGGGCGTGGTCGAGTCGGTCGGCCTGGGAGTGAGTGTGTTCCGACCCGGCGACGAGGTGTTCGGCATGCCCCGGCTGCCGCAGCCGGCCGGTACCTACGCCGAGTTCGTCACGTCGCCCGCCCGGCACCTGGCCCGCAAGCCGGCCGCCCTGTCGCACGTGGAGGCGGCGGCGCTGCCGGTGGCCGCGCTCACCGCGTGGCAGTCGCTGGTGGACGCGGCCGACGTACGGTCCGGTCAGCGGGTGTTGATCCACGCCGCGGCCGGTGGGGTGGGGCATCTCGCGGTCCAGATCGCCAAGGCCCGCGGCGCGTATGTGATCGGCACCGCCCGCGCGGCCAAGCACGAGTTGTTGCGCGGCCTGGGGGCGGACGAACTGATCGACTACACGAGCGTCGACTTCGCCGAGGCGGTGCGGGACGTGGACGTCGTGCTGGACACGATCGGCGGCGAGTACGGGCCGCGCTCGCTGCGGACGTTGCGGCCGGGTGGACTGGTGGTCTCGCTGGCGTCGCCGGCCGAGGTGGAGTTGGTGCCGGTGGCGGAGGCGGCGGGGCTGCGGGCGGGGTTCACCATCGTCGAGCCGGATCAGGGCGGGCTGAAGGAGATCGCGGCACTGGCCGAGGCGGGCCTGCTGCGGCCGGTGATCGACGCGGTGCTGCCGCTGGAGCAGGCGGGCAAGGCACACGAGTTGGGCGAGAGCGGGCGCACCTCCGGGAAGATCGTGCTGACCGTGGTCTAGGCGCCTTCACCCTCCGTCCGGCAGTCCGGCCGTCGGACGCGGCCGGTCGGCCGCTTGCCTCGGGGCTCTCGACGTAAGTCTGGGCCTCGTCGACTTTCGGCCGCTGCGGGCGTCGACCGTGCCTCCCTAGCATCGAGACGGCGGACGGTGTCGACCGCCACCGCAGGGAGGGGAGCGCACGCCATGGCCGAAGAGCAATCCGCACCCGCGTCCGCGCGGGCGACGAGGGCCGCCGAGCGGCGAACGGTGCTGAGCCACCCGCGAGCGCACCTGGTGGCGATCTTCGGCAGCGTACCGGCGCTGGGGCTGCTGCTCGGGTTCCTGTTGCCGCCGGCGGCCCGGATCGCGACCCGGATGCCGATCCTGCCGATGCGCTCCGTCGTCCGCTTCGTCGCCTCGACGCAGGAGCCGTGGCAGGTCGCCGTCGGTGCGGTCCTGGGACTGCTGCTGGGCGTCGGCGCCGCCCTCGTCGCCGTGGCGGAGTCGACCCGCATCACCCTCACCGACTCCCGGGTCCGGTTCGACCACACGGACCGCACCATCACGCTCGAACGGGCCGACATATCCGCCGTCTTCCTCGACGCCAAGCGGGTGGTCGTGCTGGACCACGACACCCGCCCACTGGTGCGAGCCCGGCCGCAGGCCGGACGCGGCGCGGTGGCCGAGGCGTTCCGGTCGCACGGTTATCCGTGGCGCGAGCACGGCGCCGCCGACCACGAGCCCGGGTGACCTGCCCCGCTGCCCCACCCCCGCCCGCCGACCAGACTTGACGAGTCGGCCAACCCGCGTTCGCCGATACGTCGCCCGGCGCCACTACACACATGTCCATGACCTCAGTGGACAGAAGGACCCTCCTGCGCACCGGCTCCGTCGTCGGCGCCGGCCTCGCGATCGCTCCCGTGCTGGGCGCCAACTCGGCCTCGGCGTCGACGTCGGGCGCGCCCGCGTACGTGGCCTCCGGCCGGCCGAGCCTGAGCCACGGCGTGCAGAGCGGCGACGCCACCGCGTCCTCGGCGATCGTGTGGGGCCGGGCCGACCGGCCCGGTCGGCTGATCGTCGAGTACGGCACCCGGCCCGACCTGCGCGACGCGCACTGCGTGCGGGGGCCGTGGCTGACCCCGGACGGCGACCTCACCGGCCGGGTGCGGCTGCGCGGCCTGCCGTCCGGGCGGCGCATCCACTACCGGGTCCGGGTCGAGGGCGAACGCGGCGCGGCCGGCCGGGCGGTGACCGGTTCGCTGCTCACCGCGCCGAGCGAGCGCAGCCGCTCCGGTGTGCGGTTCGTGTGGTCCGGCGACACCGTCGGCCAGGGCTGGGGCAGCAACCCGGACATCGGCGGCATGACGATCTTCGAGCAGATGCGCCGGCTGCGTCCCGACTTCTTCCTCAACAGCGGCGACACGGTCTATTCGGACGGTCCGCTGGTGGAGAGCGTCCCGCTGCCCGACGGCCGGATCTGGCACAACGTGGTCACCCCGGAGAAGTCCAAGGTCGCCGAGTCGCTGACCGAGTACCGGGGTCAGTTCGCCTACAACCTGCTCGACCGCAACTACCGCGCGTTCGCCGCCGAGGTCGCCCAGATCAACCAGTGGGACGACCACGAGGTGCGCAACAACTGGTACCCGGGTCAGATCCTGGACGACGCCCGCTACACCGAGAAGCGCGTCGACGTGCTCGCCGCGCGCGCCGGGCAGGCGTTCCGCGAGTGGGTGCCGATCGGCGACGACCGGGTCTACCGCAAACTCTCCTACGGCCGGCACCTGGACGTGTTCGTCCTGGACATGCGCACCTACAAGGACCCCAACGACGACAACCGCTACGCCGATCCCAAGCGCGGCATGCTCGGCGACCGGCAGCGGCAGTGGCTGATCGAGGGCCTGTCGCAGAGCCGCGCCACCTGGAAGGTGATCGCCAACGACCTGCCGTTGGGCCTGGTGGTGCCGGACGGCGCCGCCGCGCAGGAGGGCGTCGCGCAGGGCGACCCGGGCAAGCCGCTGGGTCGCGAGATGGAGTTCGCCACGATCCTGCGCACCGCGCAGCGGCGCGGCGTGCGCGGCATCGTGTTCCTGACCGCCGACGTGCACTACACCGCGGCGCACCACTACGACCCGTCCCGGGCGGCGTTCAAGGACTTCGACCCGTTCTGGGAGTTCGTCTCGGGTCCGTTGAACGCGGGCGCGTTCGGCCCCAACGCGCTGGACGGCACGTTCGGCCCCAGGGCCGAGTTCGTGCACGCCCCGCCGCGCGCGAACTACTCGCCGCTGGAGGGCTTCCAGCACTTCGGCGAGGTCGAGATCGACGGCCCCTCGGGCAACCTGACGGTCAATCTGCGCGACGGTGCCTCGACCGTGCTGTGGAGCAAGACGCTGCGCCCGGAGCGCTGAGGCCCGCGTCCCGCACCCGCTCGCACCCAGGGCCCTCGTCGGCGGACGAGGGCCCTCGCGCGCAGGCCGTCGGGCTCGCGGGCACGCGCAGCGTCGGGCACCGGGCGAAACATCCATCAGTACCCGAAAAAGCGCGACAAAGATCGTTCGCGGCTTCGATTATGCTCCGCCACCGGTTGCCCCTCGGGGGTCGGCGCACAGATCGAAGCGAGGCATACATATGGATACGACACGCCGCAATCGGCTCCCCGACGAACCGTCCCGAGGCCCGGCCGGCGCACGCGCCCTTCGTACCGTGGTCCCTGCCGTCGCCGCGTGCCTGGTGCTCGGCGCATGCGGCGGAGGCGACGACAAGGCGACCGAGACCCCGGACACCTCCACCGTCGCGCCCAAGAGCGGCGGCACGCTGACGGTGGCGATGGCGAGCGACATGCGCTCGATGGACCCGTTCGGCGCGCTGAGCAACTCGTACACCGACAACACCCGACTGAACACGGTCTACGACTCGCTGTTCTGGCACGAGGCCAAAACCGGCAAGGTGATGCCGCAGATCGGCGAGAGCCTGACCCCGGACCCGGGCAACGCGTCCTGGACGCTCAAGCTCAAGCCGAATGTGAAGTTCTCCGACGGCACCCCCTACGACGCGGCGGCGGTGAAGTTCACCTGGGACGAGCACGCCGCGCCGGCGCGCAAGTCGTACCAGGCGGGCACGATCGCGGCGGTCAAGACGACCGAGGTGGTCGACCCCACCACCCTGAAGATCACGCTGAGCGGGCCGAACGCCAACTTCGACCACATCGTCGCATCCAACCTGTCCTTCATCGTCTCGCCCACCGCGTACAAGAAGGATCCGGCCGGCTTCGCCCGCAACCCGGTCGGCGCGGGTCCGTACACGTTCAAGGAGTGGACCAACGGCGACCACATGACGTTCGTCAAGAACCCCGGCTACTGGCAGGGCGCGGGCAAGCCCTACGCCGACACCGTGGTGTTCAAGATCATCCAGGACAGCACCCAGGCCCTGGAGACGGTCTTCTCCGGCAGCGCCGACCTGAAGGTCTCGGTCAACGCGGAGGACCCGGTCAAGGCCAAGCAGAAGGGCCTGGAGACCAAGATCGTCACGATCATCGGCGGCGAGTCGCTCTTCTTCAACAACAAGCGCGCGCCGTTCGACGACGTGCGCGCCCGCCGCGCCGTGCAGCTCGCGCTCGACGCGAACGAGGTGAACAAGATCTCCTTCAGCGGCAACGGCACGCCCACCAAGAGCATCTTCCCGCCGGACAGCCCGCTGGTGGAGCCCGGTACCGAGACCGTTCAGCACACCGACCGTGCGGAGGCGCAGCGGCTGCTGAACGAGTTGGCGGCCGAGGGCAAGCCGCTGGACTTCACCTACTCGATACCGCAGAACGCGAACGCACAGCGGACCGCCGAATACATCATGACCTCGCTCCAGGGCCTGAAGAACGTCACCGTCAAGCTCGCCCCGATGCCGATCGCCGCCTACCAGACGGACATCGTGATCAACAAGAACTACCAGGCCGCGATGTTCAGTTACTACCTCTCGGACGCCGAGCCCGGGCTGTACGTGAACCTCTACAGCACGAGCCCGAACAACTACCTGCTGTACGCCAACCCGGCCGTGGACCAGAACCTGGACAAGGCCCGGACCACCAACGACCCGGCCCAGCGCAAGGCCGCCTACACCGCGGTCGCCGCTCAACTCAAGCAGGACGCCCCGCTGTGGACCTACCAGTCCTCGGTGGTGACCGGGTTCCACCGGTCGGCGGTGGTGGGCATGGTGTTGACCAACGACGGCATGGTGCTGATGGACCGGATCGGCCTCAAGGGCTGATCCGATGCCCGGGCCGCGGACCCATGGGCTCGCGGCCCGGGACGGACGGGACTTGAGTCTCCACCGGGTGGAGGCGACACGGTGGGGGACATGGACGGCGCAACCCTGTATTCGATCGGCGACCTGGCGCGCCGGACCGGCCTGTCGGTCCGGACGATCCGGTTCTACGCGGACGCGGGAGTCGTGCCGCCCACTCGACGAAGTCCCGCCGGCTACCGGCTGTACGACCTCGACGCGCTGGTGCGCCTCGAACTCGTGCGCACGCTGCGCGACCTCGGCATCGATCTGGTGACCATCCGACGGGTGTTGGCCCGCGAGGTCACCGTCGCCGAGGTCGCCGAGGCGCACGCGAACGCGGTGGACACGCAGATCCGCACGTTGCGGTTGCGTCGGGCCGTGCTGCGCGCGGTGGCTCGGCGGGCTTCCAGTCCCGAGGAGTTGGACCTGATGCACAAGCTCGCGAAACTGTCCGACGAGGAACGCCGGAAGATGATCACCGACTTCCTCGACGCGACCTTCGCCGACCTGGACGTGGACCCGGACTTCCTGGCCAAGATGCGCTGCGGATTGCCGGCTCTGCCGGACGACCCGACCGCCGAGCAGGTCGAGGCGTGGGTCGAACTGGGCGAACTGGTCGCCGATCCGGACTTCCGCGCGTCGATTCGGCGGATGGCCGAGTACCAGGCGCGCACCCGCGGCGACGACGTCGCTCCGGGCACCCACGAGCGGCTGACCACGATCACCCGGGAGTGGGTCGAGGCGGCCCGCACGGCCGGCATCGAGCCGACCTCGCCCGAGGCCGAACCGGTGCTCGCCGACCTGCTCGCGGAATACGCCGCCGCCTTCGGCCGAACCCCCGACGACGCGTTCGTCGCCTGGCTGTCCGAACGCTTCGAGGTGGGCACCGACCCGCGCGCCGAACGGTACTGGCAACTGCTCGGCGTGATGAACGGTTGGCCGTCCTGGCCGAGCCTGGCCCCGGTCTTCGACTGGTTCCTGGCCGCACTGCGGGCCCGGGCCCGAAATCGGTAGCAGCCCGCCGGACGCGAAGAGGGTGGTGGGCGCGTGCCATCCGCCCACCACCCTCGATCAGCAGGCCCCGATCAACGGATCGACGCCGTGCCGGTTCAGCCGACCAGGACGCCCTCCCGGTCGCCGTCGCCGCCGGCCTTCGGCTCCTCCTCGTCCGGGTGCTGCGCGAGCTTGCTCGGCCACCAGATCTTGCGGCCGATGTCCAGGCCCAGTGCGGTGACCAGGACCGAGCGCACGATGAAGGTGTCCAGCAGCACGCCCAGCGCGACGGTGAAGCCCATCTCGGCGAACGCGACGATCGGCAGCGTGCCGAGCACCGCGAACGTGGCCGCCAGCACCAGGCCGGCCGAGGTGATCACGCCGCCGGTCGCGGACAGACCGATCAGTACACCGCGCCTGGTTCCGTGCTTCTTCGACTCCTCGTGCACCCGACTCATCAGGAACACGTTGTAGTCGATGCCCAGGGCCACCAGGAAGACGAACACGAACAGCGGGAAGCCCACGTCGGTGCCCTCGAAGCCGAGCAGGTGCTCGAAGGTGAACACGCTGATGCCCAGCGCCGCCGCGAAGGACAACACCACGGTGGCGATCAGCACCAGCGGTGCGATCACCGCCCGCAGCAGCAGGCCGAGCACGATCAGCACCACGAGCAGGATGAGCGGGATGATCACCTTGTCGTCGTGCTCGGACGCCTTGGCGACGTCCATCTGTGTCGCGGTGCCGCCGCCGACCTTGGCCGCGCCGTCCGGAACCGCGTGCATCGCGGTGCGCACCCGCTTGACGGTGTCCTTGGCCGCCGCCGAGTCGGGCGACGCGCTCATCACGCCCTCGATCTGCACCCGGCCGTTGGCCGTGCCGGTGTTCCGGACCCCGTCGGGAGCGATCCCGGGGGTTGCCTGGAGCGTCTGCATCAGCGTGCCCGCGGCCGACTCACGACCGATCACCACGATCGGGTCTCCGGAGCCCGCCGGGAAGTAGCGCTCGGAGATCTCCTGGCCGGTGATCGACTGCGGCTTGTTGGTGAACGAGTCCTTGTTGGCGATGCCGTCACCGTTGAGGTTGGTCAGGCCGATGGTCATCACACCGAGGATGACCGCGGTCACGATCCACACCAGGCGCGGGCCGCGGGCGATCTGCCGGCCGACCTTGGCCCAGATGCCGTTCTCGTCGTGCGTGATCGCGTCCGGCTCGTAGGCCGGGCGGACCGGCCAGAACACCCAGCGGCCGACGATCACGAGCAGCGCGGGGAGCAAGGTGGTCATCGCGATCAGGCCGACCACCACACCGAGCGCGCAGACCGGGCCCAGGCCCTTGGTCGACTGCATCTCCGCGGCCATCAGGCACAACATGCCGATGCCGACCGTCGCGGCGCTGGCCACGATCGCCGGTCCGGCGCGGAGCAGCGCCGCCGCCATCGCCTCGTGCCGGTCCTCGTACCGGTGCAGCTCCTCGCGGTAACGGGCGATCAGCAACAACGCGTAGTCGGTACCCGCACCGAAGATCAACACGGTCAGGATCGCCGCGCTCTGGCCGTTGACGACCAGGCCGGCCTTGGTGAACAGGTACACCACGGCCTGCGCGGTGAACAGCGCCGCGACCGCCGAGATCACCGGGAGCAGCCACAACACCGGACTGCGGTAGGTGAACAGCAGGATCAGCACGACCACGCCGAGGGTCGCGTACAGCAGCGTCCCGTCGATGCCCTCGAACGCGGACGCCTGGTCCGCGCCGAGTCCGGCCGGGCCGGTGACGTACGCCTTGAGCCCGTCCGGGTTGTCCTTCAGGCTCTTCTTGATCTCGTCGACCGCGTCGCCGAGGTCGTTCCAGCCACCGTCCTTGATGGTGATCGGAACCAGGACCTGGGCGGCCTTGTTCTGCGGATCGAGCCGCGCGTCCTCGACCTTGTTCGTGACGCCCTTGGCGGTACCGAAGGCGGCCCGGTCGTCGGCTATCGCCTTCGTGTCGTCCGGCGTCAGGCCGGTGGTCCGCTCGTAGACCACGACGGCGGGCACCGTGGTGTCCGGACGGAAGTCCTTCTGTTCGTTGATCACCTTCGTGGACTCGGCCTCGGCGGGCAGCCACGACGAGACCTCGTTGTTCTGAGCGTCGGTCAACTTGGCCGAGAGCGGTGCTGCCGCAACGAGCAGCACCAACCACAAAGCAAGCACGACCCACTTGGATCGACGCCCGCACGGCAACGCCGCAAGCGCCTTGATCCGGTTCATGTATCCCCCAGCTGATGGGCTGATTCCAAGGAAACAGCGGTCGATCGACAACATGGAGTCAGCTCTACGCCGGCTCCGTGACCGGGCGATCGAGACTGTCCGCGACCCCTCCCGGAGCCAACCGGTCGGTGCCGAAAATTGCTGTGTTGCATACAGGAGTTCAGACTGCGCGGCGCCCCGAAACTCATCGTTTGCCGACAGTCCGACGGCGGATTGTCCTGGACGGACGGTCCAACCGTCCACCGAATAACGCCCAGTTGGGCACAGGGCGGGTTAATAGATAGTGAACTCGCCGAATCGGGAGGGCGCATCGGCCGCCGAACGACGGTGAGCACCCGCCTTCCGGGCTCGTTGCGCCGCCGACCGACCCGTCGGTCAACCTTCCTCGGCCGCGGTTGTCGTCCCTCCCCCGTCGGGCTTCGGATTCCGGGGCAGCACGGCCAGGCCGTCCAGGAAGCGTTCGAGCACGAACTCGAATCGATCGTCGATGTGCGGCCCGGTGAGTTCGCGCGCCGTCGCCACCAGGTGTGGATAGGTGTCCGCCGGGAAGGCCGCGATCGTGTCGCCGATCGCGGTCACCGCCTCGCGCACGGGCACCCCGGCGACCACCGCCGCCGAGATCGGTCGCTGCTCGCCGTACACGAACCCGGTGACCAGCGTGCTGAGGCCGTAGGTGATGTACGCGGCGTCCTGCCGACCGAACCCGGCCCGGTCCAGCATGGCGAGCTGATGCTCCATCACCGCGGCCATCCCGGGGCCGGCCGGGAAGCGACCCATCAGCACCCGCACCGAGTCCCGCCTGCGGTTCAGGAACGCGCGGAACGCCCAGGCCAGTTCGCGCAGTTCGACCCGCCAGTCGCCGCGGATCGGCGGCAATGCGGGCACACCGATGCCGAGCAGTCCGTCGGCGAGCAGGTCGAGCAGTTCCTCCTTGTCCCGCACGTGCCAGTACAGCGACGGTGCCCGTACGCCGAGTTCGGCCGCCACCGAGCGCATCGACAGCGCGTCCAGGCCGTCGCGCTCCAGCACCACCAACCCCGCCCGGACCAACGCGTCGAGGGTCACCGCCGGCCGCCGTTGCACACCGTCCGCCGGTGCCCGGCCCTTGCCCGTCATGCCCACTCCTTGTCGTCGACCCCGGCGGGCGTTGCCGCCGACCCCGTCGGGTCGATTGTCCTTCGGAATCAGGCCAATCCTCTTCCGCAATCGCATCGTCTGCCCGCGGAGCCGAACCAATCCCCTTGCGCCGATGCCCGACGAAGTGCAATCTAACACCGTTAGACAGTCACTAACACTGTTAGGGAGTGATCATGGCGCACGATTCCCCCGGTCCGATACCGGGACCGGAGGGCCCACCGATCCCGCCGGGCGGCCCGAGCCCGGCCGCATCCGGGCAGGCCGGCGCGCCGCGCAAGGGGTTGATCCTGGCCACGCTGTGCGTCGCGCTGTTCGTGGCCATGCTCGACAACGTCGTGGTGTCCAACGCGCTGCCCAGCATCGACCGCGACCTCGACGCGGGGGTCAGTGGTCTGCAATGGGTGATGGAGGGCTACAGCCTGGTCTTCGCCGCGCTGCTGCTGACCGGCGGCACCCTGGGCGACCGGTACGGCCGGCGCCGCGTGTTCCTGATCGGTCTCGGCGTGTTCACGGCGGGGTCCATCGCCTGCGCGCTGGCCGGCTCGCTCACCGCGCTGATCGCCGGACGCGCGGTCCAGGGCGTGGGCGGTGCGCTGTTGATGCCCGGCAGCATGTCGATCATTCGACACGTGTTCACCGACGACCGGGAGCGGGCCCGCGCCATCGGCATCTGGTCCGGGGTCTCCGGCGGCGGGCTCGCGCTCGGCCCGGCGATCGGCGGCCCGCTGGTGGACACGTTCGGATGGGCGAGCGTGTTCTGGATCAACGTGCCGGTGGGCATCGGCGGGATCCTGATCGGCGCCTGGGTGCTCCCCGAATTCGCGGAACGCCGCGGCCGCTTCGACGTTCCGGGACTGCTCCTGGGCGTACCGGCGATCGGTGCGCTGGTGTTCGCGCTGATCGAGGGCCCGGCCCAGGGCTGGACCTCGGCCCGCGTGCTCGGTGCCGGCGCACTGGCCGCGGTCGCGCTGATCGCCTTCGTGTGTGTCGAACTCCGGGTCGCCCAACCGATGCTCGACATCGGCTTCCTGCGCGACCGGGTGATCGGCGCCGCCGTGTGGGGCGGCTTCGCGGTGAGCTTCGGCATGTTCGGCGCACTGTTCTTCCTCGGCCTGTACATGCAGGACGTGCTCGGGTACTCGCCGACCCGGGCGGGGTTCGCTTCGTTGCCGTCGACGCTGGCGATCATGATCGCGGCGCCGATCTCCGGGCACTTCGCGGGTCGGATCGGGCCGCGCGTACCGCTCGTGACCGGACTGACCCTGTGCGGGGTCGCGCTGGGCGGACTCTCCTTCTACGGCGAGGACGCGTCCTACCCGGAGTTCTTCTGGGTGTTGCCGTTCCTCGGCGCGGGCATGGGGTTGTGCTTCACGCCGATCTCGGTCGCGGTGATGTCGCGGGTCGAGCCGGCTCGGGCCGGCATGGCCTCGGCGGTCACCAACACCGCCCGCGAACTGGGCGGCGTGGTCGGCATCGCCGCACTGGGCGCGGTGCTCACCGGGCGCCTGTCGAGCCGGTTGACCGAGTTGCTGGCCGACGCACGGGTCCCGGCGGACGACGCGCGTCGGATCGTCGACGCCAGTACGTCGGGCGGTGGCGGCGGGATCGGGCACCTGGGCGGCACGCCGACGGTGGTCCGCGAGTCCGCGACGACGGCGTTCATGGACGGCCTGCATCTGGCGCTGTGGACCGGCTCGGCGATGTTGCTCGGATCGGCGGTGCTGGTGGCGTATCTGATGCGCGATCGGCCCGCGGCGGCGGGCGACGAAGCGGGCGCGTTGGCGAAGGTCGCTGCCTGAGCGGGCGGGCGCGGGCGAGGTGGCGGAGTCGGGGTATCGGCCGGTTGGCCGGGAACGGGCCTGCTCGGGGCGCCCGTTCCCGGCTTCGGCACTAGCGTTCGGACTCCGGGCCCAGGACGGGTTTGACGTCCAGGATCGGTGTGCCGTCGATCGCTTCGAGGTTGCGGACGTGCAGCCTGAGGCCGTCCACCGTGGTGATCACGACCCGGTGCAGTCCGATCGGGTTGGGCCGGTCCGGCGAGCGGGTGCTGAACACGCCGGTGGCCGGCCGCTCCCGGTCGCCGCGCGGATGCACGCTCAGCACGTCGCGGGCGGCCCGGTCCAGCCAGGTCAGCAGGACGACCTCGTCGCCCGCGCGCAGATCGCCGAGCCCCGCGCGCACCTCCTCCTCGAACACGAGCCACGCGTCGGGCGCCCCCTCGTCGGCCTGTCGGGGCGCCGAACTCCGGTCCACCAGCCCGGATTCGACCCTGCCGATGGGTCGCACCGAGTACACGTCCCGGGTCACCGGGACCACCTCCTCATCGCGCCCCGCCGGCGGGGCGGTCGTGTCAGTAGAGGCTCATCATCGCGCTCCGCACCTCGCGCAATGTCGCGTCGGCCACCGCGTTCGCCCGCTCGTTGCCCGCGTGCAGGATGCGCCGGACCTGGCCGAGGTCGCGCGCGTACTCGGCTCGACGCGCCCGGATCGGGGCGAGGAACTCGTTGACCGCCTCGGTGACGGTGCGCTTGAGCGCGGCGGCGCCCGCCGTACCGATCTCCTCCGCCACCCGGTGCGGGTCCCGGTCCTGGCACAGCGCGGCCAGCAGGACCAGCCCGGAGACCTCCGGACGGGTCCGGGGGTCGTAGGTGATGTGCCGGTCGGCATCGGTCTTGGCGCCCCGGATCAGCTTGGCCGTCTCGTCCGCCGTGGCCGCGAGCGCGATCGAGTTGCCGCGGCTCTTGCTCATCTTGGTGCCGTCGGTGCCCAGCAGCAGCGGCGCGGCCGACAACAGCGCGTCCGGCTCGGGGAAGACGGGGTGTCCTCCCGCCGGGTAGCGGTCGTTGAATCGGCGGGCGATGGTGCGGGTGAGCTCCAGATGCGGCAACTGGTCCTGGCCGACCGGGACCAGATTGCCCTTGCAGAACAGGATGTCGGCCGCCTGGTGCGCGGGATAGGTGAACATCAATCCGCTGACGGCGGCCTGTCGCGAGTGCGCGATCTCGTCCTTGACCGTCGGATTGCGGCCCAGTTCGGCGACCGAGACCAGGCTGAGGAAGGGCAGCAGGAGCTGATTGAGCGCCGGGATCGCGCTGTGCGTGAAGATCGTGGTCCGGTCCGGGTCGATCCCGACGGCCAGGTAGTCGAGCAGCAGGCCCTCGACGTACTCGACCAGGCGGTCCGCGATATCGCGATCGGTGAGCACCTGGTAGTCGGCGATGATCAGGTATTGCTCGACGCCGAGGTTCTGCAGACGCACCCGGTTGTGCAGGGTGCCGAAGTAGTGGCCCAGATGCAGGCGCCCGGTCGGACGGTCGCCCGTGAGTACCCGAAATCGCCCGGGTTCGCGGCGAATCCGCTCCTCGAGCACCGCACTCCGGGCCCGCGCGGCGCTCGTTCCGAGTGCATCCGTCGCATCCGTCGCAGCGATCGGCTCGTTCGGGGCGGTCGCAGCCGCCGAGGCGGCCGATGTCGTCGTCATGGCGGCCGCGTCGGCCGTGCTGCTCGATGTGCCGTTCATGGTTTCTCCCCGTCGATGGGTCGGTCGCCGTCCCGACGGCACCGCCCCTCGATCAGGGCACAAAAAAGGGGCCGTCCGTCCGAACGACCCGGGTCATGCACGCATGGTGGCCGCTCCTAAGTGGAGCGCCACCAACTCATACCCACTGCACACTGCATACCCCCACCATACCGCCCACCGCCCGCTCGTGGCCGAAGGGTGGGCAAGTGGTGACGCATCGGCGGGTCGGGGTGTCGTCGGGGGCGGGCCGGGCGGCTCCTTCGCCGATGTGCCGGCGGCGGTTTCGGCCGTCCCGGAGCCTGTTCCACTGCGCCGCTGGGACGAACTCGGCGCATCTGTCCGGTAATCGCCTGTCGCACGAGGGTCGTGTCGGTCTACGGTGGCAGCGTTCCGGCCGCCGACGTCGCGGCTGCCCGCTCGCGCCCGCCTCGTCGGGTCGAGGCCCGGGTACGCGCGATGCCCGCGCCGGGAACCGCGCCGGCCGAATGCGGGTTCGCCCGGACGGCGCCGACGATCAGGCAACTCCCCTGTTTCCGCGCCCGATCACCGGCTCCGGGCCGGCGATCGCGCGCACATCCACCCGGACCGAAATGAATAGCCTGCGGAGAGCCTTTGGGGAGGTACGCTCCGCGGCGCGGCGGGCGAGGCGGACGTGGCGGGTCCCACCGCGCTCCGCCTCGTCGGGCCGGATCGATTCGGATCGGGTCCGGTCGGGTCGGCTCCGGTCGAGCCTCCACGCGCCCGGCCTTCGCCGAGCGGCGAGAGCCGGCCGGGCAACCGCCCGCACGCCGAGGCCGCGAAAAGGCGGCGGGACGCCCTCGTACCGGCCTCCGAGCGCTCCGCACAATTGCCGCGTTTCCCGACACGATCCCCCGAAATCCTGTTCCCTTCCCGCTCCCGATCACCCCCGCCAGGCCCCTCATCTGCGGGGCTTCCGCCGAAAACGCCCCAACGCCCTTCCCGAGGGCGCTACCGTCGCTGTAAGGACCCGATGCCCACAGGCTCGATCCGTCCACGCTGCCGACCCCCGGGCGGCGGGTCCGGAACACCCGCCAGGAAAGGCCCACCGCGTGCCGCACCCACTGCTCGACGCCATCGACACCGCGCAGGATCCCGCCGATTTCCTGCGCTCGATCGGAACCGTGCACACGACCTTCGGCGACCAGGATTCGGGTGCGGTCTCCTACGGTGTGCACGCCGAGGGGAACTGGTTCGTCAAGACCGGCCCCAACGCCGCGTCCGCGCTGTGCCTGCGCCGCGCGATCGACCTGCACGCGCACGTCCGACACCCGGCGATCGTGCCGGTGCTGCACTCGTTCACCGCCAACGGCATCCCGGTGACGGTGGGGCCGTGGCGCGCGGGCGAGGTGCTGTACCACTCGACGGTCAAGCGCGCCGGCAAGCAACTGCGCACCGGCGCGGCCTCGCCGCTCGCCCGCTTCCGCGCCCTGCCGCTGGACGACGTACACGCGGCGCTGGACGCGATCCTGGACGCGCACCGCCTGATCGACGCGGCCGGCTACGTCGGAGTGGACTGGTACGACGGCTGCGTGCTGTACGACTTCGCCGCCCGCCGGGTGCACCTGATCGACCTGGACGAGTACCGCAGCGCACCGTTCGTGCTGGACACCGCCCGGCTGTCCGGGTCCACCCGCTACATGCCGCCCGAGCACAGCCGGCGCGGCGCGCTGGTCACCCGCGCGGGCACCGTGTTCCTGCTCGGCCGAACCCTGCGCCTGCTGCTGGACGCGGGCGACGAGGAGCGGGCCTGGCGCGGCACGCTGGCCCAACTCGCCGTGGTCGAGCGGGCGACCCGGCGCGACCCGGCCGAGCGCTACTCGAACGTCACCGAACTCTTCGACGCGTGGAGCGCGGTCGCGCCCGCGGGCCTGCTCTCCGGCACCCACCGGGTCTGACCCCCGGCGCACCCCGGCCTCCCGCCCCCGGCGCATCCCGCTCGGCCGTGCTCAACGCCGCGCCCCGCCGAACAGGTCGTCGCGGGCATCGTCGAGGGCGGTCAGCACGGCGCCCTCCAGGATCGCGTTGCCCGGTACCGCACCCGCGACCACCCGCGTGCTCAGCGGCGACACGTCGGCGAGTCGGGCCCCGACCCGATCGGCCAGCGCCGCACCGCCGGCCCGTCCGGTCTCGCCGCCGAGCACCACGCAGCCGGGGTCGAGGATGACCGCCAGCGCGGCGACCCCCAGCACGATCCGGTCGGCGATTTCGTCCAGCAGCGCCGCCGCGGGCCCCGCGTCCCGCCCCGCGTCGGCCTGCTCGGCCGCCGCCCGCACACATTCCTCGGCACTCCCGGTGAAGCCGTGCCGGGCGGCCGGTTCCTCGATCGCCGCCCCCGAGACCAGCGTGTGGAAGCCGCCCGAGCAGTCGACGTGCGAGGGCAGGTGGGCGGTACCCGGGACCGGGAGAAAGCCCAGTTCGCCGCTGCCGCCCGAGGCGCCGCGCCGCAGTCGACCGTCCAGCATCACGCCCGCGCCGACGCCCTGGCCGAGCCAGACCAGGACGAACGTGTCCAGCCCCCGGGCCGCGCCGAGGCGGTGTTCCGCGATGGCGGCGAGGTTGGACTCGTTCTCCAGGACGACCCGGCCGCGCTCGCGCAGCGCGGCGACCAGGAGGGTGTGCCAGCCGGGCAGGAAACCGGCCTCGTGCAGGTTGCCCGAGACCGGATCGATCAGGCCGGGCGCACCGACGCCGAAGGTGTGCAGTGTGTCGGCGCCCGCCCGGGCCGCGGTGTCGTCCAGCAGGCCGAGTACGTCGGCCAGGGCCAGGGCCGGGTCGCGATCCGGGGCAACGGTCAGCGCGCCGGTCGCGGCGGTACGGCCGGCCAGGTCGGCGACGGCCACCTCGACGCCTCCCGCCCGCACGTCCAGCCCGGCGATGTAGGCGCGTTCGGCCACGATCCCGTACAGCCGCGCGTTCGGGCCGCGTTGTCGTTCGCCCGCCTCGCCGGCCAGGTGGATCAGGCCCGCGCCGCCGAGGCGTTCGACCAGATCCGCGACGGTCGGCCGGGACAGTCCGGTGAGGGTCTTGAGCTGGGACGCGGTCAACGGGCCGTGCTCGATCAGCAGATCGAGGGCGAGGCGGTCGTTGATGGTGCGGCACGTGCTCGGTGTCGCGGTGCGGGCGGCTGTCATGGGTAGCGATCCTCGCAGAGTCTTTCTTTCAGGAACCCTTCCTGATAATTTATCGCACCATGACGCAGACTTCCAGCTGCCGAGACGCCATCGGCATGCCCACCACACCGCCTGTCCGCCCGGCGCCACGCCCGGCGGACGCCCCGCCCCCGCCGTCCTCCGCCGCCCCGCCCGCCGCGACGGCGCCACCACCACCTGCGGCCGAGGTCGCCGAGGCGGGCCGCGCCCGGATCGCCGCGAGCCTGATCTTCGCGGTGCACGGTGCGGTCGGAGGCGGCTTCGCCTCCCGGCTGCCGTGGCTTCAGGAACACCTCGACCTGAGCCCGGGCCGACTGGGCTTCGCCCTGGCCGCCCCCGCCGTCGGTGCCTCGCTGGCGATGCCGCTCGCCGGGTCGCTGGTCCACCGGCACGGCGGTCGGACCGCGCTGCGCTGCCTGATCGTGCTGTGGTGCGCGGTGCCGCTGCTGCCGCTGTCCTCCCCCGGGCTGCCGTGGTTGTGCACGGCCTTGCTGGTGTACGGGGTGGGCGCGGGCATGTCCGACGTGGCGATGAACACCCAGGGGCTCGTGGTCGAACAACGGGTCGGCCGCTCGACGTTGCCGCTGCTGCACGGGATGTGGAGCGCGGGCGCGCTGGTCGGCGCGGGTCTGGGCGCGGCCGCCGCGTTCGCCGGGCTCGATGCCCGCGTGCACCTGGCCGGGCTGGCCGTACTGCTCGCCGCAGTGGGCTGGGTCGCCGGCCGCAACCTGCTCGACGCGCGTCCCGCGGCCGGCGCCAAGGCCCCGCCGCGGTTCGCGCTGCCGTCCCGGGCGGTGCTCGCGATCGGCGCGGTCGGCTTCTGCGCGGTGTTCGCCGAGGGCGCCGGGGCGAACTGGAGCGCGGTACACCTCAAGGAGGTCGCGGGCGCCTCCCCCGGCGTGGCGGCGCTGGCCTTCACCGGCTTCGCCTGCACGATGACCATCGCCCGACTGGCCTCGGGCCGGGTCGTGGACCGGTTCGGGGTGACCCGTACGGTTCAGGCGGGCGCGGTCCTGGCCACGATCGGCGCGACCCTGGTCGCCACCGCGCATTCGCCGCTGCCCGCCGCGCTCGGCTTCGCGCTGCTCGGCGTGGGCGTGTCCGCCGTCCTGCCGCTCACCTTCGCCGCGGCCGGGCGTACCGGCCAGGACCCGAGCCAGTCCATCGCCGGCGTGGCCACGGTCACCTACACGTCCGGCCTGATCGCGCCCGCCATCGTGGGCGGCATCGCCGACCGCGCGTCGCTGGGCGTCTCGTTCGCCGTGGTCGCCGTGCTCGCCGCGATCCTGATCCCGACGGCTCGACTGCTCAACCCCTCGGCCGAGCCGCGCGGCGCGGACCCCGAGGTCGACCCCGGCGGCAACACGCACCTGCGGACCGCCCCGGCCGCCATCTCGCCTTCGGGTGCGGTGACCTCGGTGTCGCCGCTGCCGGCGGAGGACCGATGACGCCCGGGCGCGGGATCCGACCGAAGGCGATGCCGGGTACGACGCGGGTGGCCGGGACCGCCGAGAAGGCGACGCGGAGGACGCCGAAAGCCCGGGTCGGGCGAGGCCGGGTCCGGGATCACCGGCGCCGACCCGCCCGGGCGACGGGGCCGCCGGCCGGTCGCCTGATCGACCGGTGACCGGCGACCGGCCGGCGACCGCCGATACCGACGGCCGCCGATTCGACCGGTCGGCAGCCGGCAGTCGCTCGCCGGTCGCCGACCTGCCGTCAGCTCAGGGCCTTGACCAGTTCCGCCGCCAGCGGGGCGGCCGAGGCGGGGTTCTGGCCGGTGTAGAGGTTGCGGTCGACGACCACATGGGGCGCCCACGGGGCACCTTCCCGGAAGTCGACGCCGAGGCCGACCAGGCGGTCCTGGAGCAGCCAGGTGGCCTTGTCCGCCAGTCCCGCCTGGGTCTCCTCGGTGTTGGTGAACGCGGTCAGCCGGTAGCCCGCGAACGGCGAGGTGCCGTCGGGACGCTCGGCGGCGAGCAGCGCGGCCGGCCCGTGGCAGACCACGCCCAGCGGCTTGCCCGAGTCGAGCGCCGCGGTGAGCAGCGCGCCGGAGGTCGCGTTCACCGCGAGGTCCTCCATCGGCGCGTGACCACCGGGGTAGAAGACCGCGGCGTAGTCGGCGAGGTCGACATCGGCCAGGTCGATCGGCGCACGCAGCGCGGTGAACTGCTCCAGTACCGAGGCCACCGTGGCCACCCCGTCCGCGCCGCCGTTCACCTCGGGCGCCAGGCTCGCCTGGTCGACCGTCGGTGTCACGCCGCCGGGTGTGGCGACCACGACCTCGTGGCCTGCCACGGTGAACGCCTCGAACGGGGCGGCGGCCTCCTCGGCCCAGAAGCCGGTCGGGTGCCGGGTGCCGTCGGCCAGCGTCCAGTAGTCGGATCCGCTGAGCACGAACAGAATCTTCGCCATGGGTCATCTCTCCATTTCGGCGCCGGAGCGGAGTGCGCTCGGACGCCATCACAGGATCACTACGTCGGATCGCCACGTCGGATCGTCGGATCCCCACGGGCACATCGGCACGGCCGACGGTCGAGCGGTCGATCGGTCGTCGCGGCCGGCTGTCGAAACCGGCCGGCACCACCGATCGTCACCACCGATCGTCGCGCCGTCGGACTCGAACGTAGATGCTCATCCATCACCATCCAAATAGGCTTTCCATCATGAGCCATGAGGATTCCAATGGGTCGCCGAACACGGCGGCGACGGCGGCGGCGTCCATACCCGAGCCTGTCGCCCGCGGTCCGTTGGATCTGACCCTGCTGCGCACTTTCCTGGCGGTGCACCGGGCCGGTTCGTTCACCGGCGCCGCGCGCGTGCTGGGTCTGTCCCAGCCCACCGTCACCACCCAGATCCGCGCGCTGGAGCACCGGCTGGGCCGGGCGCTCTTCGAACGATTGCCCCGAGGCGTGGCGGCCACACCGATCGCCGACGACCTGGCGATCCGGGTCGCGGAACCGCTGGACGCGCTGGCGGAGGTGGCCGAGCGGGACCGGTTCGGCGCGGACACCCCGGCGGAGCCGGTGCACCTGGCCGGTCCCGCCGAGGTCCTGTGCGTGCGGGTGTTGCCGGTGCTCGCTCCGCTGGTCGAGCGCGGCGTGTTGCTGCGGATCACCACCGGGCTCACCGACGACCTGCTCCCGGGCCTGCGCGCGGGCCGCTACGACCTGGTCCTGTCCACCGGGCGACCGCGCGGGCGCGCGCTGGTCGCCGTGCCGCTGATGGACGAGGAATTCGTGCTGGTCGCCGCGCCGCGGTGGGCCGAGCGGATCGGCCCGGACCGGGTCGCCGCCGAGGGCCCGGCGGCGCTGCGCGGCGTACCGCTGGTCAGCTACGCGGAGGACCTGCCGATCGCCCGCCGCTACTGGCGTCACGTGTTCGGCACCCGGCTCACCGAACGGGCCGCCATCACCGTGCCGGACCTGCGCGGGGTGCTGACCGCGGTGGTCGCCGGCGCGGGGCTGACGGTGCTGCCGCGCTACCTGTGCGCGGCCGAACTCGCCTCCGGCGCACTCGTACCGCTGCTCACCCCCGAGGACCCGCCGATCAACACCGGCTTCCTGGTCCGCCGCGCGGGTACGGCGGACCACCCGCATCTGACGCTGGTCCACGACCACCTGGTCCGGGCGGCCCGCACCTGGTGAACGGCGGTGGTCCGCCGTCCGCCGCCGCGCCTGTGGGGTTCACCGGGCGGCCGGGTCCACCGG